>CAXMPK010000073.1:0-12609 GCA_964195405.1 uncultured Acidimicrobiia bacterium
TCGGAGGGGACTCAGGGTCTCCCCTTTCCCAGCCTGTTTCAATGTCCGGCTGCTGAATGAGGGTCAAACCACTTGCCCGCCCGACCCGGTCAAGCTACCCCACTCCAGACTCTGATCAAGATGACGACACTATCCGACGACCGAATGCTTCTATCTCGGTCGCACTTTCGACCAGCCGTAACGTTCCACTGACATGGCGTACTGATCGTTCGAGTAGATGCGCTGCGCCCACCATGAAGAAGGTCGGGCCATCCTGGTCGCACCCACAACTCCAACAATCAGCCCAACAGCGGTTGTAATGGTCATGGCCGACAGAAGGTTGCTGCGGTCAAAGGTGGCTGGTACACCAACTCCGAAGCTGAGAGCAGCCAAGGCGGCTGTAACACCAACCAGCAGCACCCAGACCAGTACCGCCAGAAGCTTTCGACCTTTTAACCATGTCACTAAACCGGATACGAGTCCGATGCTGAGCATGGCGGCTGCCAGAGCAGTAACCCAGCCACCATCTGTCATTCGGTCAAGGTCGCCCTGTTCAAACCATTCCACCATCTCAGCCTCTCACACTCCGAAAAGAGAAACCAGAGCGTCGAAACCGGTCAGAACATCGAATGTCATTCCGAGACAAGCCTTGAACCCAAGATCAACCCGAACCATGCAACGGCCGTCGCTATAGCCCACGAACCAAGCCGAAGACACCACACGAACGGCACATATGGTTAGAAAGACCCACCAGCCCTCTCAGGCTGGTGGGTCTTTCTGCTTATCGAAGTGTCAGTCCCGTTTTACGCGGTGTCGTATCCCATGGCGATGTCGCGACCGTGGGCAGTGAGTGCCCAGACCGTAAACACCGAGAGAGTGACAAATAGGATCCCCCACACCGGATACCAGGGCAGCCATGCAAAAGCGACCAGCCCCGATATCACAGCAAGGATCACGCCCACTGTGCGGGCCCACACCGCCCCACTGAACACGCCGATACCGGCGAATAGCACCACGACGCCGAGAATCAGATGTATCCAACCCCACGTCGTCACGTCGAACTGGAAGATGTATTCCTGGCCGACAACATAGAACGTGTCGTTCGCGAGGGCGACGATCCCGGCGAAGATCCACCAGCCACCCAGCATCAACATCAGGAGCCCGGCTAACCCCGTCAAGCCCACCGCCCAACCACTTGGATTCTCGCTCATGTTTCTCCTCCTCCTGCATGCGCTGCATGCTCCTACGTTTCCTTCGCCAATTCCTCATCTCGAAGAACGGCGAGGGAGGAATATAGCGGAGCGGTAGTCAGACTCGTAGCTGGAATCGACCATCACCCACGCGCACATAACAGCAATTATGCTTGCCTGTTCAACCCTTCAACAACCGCACATAATGCCGATTATGGGCGGGGTGAATGTCGTTCGAGACTCGTTCAGGTTCGTCGGAGTTGATGAGTTCGGCCCCGGTTGAACCATGACTCTCAGCCGGTCGGCCTTTCCGTCGAGTTTCCCGTGCCGATGATCAAACCACTGCCTGGGCCTGTTTTATGCGCTATGTTCGTCTGTGTTCGATCTTGGGAAGGGGAGAACCTTGGATACGGAAGACCGTACGTCAACGCGCGTATTGAGCACAAAGCTGCTTGGGACAATCGCAGCAATCGGATTCGCCATCCAGCCGATCATCGTCTGGGCGTTCATGCTGATAATCGCGCCCGATGTGGCATGGACTGAACCGGACAGCAACTACGCCCTAGGCGATCTCGGTTGGCTGAGACAAGTTGCGTTTATGACGACAGGTGTGGCAGCTATCGCTCTCGCTCTTGGGATTCGTCGCCGTTTCGAGGGTAAGGGAGTGAGACTCACCACCGTCTTCTTGTACATTTCGGGGGTCGCTCAGATCGGGACTGGCATATTCAATACCGACCCGACCACCGAGGGTTCGCCCCATGATCTCTTGGCCCTTCTGAGCCTGATCGGTCTGCTGGGCACACTCTTCGCCATCAGGGGACTGTTCGCCCGTAATGACGCCTGGAAGAGTCTCGCCACACCGGCTCTGGTAGCAGCAATCTGGTTTGTTGTCAGCGTCGCGGTAGCAATCACCAACGTTGTGGAAGCCGGCGCCGTGCAACGGTTCGTCTTCGTTCCGGTTACGGCATGGCTGGTCTGGGTCTCTTGGAATATCCGAGAAGGCCGAAACGGCTAACAAGATTGTCAGTGCCGACCCGACGGATCGCCCTGGTTGCCGTACTTATGAGTTGGTGGCGTGGTCGCTGACGCTTCGTGAGGCCCAAACAGTTGGCGGAGGCCGCACATAACGGCACTTATGGGCGGTCTAGCAACGGTCCCCGGGGAAGGGTCCAGGGTGATTCCCGTGGCCTACGGGAGCTACAGGACAGTATCTCCGGCCGTCGAGAGAATCGGCTGAGGACCCGAGGTGCCTGACAGGTTTGCCGACGCCAGGAGCAGGTCGTCCCTTGATTTGGATCCGCGATTAGCCCCACAACGTCCAGGCTAAACGCTGGAACTCAACCGCGGCATATGATGCGGGTGATGGGCGGGGTGTCTCCCTTTCCGCTTATATGGCAGAACGCGGGTATCCGCTGCGAGACCCGTAACGATCGGCTACTGGACGAGTCGGGGGTCTGGCAGTGAACGAGGCACAACTTCCTGCAACTATCACTCGGCTCAGCGATTCGGCGTATTCGTCGTTCGCCATGCTTGCTGGCATGCAACTCGATCTCTTCACTCCGTTTGAAGACGGTCCGCTCTCTGCTGAGGAGCTCGCGGACAAGCTCGATGTGCAAGTCGCGAAGCTTCGGCCGTTGCTTTATGCGTTGGTGGTAGCCGGGCTGATGAATGTGGAGGACGGTTTGTTCGCCAATACCCCCGAAACGGATGAGTATCTGGTGCGGGGGAGGCCGTCGTATCTGGGCGGGGAGCATGAACTCATGTCAATGCTGTGGGAGGCGTTGTTGAAGACCGCCGCCACGATCAGCGCCGGAACACCGCAGGCCAAACTCGACTACTTCTCCATGTCCGACGAAGAGCTTGCTGCGGTCTTTCGCAGCCTGCATCCCGGCGCGATCGCTGTTGGGCACGATTTGATGGCGCAGCATGACTTCTCGACATTCCGGTCTCTGCTCGACGTTGGAGGTGGGTCGGGGGGTCTCGCCATCGCGGTCACCGAGTCGAATCCTCAGTTGCGGGCGACGGTGGTCGATCTTGGTTTGGTTACACCGTTTACGGAGCGGTTCGTTGAGGAAGCCAACGCGGTCGATCGAGTGGAGATTGTGACTGCCGATGTGGTCCGTGATGGCTTGTCGGGCTCGTTCGACGTCGCCGTGGCTAGCAAGCTCACTCAGGTGCTTTCTCCAGATGAGGTCCGCGCCGTGCTTGGGAACGTCGCCAATGTTCTCGACCCGGGCGGCGTCATTCATTTGGTCGCCCAGGTGCTTGACGACTCACGGCTTTCGCCCGAAGACGCCGTCAGCTTCAATCTCGTATTCCTGAACATCTACGACCACGGACAGGCCTATACCGAACAGGAGTACCGCGATTGGCTGGCCGAATCAGGTTTCGTGGATTTCGAACGGGTTCCGCTGCCCAGCAATCCCAAAAACAGCATCGTCACTGCGCGGAAGCCAGCGGCATAAACCGACGAGCGCGCACCCCCTAGACCTGGCCAACCGCATATAATGCCGGTTATGGGCGGGTGGTGTCGGTGTCTTTGTTGCTGACGCCAGTCTGAGGCGGGATCGAATTGGCGTGTTCTTGTTGCTGTCCCAGGGGTCGGTTGATAATGCACTTCTACACTCGCTGCTGATGGAACCCCAGGTCCGTTATGCACAGACTGCTGATGATGTGAGCATCGCTTACTGGGCGTATGGGAATGGTCCGGTGTTGATCGAAACCCCCATGATTCCGTCAAGCCATATTGAAATGGAGTGGCAAAACCCTCACATTCGTAGTTGGTATCAGCGGCTGGGAGAGATGGCGACTGTTGTCCGGTATGACGCCCGTGGGACTGGGCTTTCACAACGTGGAGTGGCGGATGTCTCTCTCGAAGGGCACGTACGTGATCTCGAAGCGGTGATCGACCGACTCGACGGTGATCCTGTTGCCGTGATGGGCGTTTTTCATAGTGGTCCTGCGGCGATTGCCTATGCGGCTCGAAATCCCCAACGTTTGTCGCATCTTCTTCTGTGGTGCACTTACAGTTTAGGGGCTGACTATTGGGGTGCGGCTCAGGCGGAGGGTCTGCGTGCGTTGCGCCAGAGCGACTATTCGCTTTTCTTGCGGACTGCAGCTCATGAGCTGATTGGATGGGCTGAAGATGGCCAATCGGATTTGTACGCAGAACTCATGCAAAAGGCAGTCGAACCGGAAGAGGCTGATGCTCTCATCGCCGCTACTCGTGAGTTCGATGTCACCGAATCACTCTCCCAAATAGAGAGTCCCACCCTTGTTCTGCACCGTCGAGATCTGACCTGGATCGACATCGGCCTGAGTCGTACCCTGGCCTCGAAGATTCCAGACGCCCGATTGGTGGTTGTAGATGGACGTTCTCCACTGCCTGCTGCCGGTGAAATCGAGGATGCCGTCCGTCCTGTCAGCGAGTTCCTTGGACTGGATCAGTATCTAGTTGAGAAAGGGCCGACTAGGGGAGTTTTCCGCGTCGTTCTTTTTACTGACCTGGTGGATCACACAAAGATGATGACAATCCTCGGCGATGACCAAGGACGTGAAGTTCTTCGGAAACATGAAGAAATCACTCGGGCATCTTTTGGGGAGCACCGTGGGACCGAAATCAAAGCTCTCGGAGACGGGTTCATGGCGTCCTTTGAGAGCCTTACCAACGCTATCGATTGTGCCATCTCACTGCAAAGACGAATCGTCGCTCACAACAGCACCAACACTTTCGCTGATGCCCCTCCCTTGTCGGTGCGAATTGGTCTCAACGCAGGAGAGCCGATCCAAGAGGACGGCGACCTTTTCGGAGCGACTGTGATCCTCGCCTCACGAATAGCCCAAAGGGCAGACGGAGGAGAAATCCTTGTTTCCAACGCAGTGCGCGAATTGAGTGCCGGGAAGGGATTCTCATTCAAAGACCGCGGGGACTTCGAACCCAAAGGGCTCGAACAGCCGCTCCGCATCTGGGAGGTCAAATGGCGCGAGCCGACCAAGTAGCCAACCAATCGTCAGCCCCGACACCGCACATAACGGCACTTATGGGCGGTCGCGTGCGCAGCCAAATCGCAGCCACGCGGGTTGACATCGGTTGATGCGCAATGTCACGAACTCGAACCGCTGGGCTAAATAGTTATGCCATTGCTGACTCTTTGGCACTGGACGACACAGGGCATCACGGGCATTTCAAGGACCTAAACCCTGCGCGTCTGCCAGGATTTCGCCACACCCGCATGTGGTGGGCCATTGTCCCATGAAAGAAGCCCCCAGAGGGGCGACTGGAGGCTCGGTGGGCCGCGTGGGACTCGAACCCACAACCTTGGCGTTAAGAGCGCCCTGCTCAGCCAGTTGAGCTAGCGGCCCCGAGCCAATATTACTAAGCGGCGATATCAAGGTCGAAATGGACCGCGAGGCAGTCAACCCATTCCATGATGATATTCCATGGGTCCGCTGCCTTCCGAACTTTGACTGGGCAGATCCCATGTTCGAGGTGATTCTTTCGGTGGCCCGTTCCTTGCGGCTTAATGAATGTTTTGTGAAAGTTAGCTTCGAGTAGGCCAGTCTCTGAACGCCAGTATTCCTTGGCAGCGCGATCGTCGTTTCCTTCATGAAGATGAAGTTGAATCGAGAACCGGGCTCCTGGGCTGAGATACGTCTGTTTCCAAAGGATGAACAGCCTCAGCGCTCGTGGGTCTGCATTGGCCATACTTACCTGATTCCGGGTCTTGGCCCCCTCGGCCCAATACATCACGAGACCTGCAATCCACAGCGGATCGTCTGCAAGCTCCGGCACGAGGGATCGGGTGACTTCCCTCAGCTCTCGAATCTCCGCTCGACGCCTCCAGTTGGTGTCTCTCGGTATCCCCGGGATCTGAGCCCGACGCTCCTTGATTGCGGCGATCTGTTCCGGCGACAACCCCACATCACGACACCAGGTGGCCAGCGTCGATTTCTTGACCTCGATCAGGTCCATGATCTCGCCATAAGACAGCCCCAATCGTCGCAGGTCACGACCAACCTCCGATCTTTCCCAACGTGAAAGTGATTGGTATGTCCCTACCCGCTCAAGGAGCACCGCCTCGAGTTCCATACTCTCAGAATACGAATCGACTGGGACAGGAACCGCAACGGAATTACAGTTACCTCATCGGGCTGTAGCGCAGTTTGGCTAGCGCGCGTGCTTTGGGAGCACGAGGTCGTCGGTTCGAGTCCGACCAGCCCGACCAAACCTTTACAATGAATGATTCCGCGGGTGTAGCTCAATGGTAGAGCTCCAGCCTTCCAAGCTGGCCACGAGGGTTCGATTCCCTTCACCCGCTCGAATGGTTCACCGAAATTCGTGAATCCGCCATGACCCCTAGCCCCTGTAGCTCAACTGGATAGAGCGGCGGACTTCTAATCCGCAGGTTCCGGGTTCGAGTCCTGGCAGGGGTGCTTAAAACCCTGGCATTTTGCTGGGGTTTTTGGTTGTTTGAGAGATGCTTCACACCAAGGCACTAGTGGTGCGCAGGTTGGTCCGGATTGAAGCGAGCCGACCGAAGCCGTTCGGCTTCGTGTCGTGTCACCCCTCTATCAACAGGAAGGTGGTTGAGCCTGTTGCGTTGACTGCCCGACTCCCGTCCTGATTGAGGAAGGAGTCGGGCTCGATCTGAACGATCCTCCGCAGTCTCAGAGCATGCTGCGCAGAGGCGGGTACAAGTTGGGCGCGTACACCTTCACTTGAGAAGGACCGAGCCGCCAAGCGTTCGGTGCATCGACTCGAATTGGCCTCGATCTATTTCACCGCGGGCGTATCGTTCTTCGAGGATTCCCTGGGCGCGACTTTCTCTGTCATGTTGTTTTGCCGTGAACTGTCGAACGCCCCAGACGACAAGAAGGATCGTGGCGCCCCAGAACACAGCCATCCACAGAAGCATCCATCCGTAGCCAGTACCAAACTCCCACATCATTTCAAGCTCCTTGTCCTTTAGTTTTCTTCTGTTTGAAGTAGATCAACACCGTGTTGGGTCGGGGAAATGGCCCTATTCATTGGGCGAATGTTCCTGGTGTCTCACATGTCGCGTACCGGGTACTCGTATGAGGGGGCGGCCCTTCACCTAAGAAGGACCACCACTCGGTCAACAGTTGTTGCTACTCGTTGATGGCCAGCGGCGTGACCATTCCTGCTTCACGGTGTCCTGGCAGTAGGCAGGTGACCTCGGTGAAAGTGGCGTCATGGTCGAAGGTGACGACCAATTCACCAGTCTCACCAGGAGCAAGAAGAAGGACACCCATCATGTCCTTGTCCATCTCATCGATGTCCTCATGGTCGCTGTCGTGCTCATGCGCCTCAACGAGTTCATCGTTGGCAAGCCTGAACTCGTGATCAACCACACCGTCGTTGGTGACGACAAAGGTGACAGTCTCACCCTCGTTCACTTCGATGGGTGCAGGACTGAAAGCGAATTCGGTCATTGATACTTCGATGACCCGCTCGGTAGTCACGCCCGCTGGATCATCATGATTGTCGGTGCTGGCTTCGGCAGCGCCGCCACATGCAGATATGACTAATGCTAGAGCTGCTGATGCCAGCAGGGTTTTGTGAAAGTTTCCCATTCCTGATTCTTCCTCTTCTTAGGGGTCTGCTTCTACGTTCATTAAACGTGGAACGACACCGCCATCGGCAGAGGAAACAGTCCTCTCTGGAGTGTCAAAATGCCCTACGTAAAAGGGCCACACGAGTGTTGCCGGGATGTTCGAGTGACAGACCACATGAGAGCTCAACGGCTCGGTCCCACACCTGTGTTTGCGGGTTGGGTGGAGGAAGCTCGGCATCCGAGAGGGACCACCGCATCCGACGCGAAAGGTCCGATTCGTAGGTGGGGTCGCTTGCAGGGAGCGACCAGTCAGTTACCTGACCGATCTGCAGGGCGGGGCCAGTTGCGTCCAAGAGAACGTCCTCGAACCAAATCAGAACGCCGACTCGCAGATTCGGCGCCTGTCGTCCAACCAGATGTCGTATGCGTCCTTCAGTCGCATTATCCTCTGCTACGTGTGGGTCGCTTCCCGCCCCGTAGGAACCTCGAAAAATCCAATGAAAACCTGGTGAAGATGGGGGTCGGTCCCTTTTAATCCACAGGTTGGGGGTTCGAGTCCTCCCGGGGGGCGCAGGCGGAACCATTCGCCACATGGTGGCCGTAGCTCAGCCTGGTAGAGCACCTGGTTGTGGTCCAGGATGTCGCGGGTTCAAGTCCCGTCGGTCACCCCAGATCACGGGGCGCGAAAGCGCCCCGTTTGATTGTCATGAACAACTAGAAACCGAAGTGAAACCGATGACAACAACAATCACCGAGTCCGGACCCTTTGAGCGTCTGGTTAGGTTCGAGCTCTCTGACGAGCAGATCGACGAGGCCAAGAAGGGCGCAGCTCGCAAGCTTGCCAACGAGGTCAAGATCCATGGCTTTCGACCGGGCAAGGCTCCACTTCCGGTGGTCGAGGCAACTGTCGGCGCCGATCGGGTTCGGCGCGAGGCCATCGACGATCTCGTCCCGCCGACACTCACGGATGTTCTCAAGGAAGAGGAGATCGATCCAGCCGTAACTCCGGAGTTGTCTTCAGTCGATGATGTTGACGGCGGAGTCGAGGTTGAGGTCAAGGTCACATTGTGGCCGGTGATCGATACTCCTAAATATCAGGATCGGAGAATTGAGGTCACCAATCCGGCAGTCACAGACCAAGACCTCGAGGAGCAGACAAAGAGGATGTTGGAGCAGTTTGCAACTGTCGAGGAGGTGGAAAGGGCCGCTGAGCCAGGTGACTTCGTGTCTATCGATGTGGAAGCCCACCAGGACGATGAGCCAGTGGAGGAGGCCACCGCCACCGATCTTCTCTATGAGGTCGGTTCCGGTCTGTTCATTGAGGGGATGGACGACATCGTTGTCGGCGCCGAAGCCGGGGGAGAGGTCACTTTCGAGGCCCCGCTTCCCGAAGGATTCGGGGATCGCGCCGGACAACAAGTCACGTTTGTCGTCAAGGTCAACGAAGTGAAAGAACGCATTCTCCCTGGCCTCACCGACGAGTGGGTAGACGAAAACACCGAGTTCGAGACGGTTGACTCGCTCAACACCGAGCTTCGTGATCGTCTGGGTGATGCCAAATTGCGTGCTATCTCCAGGGAATTCTCCGAAAAGACCCTGTCGACGTTGCGAGATCAGATCGACGTCGAGTTGCCCGAGGCGATCACCCGTGTTGAGATGGACAGCCAGCTGCACAACTTTCTCCATCGACTCGAGGAGTCAGATCTGACCCTCGATGACTACTTCCAGGCGTCGAGTGTCAACCAAGAGGAGTTCATTGCAGACCTCCAGTCCCAGGCCGAAATGTCGATCCAGAACCGTCTGCTCATGGAGGCAATCGCTGAGGCCGAGGGGATTGAGGTAACAGAGGAGGACCTGTCGAATGCACTCCAGTCGCTGGCCGCCCAGTCGGATGATCCGGTGGCGTATCTCAAAGCATTCCGCGAGAGCGGTCAAGAGTTGGCACTGGCCAGTGATATTCTGCGCAACAGAGCTCTGGAGGCCATTCTCAGCAACGCTCAACCCGTTGACGAGGATGGCAACCCGCTTGACTTAACGTTGGAAGTACCCGAGGTCGAGGCCGAGGTTGTCGATGATGAGATCGTTGAGGGAGAAGTCGTCACCGCCGGGGTCGTCGCTGCTGAACTAGCGGAGGAAGAAGAATGAGAGCCGACAACTATGTAGTCCCCACAGTCTTTGAGCAGACGAGCAGGGGAGAGCGTTACTTCGATATCTACAGCCGGCTTCTCAAGGACCGGATCATCTTCTTAGGGACACCGATCGACGACACGATCGCCAACCTGATAATGGCTCAGCTCTTGCATCTCGAATCGGATGACCCGGACAAAGACATATTCCTCTATATCAACTCACCGGGCGGGTCGATCACTTCGTTGTTCGCCATCTACGACACGATGCAGTACATCAAGCCCGATGTGAACACGGTGTGCATGGGCATGGCCGCTTCCGCTTCCGCAGTGATTCTCGCCGGCGGTGCCAAGGGCAAACGGTATGCCCTTCCTCATGCCCGTGTGATGCTCCACCAACCCTCTGGTGGTGCACAAGGTCAGGCGTCTGACATCGAGATCCAGGCGCGTCTCATCGTTCAGATGAGAGAGCAACTCAACGAGATCCTCGCTGAGCACACCGGTCAGACCGTCGAGAAAGTCACGAATGACACTGAACGTGACTATTGGATGTTGGCCGATGAGGCCAAGGAGTACGGGGTGATTGACGGCATTCTCACGCGTCGCGAGCTCTCTGCGGTAGCCTCTGCCTCCGAATAGGCGGAGGTTGCGTCCCTGATGGCAAGACTTGGTGATGGCGGTGAGCTGCTCAAGTGCAGTTTCTGCGGCAAGTCCCAAAAACAAGTTAAGAAACTCATCGCCGGACCCGGCGTCTACATCTGCGACGAATGCATCGATCTCTGTAACGAGATCATCGAGGAGGAGTTCTCTTCGACCAGCGAAGAGATCAGCTTCGCCGATCTGCCCAAGCCGGCCGAGATCAAGATGTATCTCGATGACTATGTGGTCGGCCAGGAGGATGCCAAGCGCAAGCTGGCTGTGGCTGTCTACAACCACTACAAACGGATCCGCACCGGTGACGTCCAACGTGATGTCGAGCTCCAGAAGTCAAACATCATTCTCATCGGGCCAACCGGAAGCGGGAAAACTCTTCTGGCTCAGACTCTGGCGAGACAGCTCAACGTTCCATTCGCCATCGCCGACGCGACAAGTCTCACAGAAGCAGGATACGTCGGGGAGGATGTCGAAAACATCCTTCTGAAGTTGCTTCAGGCCGCGGACTACGACGTCAATAAGGCGCAGCAGGGGATCATTTACATAGATGAGATAGACAAGGTGTCCCGCAAGGCTGAGAACCCTTCCATCACCCGTGACGTTTCCGGAGAGGGCGTTCAGCAGGCCCTGCTCAAGATACTCGAGGGCACGGTCGCTTCGGTGCCCCCACAAGGCGGCCGCAAGCACCCACACCAGGAATTCATTCAGCTTGACACCACCGACGTCTTGTTCATCCTCGGTGGTGCCTTTGGTGGTCTCGAGGACATCATTGGAAACCGGATCGGAAAGCGTGGGGTGGGTTTTGGCGCCGAGATCAGCGCCAAGGACGGGCGTCAGACCGAACTTCTCGAAGACGTGCTTCCTGAAGATTTGATGAAATATGGTTTGATCCCTGAGTTCATTGGGCGACTCCCGGTCATGGCCACGGTCGAAGACCTCGACAAGGAATCCTTGGTCTCGATTCTCACCGAGCCAAAGAATGCTCTGACCAAGCAATACGCCCGGATGTTCGAGATGGACAACGTCGATCTGGTTTTCACGCCCGATTCGCTGGATGCAATCGCTGAGCAGGCACTGAAACGCTCGACTGGAGCCCGTGGTCTGAGGGCGATCATGGAAGAAGTGCTGCTGAACACCATGTATGAGCTGCCTTCACGAGATGACGTTGAGCAAGTACTCATTGATCGAGATGTGGTGAACAAAAAAGTCAACCCCACTCTGGTGCCTGTCAGTAATGCCCAGGAACCAACGGAACGGTCCGCTTAGAGCCCTTTTGGGTCGTTTGACCTATTCACACAAGTCCCACTCACAGGCCCCTGTCGTTGGGTCCCCCACAAGAAGTTCTCAACTCTCAAATAGTCGGTTGACAACATCCGAATTGAAGGCACACTGTGGTTGTTGACCACTTTAAGTGGCCACACTCGCAAGTAGCGAAACTTTTGAACCCGCACAAAGGGGAAATAGGGAGGCTTTGAAGCCAGGTCCGTATTCGGTCACCTTGGATCTGGTGGAGTCAATGGTGAGACCGGCCTGTCCTGAAGAAGAAAAGGGGATGGGACCATGCAGGCTGGGATTGCCCAAACAGGGCGAAAGACTTTGGCGATATCCACTGTCGCGTCGTTGGTGCTCTCGCTGATGTTCCTATTGGCAGATCCCGCAGCACGAGCGGATCATGTTCAGCCCGATGACGTCGTGCCTCATAGCGCTTTAGCCAATCAGGCTCCATTCTGGGAGACCTATCTAGTTGACGTAAGAGAGATCCACGACGCCTCTTGTGACAAGATAGATGAGTCAGGCGGTTCGGCGTTCGTGATGCCGGCGGCTGCTAACGGAGAGACTTGGGTGCTGTTGGTTGTGAAGCAGGCCACGACCAACTTCGTGTACTACGACCCGATCGGCGGCCATCCATATCCGTCGGCAGGGGAGACAGGACCGGGCTTTAGCCACTTGATTGTTTGTTCGGTGGTTACCCCAACCACGACCTCGGTTCCCGTGACGACGACCTCGGTTCCCGTGACGACGACCTCGGTTCCCGTGACGACGACCTCGGTTCCCGTGACGACCACCTCGGTTCCCGTGACGACC
>CAXMPK010000074.1:0-2583 GCA_964195405.1 uncultured Acidimicrobiia bacterium
CTCGGTAGTGGATCTATCGAGGGCGCCGGTTGGGGCACCGCCTGAATCGCAGGCTCAGGACTGCTGGCGCAAGCCACAGTCGAGACGGCTACCAGCGTAAGCAAGACTCGGTGTTTCACAGACATGGAGCGGAAAATCGTCACGCAGCATTCCTTGGTCTAGAGTTGGTTACGAACATATGCTGAACCCGCTTCCGGACCAACGAGGGCCGAGTTTTCGTTGCTCGGCAGGCGAGCTTTGAGTAAGTTTTCAGTGGCGGATGGGAGGAACGTTTTGAGCCAACGATTGGGTTTTCTAGCCTCTGATCTTCTGGCGGACGTCACGCCCTTCGGGGAAGGCGAACAGCTGGGAGGATGGGCAACCGTCTAACAACGGTCTCAAGAACCCCCCTCGTGTCTGCTGTTGGGGTGATCCCTTGCGGGTCGCCCCTTCTTTTTTGCTGACCAAACTACGGAGACCGGTATGGCGACCGCTCGAGTCACTCGGCGAGTCCATTTTTGTGCGGGCCACAGACTGTACAACCCCGCCCTTGGAGATGACGAAAACCAGGCGATATACGGGGCCTGCTCGAACCCGAATGGGCACGGGCATAACTACGACCTGGAGGTCACCGTCGAAGGCGAAGTCGACCCGACAGTTGGCTACGTCATGGATCTTCGTGCGCTCAAGAATCTGCTGCAGGATGTAGTGCTCAGCGATCTCGATCACGCGAACCTCAATGTGGACGTCTCGTGGCTCGCAGGTGTGGTGCCCACGACGGAGAACCTGACGGTGGCGATCTGGAATCGGCTGGTGGATCGATTCACCGGCCAGCGTCTTGTGAGTGTTCGTCTCTGGGAAACGGAACGAAATTCGGTCGAGTACCGGGGAGAATAAGAATGTCTGACACGACAAACGCCGCCATCGATCTAAGCGGCGTGCCATTCGAGGAGCTCGTCGCAGAACAATTGCGGCGCCTGGGTGTCGACCTTACGGCTTCCGGACTCGTCGGTACGCCTCGGCGAGTAACGGACTCGCTTCAATGGCTGACCCGAGGCTACCGGACGACTGTTCGTGAGGCGATCGGCGACGGAGTGTTCGCCGAGGCGCACGACAACATGATCATCGTCCGGGACATCGAGCTGTATTCGCTGTGCGAGCACCACATGTTGCCCTTCTTTGGCAAAGCGCACATCGCCTATATATCAAACGGCCGGCTCCTGGGACTCAGCAAGTTCGCCCGAATCGTCGAGGTGTTCTCGCGTAGACTGCAAGTTCAGGAACGGCTCACGGACCAGATCGCTGATGCCATTCAGGATGCCGTCGAGCCTGAAGGCGTTGGCGTGGTTATCGAAGCAGATCACCTGTGCATGATGATGCGTGGCGTCGAGAAACAGAACAGCCGAACGATCACAAGCGCTGTTCGTGGCAGCTTCCGTGCGGACCAGCGCACCCGGGACGAATTCCTCCGCCTCGCCCTTTCCTGAAGTAAAGTGCGGCTCGAACTGACGGAAGTTCTCGCCTGCCCCCGCTGCGGCCCTGATCACGGCCTCATCGCATTTGTGGATCAGATGGAGGGTCGCCGCATCACATCTGGTCGACTGGATTGCCCGAATTGTGAAGAGCGGCATCCGGTCGTGGATGGGGTTGTCTATATGCGCGGATCCGATCGGGCGGACGTCGGAGATCCAATGGTGGTGACGACGGACTCGGGCCTGGCAGACCTGGCAGCGGCGCTTCTTGGTGCTCCGACCGGACAGGAAGTTCTTTTCGTCGGCCCTGGTCTGGCACCCATTGCAACCCTGCTCGCCGACATGCGACCTCAGGCGTCCGTACTGGCTTATGCATATCCGACGCACCAGCGGCATGAGCGGGTCCATTGGATCGTTCCAGCCCCGGGCGCCCAGCTCCCCATGCGTTCCGCTCGCTTGCATGGAGCCCTGACAACGGGTGCCTCTTACATCGAAGCGGCAGAGGCGGGGAGGGTGCTAGTTTCTGGGTGCCGGCTTGTGATTCTGACTCCTGAAGCCGAAGCGCCCACGTTCCTGGAGGCCGCTCCCGTACGGGAACTGGCGTCCGACTCACGGGCATGGGTTGGCATTCGTATGTGAGGCAGACAGCCTCCGCGTTGCAGCCCCCCGAACGGTGGTCTAGTTTTCGGAGATCGTCGTCGTTAAGAAACCTTGACCTAGCGAGCCGAAACCGGGCTATGCGCCTACAGACCCGAGCGTTCGCGGTTGCCAGTGGCTATGTGGCCACGGCCTCAGTGTTTCTGGTTACTCTGCTGCTCTTGCTTGGTGGATATTCCATCGAGCATGTGCCGTTTCTCAAAGCGGTGCTATTCGGCTACTCGATTTCGGTACCCGGAGCGTTTATTGGCGGCATGTGGGCCTATGCATACGGCTTTCTGTTCGGGGCCGGCCTGGCGTTTGCCTACAATCTGGCCGTGATCCCACCTGCACCACCGCCGTTCGACTGGGATCCCGACGTTGGATCTGAGGAGGGCTGACAGATGTCGATTTGGGATTTCTTCACCGGGCATGAAGGGACATCCAACCAGAACCCGGACTACTACGCAGAGGGCATGGAGCTCGCCTCGCAGGA
>CAXMPK010000075.1:0-8341 GCA_964195405.1 uncultured Acidimicrobiia bacterium
CGACCCAGATCACGACCAATCAACCGGTACCCATCACCCGCCCGCCACCGATCCCAAACCACAACCCGCTCTGCCTCGCTGAACCTCGGCACAACAACCTCCAATAAGAGACACCACTCTCACCGACCGATGTTGCATTCACCCCCAGAGACCACAGCACTTATGTGCGGCTGCCCTGACCGAAACCGGTACATAGGCGGAGCGGTGGTGGTAGTGGGAAACCACTAGGTCCACCACCCTGTCAAAGGGCTTGCCCGTAGGTTTGGAGCTGCATCGGCTTTGGTGTCCTGGGAAGATGGTGCGATGGGCGAGTATCCGGGTCTTGACGCCGAGTTCAGAGAGAGGTATCAGCTTGTCACCGATCCGGCGATGCTCCGCGCTGAACGGAACGTGATCGGCGGCGACTACGGCGCTTCGAGTTACACGACAATGGCACAGGCCGATGAACTGGCCCGATGCCTGGGACTGGGTCGCGGGAGGACGCTCCTCGACATTGGTAGTGGGTCAGGTTGGCCGGGTAGTTATCTCGCTGCCTCCACTGGATGCTCTGCGGTTCTGACCGATCCCACACTGGAGGGGATGGCAGTCGCTGCCGAACGTTCGCGGCGGGACGGACTGGACACGACAACGGTGGTGGCTACAGGCACGGTCCTTCCGTTCAAAGGAGCAGTCTTTGACGCGTCGACGTCGAGCGACGTGTTCTGTTGACTGCATGAAAAGCTCTCCGTGATGAGAGCCACACGCTCGGTCCTCAAATCCGGAGCTGCCAACTGCTTCTACGTGATAACGACAGCCGACGACCTCACGAATACGGACCGGGAACGGCTAGCACAACGCGATGGCAACGAACATGTCGAGTCACTAGTGCCATACGACATGCTGATGGAGGAAGCTGGCTTCGTCGACGTCGAACTGGCCGACGTCACCTCGCAGTACCTCAAAACACTCAAGGGATGGAAAGGTGAGTGGGAGGCCGACGCAGACGCATTCACCGAGCTTTTCGGTGAAGAGGAGTTCGCGCGCAGGCTTCGCAACCGCAACCTCGACATCGCCAGCACCGCCGACGGACTCCTACACCGCTACCGGGTCTACGGCGTCAACCATGAAGAAGATATCGAGCGCTAACTATCTACCAAATACCGCCAAACAGAGCCACACATAATGACCAGGCACATCAAGAGCCACACCTGTCGAACCCTCAAAGCTACCGAACCCAACGTCCCGCAACCCCCACAAGTATCAATCAGCCGGTTATGTCCTCGGCCCTTTGCAGGTGCGGACAATGTGAGGCGGCAGTCGGTGGCGTGGTGGTGAATACCCCCATAGACGAGGACCTGGCCATAACGGAGACTTGAGTCATGGAGTTAATCGGAGCGGTCATATTTCTGGTTGGTTTGGTGCTACTAGGCGTTGCATCAGTACTGCTCGGCATTGTCTGGTCAAACCGACGTGACAAACCCGACGGAGAACTGAGTGGCTTTCATGGTTTCTTGGTTGTCATCGGCGGCCTGATCGGGCTCTTTGGAATCTTCCTCGTGGTGAACGTCCTCTTTGCTCGGTGAGTCGCCCGACAAGGCGCCAGGGGGGCGGAGGACGATAAGTGGCCGCACATAACGGCACTTATGGGCGGCTGACTACCGGCGACGTGAATCCTGGATATCAGCGGGGTTAGGACTAGCGCCGGTCCCGGTCGCCCCCGAAGACTTCCTCGTCGGCGATGGTGCGTATAGCGCTTCGATCTTCTTCGTTGACTCTGAGCGCCTCTTCGACCACTGATTCAAGCTGTGCCGGAGGAACGACCACTGCTCCGGCTGAGTCCGCATAGACAAAGTCGCCTGGGTGAATCCCGACCTGTGAAACCACTACCGGAACATTGACTTGATATGGAGTAACCACATCGCCTCCCCACCTAGTTGCCTCCCCGCGACAAAAGGTGGCGAAGTCGTAGCTAGACAGTTCATCGAAATCCCTCAACCGACCATCAGCTAGGACACCAGCCAACGACAGCTTCTCGACGCGTGCGAGCTTGGTCCCGCCGCCAAGCGAAATGTCTGGATGGCCGTTACTAGCCAGCACCAGCACCCTGCCGTCGGATTCGTCGCCAACAGCCTCGTAGAACAGGTCAGCGAAGTTATACGTCCCGGGTTCCAGAGCGGCAGAGCAGGTTGGGAAGTAGGAGATCGTGACCGCTGTCCCCATCAACCTCCTGCCCGGGGTAGGCGACACCAGATCCAATATGTGGCAGCGGTGCCGATGCATACGCCCCATCGCGTCAACCAAGTCCGCAGAAGTGACCCCCTCCGGGATCGAATACGAATCGACACTCATAAGGCGCAACGTAGCCCGAAACGCAAGTAACAGGCCGCACATAATGCCTGCCGGTTATGGGCGGGTATTACTCGGCGCTTTTGTCTTCTTAGGCTGTCGTTTGGGCGAGTCTGCTGAAGCCGGCGTCGGGATTGTGGATTCTTACGGGCGCTCCCGCCGACATGGTGTTGAGCATTCCTCGTAGCTCGTCGGTCGGGTTTCCGTGGATTTCGATGCTGGTGGTGCCTTCAAGGAACTCGTAGGCGGCTTTGATCCGGTCTCCTCCAACTTGGATATGGAGTTTGAGAGATTCTTCATCGGGGTGCACCTGGAGGACTGTCATCTCGCGTAGGGAGTCGTCAATCGCTATCTCGAAGTGGGCTTCTCTGGGGTGGTTTGCTTCTAGGTGTTCAGCTAGGTCTCGGCTGGCCTCTCTTGCCACTTCGAGTTTTCCTTCCTGAATGGCATGTTTGCCGACGTATACGAGTGGTCCAGACACGATTGTCTCCCTTGCCTTGCAGCCGTCTTTACTTGACGCTGCGTAAACCGACCCTAAGAACAACGCAGGGTTCTGTCAACCCTCCTCGCCTTCAATGTTCTCGATCAACAGGCCGCGTTTCAAAAGGCTCCAGATGTGATCTGAATACTGAGTATGGGTCCATCCGACTTCTCTAGTCAGTTCGCGCCAGGGTCCGGGCATGGTGAGGACGTAGATGATTTCGGCGGCGGTCCTCGCTGACCAGCCATCAGCCAAGTGGCCTTCTCGTTCGAGCCGCTCGGCGATTTGGTAGTGGAGGAGGTCCTGGCGGCGGTTCATCCGATTCCTCCACGCAGCGGCCAGGTCAGAGTCCTCGTATTGGCTTGCTTCCAGAACCTCAGTTACTCGATCGATCTTCGCGGTGTACCAGCTCATCGTTTCGACCCAGCGGCGAAGAGCCTCGATGCCACTCGGTGCTCCAAAGACATTCTCGCGCAGCTTGACCGAACCCAAGCTCTGGTCGATGTGATCCACCAACGCCACAAGGAGTCCCGACCGGTCGCCAAAATGGAGATACACGGCCTGACGCGAGACCCCAGCATGTTTGGCCACCTCGGTGATCGTGAACGCCGATCCACTTTGTTCAACAAGCTCCCTGGTCACATCGAGGACATGTCTCCTCGTCTCGGGGTCGCCGTACTCCGTCTCAGATCTACTTGACACTGCGTCAATCTAACAGATAGGGTTAGTGGACAGTGTGTAAAGCCAGAAGGGACACAGGATGACAACGATCACCGCCGCACATACCGTGGACATCGAGAAGCCAATGGACGAAGTCTTCGACTTCGTTGCAGACCAGGCAAACGAGCCAAAGTGGCACACAGACGTTCTCGAAGTAACCCCAGCGACTCCCCTCAGCCCAGGCGGAAGCGTCACCTGGCTCGTCAAGTTCATGGGAAAGAACACCTACGTCAATGACGTAACCGCCTACGAGCCGCCACAGCGCATCGTGCTCACCGCCCGAGAAGGCCCTCTCAAGCCGACATTGACCCACAGCTTCGAATCACACGACGGAGGAACCCGCTACACCCGCCAAGTCCAAATACCATTAGAAGGAGCATTCCGCTTTGTCGGGCCGATCATGCGCTTCACCGGAGCGGCAAGCAGAAGGAACTCACGCTTCGCCCAAAACCTGAGAACACTCCTCGAAGAAACAGACCGCACATAACGGCACTTAGGGGTTCCCTCAAGCCAAAGGTATTGCCGGTTGTGAGCGTTGATTGTTGACTCGGCTTGTCACCCAACTTGGTTGATTGTTCGTCTGTTCTGTGAGCGTTGCCTGGTTTCGAATTGTGTTTCTGTCGAATCGGACCTGAGACCTCGTTGATTGCGTGCAGTAGGAGGATGTTTCGTGCCTAAGAAGCTGACCAATACTGCTGAGCGGTGGCGGTGGCTTCTAGTGGTGGGACTCTTGGCGGCCAACGTGGTCTTCCTCGCGCTCGGCGCCATCGCAGCTGCCGTTGGTGGTGACCTGACCGATTGGGGCAATGGACTTGGCGGACTCAACGGTTGGGCAGACCTCTCGATGACTTTGTTCAGCCTCACGGTTGGTCTTGCTGCGGCGGTAGCCACCTTTCTGGAGCGCCGTTCGATCCTGGTCGCCGTTGCTGTGTTTGCAACGGGTCTTCTCGTCGGAACAGGATTCCTCATCGGCGGCCACCTCGCCGACCCCTGTGCCAACGGCTGGTGGGACACCGCCACCCGTGTTGGCAACACACGACTATGCCACTACCCACGAGGCGACATCGCCGAGCGTTTCCATCTCCTTCTCCATGGCAGCACTGGCGTCTTAACGGCAGGGATCGCAGCCGTCATCTACCGGCGGGCGAACCTGATTGTTTGGTGGCCATGGTCCGCGACGTCGGATACCACTTGACAGGTAACCGCCCTCAACCACAGCACATAACGGCGCTTATGTACGGCTGGGCAGGTTGATCTGGATGATCGGTGCCGCGACGTTGGCCGGTGGGGGGTTGGGCTGGTAGCTGGCCTTGCGGCCCGGCTGGCGATGCGACTTCTGGCAGCTTTGAACCCTTCGACCGAGGGGCTACTGGTAGCGGCGATGTTCCCGGTCGGGTCGTTCAGTTTCCAGGGAACGTTCGTGATCCTGTTCCAAGCGGTGATCATCGGTGCCTTGGCCGGAGCCGTCTATGGGCTGTGTCGTCCTGCGCTCCCCAGATCGCCAGCCATTGCTGGACTGGTATTCGGGCTGTGGGTTGCGGCGGTGTTTACTGGTTTGCTCGTCGTCGGCGAGGACCGTGACTTCCAACTGTTCGGTCCGTTTCTGGTTGCTGTGGGCCTATTCGCAGGAATCTTCGTTCTGTTCGGTGTCGGTGTCGGTATCGCAGCCGAACGGAACTCATCGGTGACGTGGCAGCCAGCGGGGACGGTCCGCAGTTGGGTCACACTCGTAGGGCTGATGGGTACAGCAGGCGCCGGGATAATTCTCCTCGCCCGGAAAGTGACCACCCGCACATAACAGCACTTATGGGCGGCGTGGTCAGTCGTTTCCTATGCGCATAGAGCCGTGGAACCGCCCGGTCAGTGGATGGGCTGTCTTGTGGGCAATGTCACCTAAATGTGAGGGGTGTTCGTCTGTATTGATGTACCTCTGAGAAAGGGATTATCAATCAGCAAAGCAAACAACTGGGTTTGGGCCTATCGCGGGAATCCTCTTTGTTGGGTTGGTCGTTCTGGCTGTGGGCATGTTCGCCGAAGTGGATGCTGAGCCATCTGATTCGGCAACCTCGATCCTCGCCCAATTCCAAGAGAACGCCGACAATATTCAGACCGGGGGGCTGCTCATCTCGTTAGGTCTGGGTTTTCTCCTGATCTTTGTCGGTCATCTTCGATCCAGAATGCGAGACAGTGGAGCCGGGTGGGCAGCAGACACATTCTTGGCCGGCGGGGTAGCGGTAGCAGGTGCTTGGGTGGTACTGACGGGCGCTCAACTAGCAGGCGGAGTAGCCGGAGAGTCTGGGCATGCCGATGTTGCTCGAGGTGTAATCGATTTCCTGTGGAATGGCTCTTTGCTTTTCTCGCCAGGTCTCCTAGCGGTAGGAATCGCCGCTGCTGCGGCAAGTTTCCTCAGTCGAGCCATTCCGATCTGGCTCGGCGTACTTGCACTAGTGGTCGCCCTGGGGGCATACGCTCCCTGGATAGGCATTCTCGTATTCGTGGTCTGGGTTTTCGCAGCCAGCATCGTGGAACTGATCCGTGCTTTCCGGCCCGCCACCCCGACCGACGTGAGATAGCAGGCCATGAGCGGCCGCCGATTCAAACAGAAGCAGCCACACCAACATGGCCGCACATAAGGCACTTATGTACGCCTGTCCCAGGGCATCACGGACCGCACATAATGCCGGTTATGTGCTTGAAGGTTCAGTCGGCGACGAGTCTGTGTAGCTCCCACACGCCATCGAATCCTTTGAGGGTGTGATCGCCGGCCCATTCGAATCTCTGGGCGGAGCCGAGGAGTTGATCCCGCAGGGACTTCGTCACGTAGATGTCTCCCTCATCCGCGGCTTGCTCGACCCGAGCCGCCAGGTTGACTACGGCCCCGGAGACGTCTTCGCCCCGTATCTCGATCTCTCCGGCATGAATACCTGCGCGGATTGGTATACCGGACGCAGTGAGTTCGTCTCGCATTTCGACGATGGCTTCTATGGCCTGAGAGGGCATTTTGAATGTGGCGAGTATTCCGTCTCCGGTGTGTTTGACGACTACACCTTGATGGCGGTGAACTACCTGTCTGGTTATCCGATCGTGGGCATCCAGCTTGGTTCGCCACTCGCTGTCTCCGGATGCGGGTGAGGTCCTGGTGGACTCGACGATGTCGGTGAACACCACTGCCGCGAACGAACGCTCTACTGGGGCTTTGACGTCAGCATCCTTCATGAATCTGATGTGAGCGTCGGTCACCTCTTTCCAGTTGTCGGCGAGCCAGAACATGTGGTCTTCGCCTTCGAATTCAACGAGTGTCGAACCGGGTATCAGTTCGGCCAACAAACGCGACTAGCCCACGTGGTGACGCGACCGATTATCTACCGAGTGTGTCACCAGAGTCGGCGCTGTCACCAACGGCGCTAACAACACCACATCGACGTCGGCGACACTTTCGGTTTGCCGTCGGTGGACATCGCGAGTACCGACCATCCTCTCAAACCTCGGCATCCACCGGAGTACATCCGGATACTTCGCCAGGCTCAGCGAGGTGCGCACCCACCCCTCATCCACAGCGACACCAACCTCGTCCAGCCCATACCTTGCCGCGGGTCTATCACCAGCGTCCGGGTTGAGAGCATCTGCCCGCGCCTTGGCGGACTCACCAACTCGTGAATTGGCCAGAACAAGCCGATCTACCCGCTCCGGGAACTCGACGGTGAAGGCGATGGCGAGCTGTGAGCCGAAGTCGAACCCCAACAGGCTTACTTGATCAACCCCCGCGGCGTCCATAACTGCCTTGACGTCAAGCGTGCGGTCGATCAGCGAAGGAGGGTCAACGAAACCATCCGACAGACCATTACCTCGGTGGTCGAACATCAGAACACGGAGATTCGCCGCAAGCCGCTCATAGAAGTGTCGCAGATGCACAAAGTCCCAGAACGCTTCGAGCTGGCCCAAAACCGTGGGGACCAGCACCACTGGGGGCCCATCCCCAAAGTCCTGATACGCAACACGGACATCGTCATCCGCAATCACATATCGAACCTCAGGCACATCCATCCGCAGAGAAAGCTACCGACCTCGCGCCCGCAATGCCCCGCACATAGCGGCTCCTATGGGCAGTTTGAAGAGAGGTCCGGTTCAGTCTGACGAGATGAGATTCTCTGTGTTGTGGAGCCATCTCTCTGCGATCGACCGCAGTAGTGACCCGTCTGCTGTGTCAGGCATCCCTGGTACATCTACCAACGTTGAGACCCGAGTGGCGGATTCTCCCACCGCCTCGAAACGCAGCCGACCAAACCACTCCCCGAATCCGTCGTCCACCGAAAAGCCGAAAGCTTGGTCACGTTCAAACTCAGTCACTGTCATCGACCCTTCCACCGGATCGCCAAAATGGGTGTGGCGACGGTTGAACACCGCGCCAACAGCAACATCTCCGATTGTGGCGCGACTCAACTGCATTTCGGGGTCCCACCTCGGGTGGTTCTCAAGGTGATCGTCGGCGTAGAACCTGAAAACGTCCGAGATCGGATGATTGATCACTTCGGACATCTCGATTCTCAACAGGCCTTCCTTGATGGGCCAACCCAAAGCTACTCAGACCGTTGCGTACAGTCGTTTCGCACCACTGTTGCGCCGCACATAACGGCACCTATGTACGCCGAGCCAGGGCATCGCTGACCGCACATAATGAATCTCTTATGTCAAGGTGCCGGCGGTTTGTGGACAGGACTGGGATGGGTCACACCAGTTGGTGGACAAGCTCTTATTAGGTCACACGGTCCGCCTAGAACGGTCTGGGTGGGGTCGACAGGTCATTATCAGGACAGC
>CAXMPK010000076.1:0-53774 GCA_964195405.1 uncultured Acidimicrobiia bacterium
AACGGCCGGGGTAGACCCGATTATCACAAGATGGGGTTGGGGTAGTGCCGGTTCCAAAAACACCTCCATGGCGCCTTCCGACGTGCATGATATCGGGACGGTGGTGACATCAGGCCTTGCTGCCGTCTTGATGTCCTCGTCGGTGCCAAGGAACAGAAGCCTCGGTTTCCCGTCTCCAAGAGCCTCCAGGGCCTCCCTCTTGACCACTGGCTCGGCGCAAGCTCCACCGATCCAGCCGGTCACGCTCCCGTCGGGCTGGATGATTGCTGTCGAACCACGTTTACCAGACGATGGGCCTCGAGCCCAGACGACTGTTGCAGTGAGAAAAGGCTGGTGCCGGCGACTGAGGTCGGCCGCTAGCTCCAGCAATTCTCGATTCATCCGGTGTTTGCCTCGTTCATGGCTGCCCAAACCCTGTCACCCGACACAGGCATTTCGATGTTCCGCACTCCGGTGTGTTCCAGGGCGTCGATGACGGCGTTGACAAACGCTGCCGGCGAGCCGACCGTGGCGGATTCGCCGACGCCTTTGGCGCCAATCGGATGGTGTGGTGATGGTGTGACTGTCTCGCCCAGCTCGAAGCGGGGTGTCTCCCATGCCGTGGGCACTAGATAGTCCATGAAGTTGGAGCCAAGACAGTTGCCGGCATCGTCGAACGTGATGTGTTGCATCGTGGACATGGCAAATCCCTCGGTGAGCCCACCATGGATTTGACCCTCAACAATCATCGGATTGATCTTCACACCGCAGTCGTCAACAGCGACCATCCGCCGAACCTTCCATTGTCCGGTCTTCGGATCGACGTCGACGACGACGATGTAAGTCCCGAACGGATAGGTCATGTTTGGGGGGTCGTAGTAGTGCACGCCTTCGAGTCCGGCCTCCAGATCAGGTGGCGGGTTGGTATACGCAGCAAACGCCACGTCCTGGATCGTGACCGAGCTGTCAGGGCTGCCGGCGACGCTGAACGTGCCGTTGTCGAATTCGATATCGGCAGCGGAAGCCTCGAGGAGGTGTGCCGCGATTTTCTTTCCTTTGTCGCGGAGGGTCCGGGCAATTATTGCAGTCGCCGCCCCGGCCACCGGTGTGCTTCGTGATGCATAGGTACCGAGCCCGTACGGCGTGTTGTCGGTGTCGCCCTCAACGACCTTGATGTCGTCGGCCGGGATTCCAAGTTCTTCGGCAACGATCTGAGCGAACGTCGTCTCGTGGCCTTGACCTTGACTCTTCACGCCCAACTTGAGGATTGCCTTCCCGGTCGGGTGTACTCGCAGCTCGGCTGAGTCGAACATCTTCAGGCCCAGGAGGTCGTAATCCTCACCGTGCCCGGCACCCACGACCTCCGTGAAACTTGCCATTCCGATTCCGACCAGACGGCCCTCGGCTCTTGCTTGTTCCTTCTCCGCCTGAATGTCGGCGTAGCCGACCATTTCCATGGCCAGACGCATTGCCTTCTCATATTCACCAGAGTCGTATACGAATCCGGTGGGAGACTTATAGGGGAATTGATCTGGCCGAATAAAGTTCTTGGCTCGAAGTTCGGCGGGGTCCATCCCGATTTCGTATGCAGCGTTCTGCACAAGCCGCTCGATCAGGTACGAGGCCTCGGTGACACGGAATGAGCACCGATATGCAACCCCGCCGGGTGCCTTGTTGGTATAGGCGCCTTTGGTATTCACATACGCCGCCGGGTAGTCGTAAGACCCGGTGACGATATGGAAGAGGCCTGATTTGAACTTGGTTGGCTGGGCGTCTGAGAAGAACGCACCCTGATCAGAGATCATGTCGACTCTCAGCCCGAGAATCTTGCCTTGGTTTGATAAGGCCAGCTCGCCTTTCATGTAGTAGTCGCGAGCGAACCCAGTCGAGATCAGGTTTTCGGTTCGAGTCTCGATCCACTTCACCGGCTGACCGATTACCAGGGAGGCCGCGGTTGCCACTACATATCCCGGATAGATCGGCACCTTGTTTCCGAAGCCACCGCCGATGTCTGGGGAGACAATCCTGATGTTCTGTTCGGGCAGACCCGCAACCAAGGCAAAGACCGTGCGATGGGCGTGTGGGGCCTGCGATGTCATATAGAGCGTTGCTTGACCTGTCGCTGAGTCCACGTCTGCCACGATCCCACACGTCTCGAGTGGAGCTGGGTGTGAACGCGGATAGTGCGTTTCCAGGGCTACGACGTGGTCAGCCGTCGCAAACACCGCGTCGGTGGCAGCTTTGTCGCCTGACTCCCACTCGTAGCACAGGTTGGACGTCTGGTCCTCTTTGTCGTCCCGAATGACAGGTGCGTCGGCCTCCAACGCCCGCTGCGGATTGACCATGGGCTCAAGATCCTCGTACTCAACTTCGATGAGACGGGCGGCGTCGTCGGCCGTATAGCGATCGGTGGCAATGACTGCTGCAATCTCCTGACCCTGGAACCTGACTTTGTCGGTTGCCAGGACAGCTTGGGTGTCGCCTGAGAGGGTCGGCATCCAGGCCAGGTCGTAGTTGGCGAGTAGTTCCCCAGTGACCACTGCGACTACACCTTCCACGGCTTCAGCCGCGGATGTGTCGATCGAAAGGATCTTGGCGTGGGCAAGTGGGCTGCGGTGGATGGCCATGTGGAGCATCCCCGGTAGCTCGATGTCGTCGATATAGTTTCCGCGGCCCTCCACGAATCGAGCGTCTTCGACACGGCGTCGACTGTGACCAAGGCCTCCAATTTCGGGAGGGGTGTGTGGCTTGTTTTCAGTCGTTGTCATGAGCTTGCGCCCTCTCTTGTCGTGGCGGCGGCGGCCTGGATGGACTTCACGATGTTCATATACCCGGTACACCGGCAAAGGTTGCCCGAGATGGCCCATCGAACATCATCGTCGGTCGGGTCAGGATTGTCTTCGATAAATGCCGTTCCCACCAGCATCATCGCCGGGGTGCAGAACCCACATTGGAGACCGTGATGTTCCTTGAAGGCTTGCTGCATCGCCGACAACTCGCCGTTCTGCTTGAGACCCTCAACTGTTGTGATCGAGCGACCATTGGCCTGAACCGCGAAAAGCGTGCATGACTTGACTGGTGTGCCATCCAACAGGATGGTGCAGACACCACAGCTCGTGGTGTCACAACCAATATGCGTTCCAGTCATCTTCAGAGTGGACCGAATGAAGTCGACAAGGAGCAGCCTCGGTTCGACATCGGCGGACTTCTCAGCTCCGTTGATGGTGACGTTGACGTTCATGTCTGACCTCCTTGGGCGATCTTCAGAGACTCAGCTAGGCCCCTTTCAGTGAAGACACTGACGACATGGCGTTTGTAGTCGGCACTGCCTCTTGAATCCGAAGCTGGATCGCAGGCTGCCGCCGCGATGCGACCTGCCTCGGCGAACAGTTCATCGCTCGGTGCCTGGCCAACCAGGACTGCCTCAGCGTCCGGAACCTTGAGATTGTGGGCATACACCGAGGTGAGGGCTAACCCGGCGGCGGCGATGTTGCCGTCATCGCCGAGTTCGAGGCATGTGGCCACACCCACCGTTGCGTAATCACCCACTTTTCGCTCCAGTTTTTGATAGTTGCCGCCGCCTCTGTCGCTGTGAGCCTTGACCTCGACGGCTATCACCATCTCGTTGGGCTGACAGGAGGTGGCAAACATGTCT
Organism: uncultured Acidimicrobiia bacterium; assembly: GCA_964195405.1. GTDB lineage: Bacteria > Actinomycetota > Acidimicrobiia > Spongiisociales > ZC4RG35 > CAXMPK01. Next base: position 3,635 of record CAXMPK010000076.1, read on the forward strand.
ACGAGGAAGTCGTCGATGTCGACGGTGCGTGTTCCGGCGGTACTCGCCAGTGCAACCGTTGCCCCACACGCCAGCATCACCGAGGCCCAGTCGCCTTCTGGGTCATGATGAGCCAGGGAACCGACCATCGTCCCGAGATTCCGAACGATGGGGTCTGCAATCCACGGTGCGGCACTGGAAACGGTGTGATTGGCCTTGGCCGCCTCTGACCTCACGACGTCGTTGTGTCGTGCCAACGCACCTATCCTCAACGTTGGCTTTCCAGATCCGTTTGATGACGGCCAGTGGTGTTCGGCAGGACCAATGTGCGCCTCGTCTGAGCCTCTGTTGTGAGAGATCCAGCCAAGATCCGGGATTCTGTTGATGTCCATCAGCGTCTCTGGGGCAGCGAAGCGAAGTTTCATCATTGGTATGAGGCTTTGTCCTCCTGCGAGGATTTTCACCTCGTCGCCGCGCTCACTGAGTGTTGACAGGGCTTCGTCAAGACTCTCGGGCACGAGGTAGTCAAACTTGGCGGGATACATCCCAGTAGCTCCTCTTGCAGACGTGTATTGCCAACATACCGATCGAACGCCGGCCGTGCGGACTATCTCTCCCCGGTGATGGACTCGAGCAACCGAACCACACCGGCTAGGTCGTGAACGCTGGCTGCCGGAAGGAGATGGTCGATGTGTGGCAGCACGGCTTTCATGCCCCGCGTGGCCGGCTGGTACTCGGCGCGCGCCGCCAGCGGGTTGAGCCAGATCACCTTGTGCACCGACCTCGCCAGACGGGCCATCTCATCGCCGAGTAGGTCCGGGTCGCCACAGTCCCACCCATCGGAAAGGATGAGTGCGATCGGTCGCCCCCTCGCCATCCTCCGGCTCCAGCTCTTGTTCCAATCGGCTAGTGCTTCACCGATCTTGGTTCCGCCCGACCAGTCGGTGACTGCCGTCGAGACTCTCGACAACGCGACTTTTGGATCTCGTTTCTGGAGTTCGGGGGTTATCCGAGTCAAGTGGGTCGAAAAGGTGAATACCTCTACGTGTTGGATCCTGTGCTGAGCCGCATGAGCGAAGACGAGGAACATCTCTGCGTACCGCTCCATGGAACCTGAAATGTCGGCCAAGACGATGAGCGGCCGTTGTCGAATCCGCCGGTCCTTCATGCGGATGGCCAATAGGTCACCCTCCGGTCCGATCGCTCCGTGCAGGGTTCGTCTCAGGTCGGGTCGACGACCTCCGTTGTTGGGAGCCCAGCGTCGGGTGCGGAAATTCGACGGCTGCCACAGCATGGTGCTGACCATCCGCCGAGCTTCGGCAAGGTCGCTGTCATCGAGGCTGGTGAAGTCTCGGGCTGCCACGTTCTCGACTGCCGAAGCGCCGGCTTGGGTGGTGGTCTCGTCCGTCACCTCCTCGGGAATGGCTTCGATGATCGGTTTGTGCTCGGTCACTGACGCCAATCTGGAATGCTGTTCGGTCGTCGAGCCCGGTCGATGAAAGGCCTCAAAGAAAAGTCGGAACTCTTCGTCATAGATGCGGCGATGTCCTGGATCGGTTATCGAAAGAGCCCTCAGCGCCGCGTATACCTGGTCGCGCTGTGAAGGATCGATGTAGAGAAAGGACTGGGCCATCTCTGACACCTGGTCAGGGGTCACGGTGAGTCCACGACCCCGCAGCGCGTTCGCGAACGATGCCAGGTCACGGATCGGGCTAGCCGTCATCTCCCCGCCCGTATTTCATTTCATGAAGTTCACACCTGATTTTCATCAGGCGTTTTCATCCGACGAGGGCATCGAGTCCGGCCTCACGCACCGAATCGATGTCGTCTTTGTATTTTAGGATCACACCAAGGGTGCGATCGATGACCCGCGGTGAGAGGGCACCTTCTTGAAGCAGCTCGAGAGACTCTGCCCAATCGAGTGTCTCCGCAACACCAGGTGGCTTGAACAAATCCATGGCTCTGAGTCTTTGCATCGCCTCGGCTAGAGATCGGGCGAGATCGGCCTCGATCCCTGGCACCTTCTTTAGGACGATCGACGATTCCAAATCGGGAGATGGGTAGTCAATCCAGTGGTAGATACAACGACGTTTCAAGGCATCGTGGATCTCCCGAGTCCGGTTGGAGGTGAGGACAACTACGGGCGGCACCTCGGCTTTTACCGTTCCGATCTCGGGGATGGAGACCTGGAAGTCGGACAGCAACTCCAAGAGGAATGCCTCGAACTCCTCGTCAGCACGGTCGAGCTCGTCGACGAGCAAGACGGGACGGCTCCCGTCGGCAGTGGCTTCGATTGCCTGAAGTAGGGGACGGGCGATGAGGAACTCCCGACTCATGATGTCCCTTGCCGTCGCGTCTTGCCCCTCACCTCTGGCTTCCAGAAGGCGGATCTCCATCATCTGCCGGGCGTAATCCCATTCATAGAGGGCCTGGCCGACGTCGAGACCTTCGTAACACTGGAGTCTGATCAGCTCCTGGCCGGTCATGCTGGCCAGGACCTTGGCTACTTCGGTCTTGCCCACACCCGCCTCCCCTTCGAGGAAGAGGGGCCGGCCCAGATGCAACGCAAGGTGAATTGCAACCGTCAGATCGTCTGCCGCGAGGTAGCTCTCTTTACTCAGTCCGGTAGCCAGTTCCTGGATAGACGATGGGATCACAGAAGACAGCATATGTCGCACGGATCTCTGACGTATATTCATCGACCATGACGCTCTTCGCAGTTCAAGTCGATCGCTCCGGTCTAGCTCTCTTACCGCAAGCTGCCCGGTCTGGGTTGCAGTGTCAGGCGTCGTAACCTACGGCGCTGATGTTCGACACCCTCACTCAGAGATTCGAGGCGGTCTTCTCCGGCCTGCGCGGGAAAGGGAAACTGTCCGACAAGGACATTGACAAGGCCCTCCGGGAGGTGCGTCTTGCCCTACTCGAAGCCGACGTCAACGTCGCTGTGGTTCGATCGTTTCTGGCGAGAGTCAAGGACCGAGCCGTGGGCGAGGATGTTTCCAAGTCGATCACCCCAGGACAGCAGATCATCAAGATTGTGCATGAAGAGTTGATAAACACTCTTGGCAGTGAGACTGCAGAACTGGTCAAGACCTCGCCACCCTTGGTCATCCTGGTGGTTGGTCTCCAGGGTTCGGGCAAGACCACCACCTCGGGGAAGCTGGCCAAGCTGCTCCAAGGTCAGGGCAAGCAACCGCTTCTGGTGGCAGCCGATCTGCAACGCCCCGCAGCGATCGACCAGCTTGAGACATTGGGACGGCGGATCGATGTCCCCGTCTATGTCGATCGAAAGGCCAAGCCCCCCAAACTGGTGAAGGCTGCGCTCAAGGAAGCTTCGACCACCGGACGTGACGTGGTGATAATCGACACCGCCGGACGCCTACAGATCGACGACGACCTGATGAAGGAGCTGGCCGCGGTCCGGAAGAGCTCGAACGCCGACGAGGTGCTGTTGGTAGTCGATGCAATGACGGGTCAGGACGCCGTGAACATCGCTTCTGGTTTCCAGGATCAGATTGGCATCACAGGAGTCGTCCTTTCCAAACTCGATGGTGACGCCCGCGGCGGCGCCGCCATTTCGGTGGGCGAAGTCACGGGTGCCCCCATCAAGTTCGCCGGTCTTGGAGAGGGTCTTGATGCGCTTGAACCCTTCCACCCGGAGAGGATGGCTTCGCGGATCCTTGGCATGGGCGATGTCCTGACGCTTATCGAAAGGGCTGAGTCGGCATTTGACGAGGAACAAGCAGAACAGACCGCAGCCAAGCTTGAAAAGGGCGAATTCACACTCGAGGACTTTCTAGAGCAGTTTCAGGCAATGAAGTCGATGGGGCCTCTACAGGACATCCTTGCTATGCTTCCTGGCTCCGGTTCGCTCCTTCGTGAGGTCGATGTCGATGATCGCGATCTCAAGAGGGTCGAGGCGATCATCCAGTCGATGACCCCCGAAGAGCGCCGGAATCCCAAGATCATCGGTGGAAGCCGAAAGCGGAGAATCGCGTCCGGGTCGGGCCAAAAGCCCCAGGATGTGAATCGGTTGCTGAAGCAATTCGCCGATACACAACGCATGATGAAGACGCTGGCCGGAACTAAGGGCACACCGACCTTGGATGCCCTGATGAGCGGTCGGCGAAAGAGGTGAATTGATGTCTGTCAGGTTGAGACTGATGCGGATGGGTAAGAAGAAACAGCCCATGTACCGTGTTGTTGCAGTGGACCAGCGCGCCCCGCGCGACGGTCGCTATATCGAGCAAATAGGGCGTTATGAGCCGCTTCATGATCCGTCGATCGTTGAGATCGACAATGACAAGGCGGCCGCCTGGCTTGCCAAAGGGGCCCAACCCAGTGAGACAGTTGAGAAGCTCCTGAACATCTCGGGAGCGATGAACACGATCAAGATTCAAAGTGGCGGCATCCATGTTGTCGGGTCTTCGGCTGGCGCCGAAGCCCTTGGAGATTCTGTCGAATCTCCTGACGTGGCTTCTTCGGCTGACGCCGAAGCCGTTGGAGATCCTGACGAATCATCTGTTGTGGTCGAGGAGGAATAGCTTTGGCACAGGGCGATATTGTCGAGCGGGTTGTCAGCTATGTGGTCAAGAGCATTGTTGACGATCCTGATGAGGTGGTTGTGACCATCGTTGAGCAGGGACCCAACGATGTGGTGGCAGAGGTTCGCACCGCAAAAGGCGACATGGGTCGTGTCATCGGCCGTCGTGGCCGGGTGGCAAAGGCAATCCGTGCCGCCGCCGGCGCTGCTGGCGAAGAAGAGGGGATCTCGGCTGGAGTCGAGTTCCTCGACTGAACGTCCGGCCTCCGAGGCAGGACGTTTGAGCCCTTCCGACGGCTCTGATCATCCATCGGTTCGTGCCGGCCGTCTGGGACGACCGCACGGGCTGAACGGGTTTCTCGGGCTCTACGTCGAGTCCGAGGATCTTGTCTACTTCGAGACAGGTTCCCCTGTCTACATCCAGGACCATTGGTATGTGGTGCGGTCGATACGTCGCGCCGACAAAGGTCACCACGTCGCCTTCGAGAAGGTGAATTCTCGAGAAGACGCTGATTCAATTCGCAACCAGGACGTGTTGGTGGCCGAGCGTCGAACCTTGCAAGAGCGTGAGTTCTGGCCCGACGACCTAATGGGTCTAGAGGTTCGACCCAGGGGAGGCAAAGTGGTTGCCGTAAATCATGGACCCGCCCAGGATCGACTGATGATCGAGCGGGACGGGTTGCGTTTCGAGATCCCGTTCGTCGACGCACTTGTGCCGGTCGTCGATCTCGACGGCGGGTTCATCGAGACGGTTGAGATTGAGGGTCTCACTGGATCGTCAGGCTGATTGTCACTCCTTCCAATCCACCGTCCTCCTGATTCTCGTCACCGACGAATAGTGAGATGTTCCCGGGTGGAAGGTCCATCTCTGTTCTGAATTCACCCCATGTTGCCTCACTGTCGGCTGCCGTCGTGAACTCCTCGGCTATCACCTCACCGCCGGTGGTGACGATGAGCATCACGTTTGACTCGAACGTCCGCCCGTAGCCCAGGATAGAAACCGGACTGGCGCCTATTGAGGTGTCGGCGGGGCTGACGACAACCATGACATCGGACAAGGCGGGTTGGGTCGGGTAGTCGACGATTCCCGGCTGAAGATCCAAAACAAGTCGGGCAGGCGAGAAATCGACGGTGACACGAGCTTGGGCGGGGGCTGCCAGGTGGATGTCTATGAACATCCCACCGTCCAGGGCGGTTACAACGTACAGCCGCTCCACCATCGCGGTCTCCACAAGTTGATCTGTGATAACAGTGGCGTCGGTGTCGAGCGACATTCTGATTACCGGCATGTCGTCGACGTAGCCGACTGAAACACTTGGCGGTGTTGTCGCCGGCGCCCCCTCGGATGTCTCAAACGAAACGGTGAATGTCTCGCAGGCTTCTTCGGCGGTCCAGCTGATCAGCCCGATCGTGCTTGCATCCGATGACACTTGTTCGATGGTGTCAACAGGCCCGCCTTCGGTGAACTCGTCGTTGTCTGGACAGCCGGCGACCAGCGGAAGAGTTGTCGTTGGAGCGGTACTGACTGCTGAACCCTGCACCGTGGTCGACGACGCCACAGTTTCCGTCTGGGGGCTGCATGCAGCGAACACCAGGACGAAAATGGGAATAACTCTCCACACCCTCATGTCTGAATGAGTAAGCCCCGCCGCTAAGTTTGCGGAGGTTCGCACATGAGGAAGTTTATATGCCTGAAGCAGTAATCGTTGCCACCACCCGGACACCGATTGGGAGGGCGTACAAGGGGTCGTTGATCGAAACCCGTGCCGATGATTTGGCCGGATTCGCCATCAACGCTCTCATGGAGAAGGTGCCGGAAGTGCCGCGTGACTCCGTAGATGATGTCATGGTCGGCTGTGGGCTCACTCACCATGAGCAAGGTTTCAACATGGCCCGCCCTGCTGCGTTGCTCGGTGCCATGCCCGACTCTGTCCCGGCGACGACCGTCAATCGCTTCTGTGCTTCGTCCCTTCAAACGATCCGGATGGCCTTTCACGCCATCAAACAGGATGAAGGCGACACCTACGTCGCTGCTGGCTCGGAATCAGTCAGTCGAACATATGGAAAGGCGCTCGACAGTGACGACCTCAACCCACGATTCACAGACGCATCCCGTGACGACTTCATCAACAACGTCTACATCCCGATGGGGAACACTGCCGAGAACGTTGCCAAGAAGTATCGGGTAACCCGAGAGCGGATGGACGAGTTCGCCAAGCGATCGCAAGATCGTGCCGTCGAGTCTCAGAAGAACGGCTTCTTTGATCGAGAGATCACACCGATCGAAGTTTCGGACGGGCGCATCATCCGTGACGACGATGGTCCCCGTCCGAACACCACGCTGGAGAAGTTGGCAAGTCTTCCACCCGTGTTTGATCCTGAAGGCTCGGTCACCGCGGGCAATTCGTGTCCGCTCAATGACGGAGCAGCCGCAGTTCTCGTCATGTCCGACGAAAAGGCCGCTGCGTTGGGGCTGGAGCCGCTGGCCCGAATCGTGGCCTCCTCGGTGGCCGGCCTGGAGCCTGAGTACATGGGCATGGGCCCGGTTTTTGCAGTGCGGAAGGTGATGGAGCAGTCAGGTATGACTCTCGACGACATCGATGTGATCGAGATCAACGAGGCATTCGCAGCCCAGGTGTTGGCGTCAGCCGACGAGTTGGGCATCGACATGGACAAGCTCAATCCACATGGTGGTGCTATCGCTCTCGGACATCCATTTGGGATGACCGGCGCTCGAATCATGGGCACCCTGCTCAACGACCTCCGAACTCTTGACGGCACCTACGGTCTGGAGACGATGTGCGTCGGTGGCGGTCAGGGGATGGCGATGATCGTGGAGCGTCTCAACTAGCGGGGGCAGGCGGTGTTGCATGACAACGAATTTCAGCGAGGCACTTGTGGCCCAGTTGATAACCGATCAGTTTCCAGAGTGGTCGGACCTTCCTTTGGAACGGGTCGATTCATTTGGCACGGTTCATAGGATCTACAAACTGGGCACCGATATGGCGGTTCGACTTCCCGTCCTAGTCGAATAGTCCGGCCCATCGAAAGAGAGGCTCACTGGGGATTCCGGCTTGCTTCGCACCTTCCATTCGCCATCCCAGTACAGATTGCCATGGGATCGCCTGTCCGTGATTATCCCTGCGCCTGGTCGGTTGTGAGGTGGATTGGAGGCGAAAACGTCGAACACGGGCGATGGGACCGACACGCCTGCGTGGTTCCACGGTGATCTGCGGCCGGGAATCTTCTTACGGTCGAAGGGCGACTCACCGCGGTCATCGAACTTCGGCGAGTGTGGGGTCGGAGATCCGACCGTGGACATGATGCCGGCTTGGTGGCTGTTTGAAAGCGAGAGTCGGGATGCATTTCGACAAGCTGTGCAAGTCGATAGCGACACTTGGAATCGGGATCGGGGGTGGGCTCTGTCGATCGCATTGATCGCTCTTCCATATTACGTCAACACGAATCCCGCACTAGCCGAAATGTCGAGAAGAGCCATCGACCAGATTCTCAGCGAACATACCCGGACTGTCCAGGATCATGGTGGTCGCCCGCCGGTGAGGTAGGTGTGACCGAGAGGACTGATCCACTGGTGTCGACCGTCCGGTAGCCGGATGTATTCCCACCCGGCCTTGTGCCTTCCGACATGGTCGTGACGACAGAGTGGCGCATTGTTCTCGAATGAGGTGTCGCCGCCTTTCGACCAGGGGTCGCGATGGTCGATATCGCAGTCCGTTGCGGGCATTCGAAAACCGGGAAAGGCACAGGTTGGGTAGCTGGCAAGGATCTCTCGTTTCAATCTGGCGTCGGGACGTCGTCTGGTTGTCCCGGTGTGGATGACCTGACCGTTGTCGTCGACGACCCTGGTCCGCCATTGCGTGTCACGCTGCTCTTGAGTCACCTGACGAGCGATGTCAGCGATTACCGGTCCGTAGCCGGCCAGCTCGCCGGGTGATTCGGACAGGTCGGCGAGCGTTTTGAGGTCGACCGTGATCTCGACACCGACCTGACGACCGTTGCCGTCGGACTCGCCCAGAAGGAGGTCGATGAAGACGTCGGCCCTGATCTGGTCCATCGTCCTGGTCTCATCGGTCTTGTTCAGCTGAAGGGCTATCCCGTTGATCCGTCTGTTGACCGAGGAGACACGGTGGGGGGCAAGTTGGAGAGCAAGTAGATCGGCAGTGCCGTTGGGATTGGCCTGAGTGAAGACCCTGCGGTCTTCGAGTCCTTGGCTGAGTCGGTCGCTGGCGTCCTCGGGATTGGTTTCCAAGCAGAGACGTTGGATCCGGGCTCGGAGCTGGCCCGTGGTCAGGCCCGAGGCGGCGGGGAGGACACGGTCGGCAACGTCACGGGCGTCGGTTTCCTGGAGATGACCCGTTCCCCGGGCGATCTCCCGTGCCTTTCGAATGTCGATGGTGCCTGCGTCGAGAGCACCCCACACTTCCGGAAGACGCTCGAGGAGGTCGTGAGCGAAGCCGAGTTCGGAGTCGGCTGCTCGACGGGTCAGGGTCAGCGCCGCTCGCACCTCCATGTTGGCGTACTCGAACCACTCATCGCTCCGAACCAGCGGATCGGGGGAGTTGGGGACGGAAGTGGCAACTTCGCCGATTGAGCGGTAATAGGCGGCCTGGTCATGGGCGACCTGGCGGGCATGGGCCTTCATCAGGGTGACGCGGTCGTGTCCGGTCACTCTCGCCGGATCGATGGCGGACAGGACAACGCCCAGGTAGGGACCGGGCTCCCATTCCGCCAGATCGCTCGGGATGATCTGAGTCTCGGATGAGTCTTGATCCCAGACGGCGAATTCGGCGGCGGTGATCGCCTCGATCTCCTGATCGGAGAACTGAGGCTCAAGCTTCAAATCGAACATATGTTCTATAGTACGGATTGCCCCCGACAGATTCCAGGGGGTTGTGGTGCAATATTCGAACCCGACGTCGAGAGGGCCCCACACTCATCACATGGCGATTGTCAGCTTTCAACGGCGAACTGAGTGACAAGGATTTCTTGCTCCTCGTCGATGACGTTGGCAACGGGATCAGCATCGATGAGCGCAGGGAATCCGAAGTCAACGTCGTAGGTGACGATGATGCTGTCAGAGAAGGCGAAGGCCTCGACCGCATCGAATAGGCCGGAAACGGTGAAATACTCGGTTGGTGCGAACTCTGACACCTGTTCACCGTCATGTGTCGATTCCACGACGCCATCGCGAACGACCACGGTGAAAGGTCCTCGATATTCCTCAGGACAGAAGCACCGCACCTCGACTTGATACGAATACGAATCAGGACCGTTGGCAGTCCAGACCTGTCGTGCTTGTTCCAGGTCAGTTAGAATCTTCTCGGCTCCCTTGTTGTTGGCGAGACCCTCAGTCAGATTGCTAATTCCCCCTTCCACCCAGCCGCGGTCTGAAGCGATGAAGAACTCCAAGGGCACGCCGATGTCGGAGAATGTCACATTCAGCTCCCTCAACTCGGACAGCGTCGAGATGAGGGATTCGATGTGACTGAACCACTCCTCCACCGTCAAAGGTGGTCGGTTCGGATCTGCGAGCTGAATCTCACACCCTGAGAATTGATCTCGAGCCAGGTTCGGTACGCCGTCGACAACTTGCACCACGAGGTTGGCCCCAATACCGCATCGTGGTGAAGCGGCTCCCTCTAGTTCTTGATGAAAGAACGTCTCATAGTGATAGGTCGCTATGTTCGCATTGGCCCAGCGGCCCATGCCAATGGCGAGGTCTGCCAGGACTGCGTCGGTATCAGGGGCGGGGGTTGGCACATACCCCGACAGCAGCTCCTGGGCTCCGGCACATGCCTCGCCAGCGAGTATGGGGATGAGGGGTCCGAGTCGGCCCAGAGCGACGGCACCGTCCGTTTCCAATTCGGTCGCCGCGGTAAGGGTGAGCTGGGCTTCATCAGGAAAAGACGAGACAATCGCATTGGCCATTTCGCGTAGCGCATTTGCGGCCTCGTCGAGATCCTCCTGCCCCCATGCATTGCTGAAGGTTCGACACGCTCCACTTAAGGGCCCGCTTGGCACTGCCCGATCGTTGGCGTCTTCACCAACTGGCTCGCTCCCGCATGCGACGGCCCAAAAAGCGGCGACAAGCAAGATCGTTGAGAACCGAAAAAGCCCTGCGCGGCGCATACTCCTCAGACGCCGGCTGCCTGCCATTCGTTCCCTGATTTGAGGCTGGTCCTACCCTCCACGAAGTGAAGGTCAACGTCGTCACCATGTTCCCCGAGTTCTTCGACGGGCCTCTTCGAGTCTCGATCGTGGCGCGGGGGATTGAGGTCGGTGCCCTCGAAGTCGAGCTCAACAATCTCCGTGACCACGGTTTAGGGAGACATCGTCAGCTCGACGACAGCCCCTTCGGTGGGGGACCGGGAATGGTGATGATGGTCGGGCCGTTGGCCAAAGCTCTGGCACCCCTGGAGGACACTCACCGAGTCCTTTTCACCCCAAGCGGTGCCCCGATGACTCAGGCGACACTCGATCGATGGGCTGAACTCGACAACGTCACTCTGGTGTGTGGCCGATACGAGGGCGTCGACCAACGCGTGATCGACAACTACATCGACGAAGAGGTCAGTCTTGGCGACTATGTGCTGGCTGGGGGAGAGGTGGCGGCAGCGGCTGTCATCGAAGGCATCGCCCGTCTCCTTCCAGGTGTGGTCGGAAATCCGGAATCGACAGAAAAGGAGTCATTCCGTGACGGATTGCTCGAAGAACCGGTTTACACGAGACCGGCCGATTACGAGGGTGACACTGTCCCCGAGATCCTTCTCAGCGGGGATCACGCCAAGATCGAGGAATGGCGTCAGGCTCAGCGGGTTATGAGGACGAAACAACGTCGTCCCGACCTAGCACCACCGGTCTTACCCGAGAATGGCAATGATTCCGATCCTTGATACAATTCGTGATCCGAGCCACCCGTCTATTTCGCTCGGATGTTTCTAGGAGCCTTCCATGAACGATCTTCAAGCCGTAGAAGACGCGTATGTCCGTGACGACACGCCCGAGTTTCGGGCTGGCGATACCGTCAAGGTGCATGTTCGTGTTGTCGAGGCCGGTCGGGAGAGAGTCCAGGTTTTCGAGGGCGTGGTCATTGCTCGAAACGGCACCTCCTCACGTGCCTCTTTCACCGTGCGCAAGCTGAGCTTTGGCGTGGGTGTCGAGCGAGTGTTCCCACTTAACGCTCCGATCATCCAGAAGATCGAAGTGACTCGCAAGGGCGACGTTCGGCGCTCAAAGCTCTACTACCTGCGCGACAGGGTCGGTAAGGCGGCTCGTATCAAGGAGTTGCGCGACTGAATTCGCCAGCTTCGATGGACAGCGAACTCACTCGAGATCAACAGGAAACGCCGGAGCCCAAAGCTCGGCGTTCCTTCTGGGCCGAACTGCCAGGGCTTCTCCTCACCGCGTTGGTCATTGCGGTTGTCATCAAGACCTTTCTTGTCCAGCCCTTTTGGATCCCGTCCGAGTCGATGCTTCCGACCATCCAGGTCAACGATCGGGTCATGGTCAACAAACTGGCTTACAACTGGGTTGATCCCGAACGCGGAGACATCGTCGTGTTTCGCGACCCGGCCGAGCCAGAGATCGAAGAGTCATTGCCCGAGGCCGTGATCCGCTCGGTCCTGGAAGCCATCGGTATACGCACGCGCGGCCGTGACGACCTGATCAAACGTGTCATCGGGTTACCCGGGGAGACGCTGATTGTTGAGAACGGAAAGATGGTTGTCGACGGTGTGCTCATCGCCGAGCCCTATCTGGCGCCCGACACGGTCATGAATGACGAAGGCCCCTTTGTCGTCGGTCCCAATCAGGTCTTCGTGATGGGCGACAACAGACAGTTCAGTTTTGACAGTCGAAGATTTGGCCCAATCGAATATGAGGCGTTGGTCGGGCGTGCCTTTGTCACGATCTGGCCTCTGTCAAACTTCGGAGGGCTCTAGTGAGCCGTCTCACACCACTGGTACTTCACCGTCTGATCACGTAAGTGTTAGTTCGACCGTGGGCATATCATCGCAACATCCATTTGTATGAGGAGACGATGGAAGAGGATCTCGAACGTTATGAGTCTGAAGTAGAGCTGAAGCTCTACAAGGAGTATCACGACGTTCTCCCAATGTTCACCTATGTGGTGGAAACAGAGCGTCGCTTCTATCTGTGCAACGACGTCGACGTCGAAGTGCGTGAGGTCAAGGGATCTGTCTTCTTCGAAGTGCAGATGAAAGACGCGTGGGTGTGGGACATGTTCCGTCCGGCACGCTTTCTCGAGCATGTTCAAGTACTCACTTTCCGCGATGTCAATGTCGAGGAGTTGGAGAAGCCAGAGCTCAGCCTCTGAGCCACCCACCGCGCACGTTCGGAGAAATGGGAGAGAGGATCGGTGCCTGGTTCCTGACCTCACATGGATTAACGGTTACCAACAGCAACGTCAGAGTTGACCGGGGTGAGGTCGACCTCGTTGGGTGGGACGGAGATGAACGGGTGGTTGTCGAGGTTCGGTCTGTCAGCTCGGCGGTCGATCCGATAGATGCCATCGACGCAGCGAAAAGGCGACACGTCACAGCTCTCGCGGCCAGAATCGGCGCCGACCGGGTGGACTTTCTCGGCGTTGGCTTTCGGGACACACACATCGACTTCCACTGGGTGCCGGGGTCGAATTGACGTCTCAGAATTCTGGTTTCTATTGTTCTAGAACATGAGTCAGGGAACCACAGCCATTGAGGTCGAGAATCTCCGTAAGACATACAAGAAGACAGAGGCGCTTCGTGGTCTGAGTTTTTCGATACCTGCCGGGCAAGTCACAGGATTCCTGGGGCCAAACGGTGCCGGCAAGACCACAACGTTTCGCGCATTGCTAGGCCTCACCAATCCCGACGCCGGCGACATCGACGTTCTCGGGATGAAGGTGCCCGGTGACCTTCCCAAGATCACCGGGCGTGTCGGATGCATCATCGAAGAGCCAGGGCTGATCAAAGCACATAGCGGTCGCGTCAACCTCCAGATCGCAGCGGATACGCTGGGATTTGGTCACGATCGCATCGACGAAATGCTCGAATTCGTCAGTCTCACCACCGATGCGGATCGCCGTGCCGAGGAATACTCGAAGGGGATGAGACAACGCCTCGCCCTGGCTGCGGCCATGCTCGGTGATCCTGAATTGCTTCTTCTCGACGAACCGTTGGACGGTCTAGACCCAGCCGGCCAGCACGTTTTCCGCGGCCGTTTGAGATCCCTCGCCGACGAGGGCAAGACCGTTGTCATCTCTAGCCACGATCTGGCCGATGTCGAAGCCCTGGCCGACTACGTGGTAGTCGTCGACAAAGGCAAGATGGTCTCCCAGGGCCCACTCGAGGAATTGCTTGGAGTGGGCGCCACACGAGTTGTTGTTGATGAAGGGCAGCGAGCCATGGACGCCCTCTCCGCTGCCGGTCTCGACTCCCAATTCGAGGCTGATGGTCTTGTTGTCGACTCGGTCGACGGGTCAGCCATTGTTCGCGCATTGGCCGAGGTGGGCATTTACCCCAGTGAAGTGGGCTCGGCCCGAAGCAGTCTCGAATCGGTCTTCCTTGGCATCACTGGTGAGGGAGAGGTATGAGCCTCCTTCACGCCGAGTATCTGAAGATCAGTCGTCGCAAGTTGTTCCCAATCATGCTTGGCGTTCTGGCGTTTCTGATGGGGTTTATCGGGTTGCTCTTCTACGTGTTGCTACCTGCTCTGCCCGAAGCCGCCGGAGGCGATGCTCCGGTCCCACTCCGGCCGGAGGCATTCATCTTCGGTGCCCAACAGGTAGCCGGACAGGCCTGGTGGTTTGCCGTGATCCTGGCAACTGCCGTACTGGGCGGCGAAGTGTCCAGCACGGTGTGGGCGACCTCGCTGACACGAGACTCCCGCAAACTCAGCCATATCTCTTCGAAATTCCTGGTCTTCGCGGTCGCCTCATGGATCGCGTTTCTCGTCGGGACCGCGGTGTGGGCTGTGATTACCTGGGCGGCGGCCGAAGGGAGTGGCTCACCGGAGATATCCGAGTGGCTTGGTCTGCTTTGGAAATTCCTGGTGATAGCCGGAGCCTGGACATCGATCGGCTTGGGCGCTGTGGCAATGACGCGCTCGATAGCCGCCGCCATGGGAATTGCTTTGGGGCTCTCTTTCATCGACAGCATCGTCGCCCCGTTTGTCGACTTCTACGAGAAGATTTCTCTGACCGCAGCATCCAACGGCATATTCAATGTCGCCGGAGACGGTGCGTTCGCCGCCTTCATTCCTGGCGGAGACATGTCGTTGGCACACGCTCTCGGTGTGATGATCGGTTGGACGGTTGTCGGGCTCGCATTCACCCTGTGGGGTCTTCAGCGCCGAGACGCTTGAGCCCCTAACTGCCTTCTCAACTCCTTATGCCAACAGCCGTGGTGCCAGTGGCGTCTCATGTCCACGGCGTCGTCGGGAATCACAACAAGATGGAAGGTCTCCGGCGGGATCGTCCCCTGGCACCCAGGACACGTGTATTCCTTGCGTGCCTGATAGGGCTGGATGGGGGTGACGGTTACGTCGAGAACAGTGCCCATGCGATGAGAGCCAGTGCCGTTCCCACAGCGAATACCACCATGGCTATGTCCAGGACCGAGTTGTCCTGGGGGCGGAATGGATTGAATCCCATGTCCGAAACGGTAACCGGCCGCCTGGGCTGTCTACCGTCACTGAAGTGACCTGGCTGCGCAGCAGAGATGAGGAACGGATCCGATGGTTGACCATCGATCGCCCGGAACGCAGGAACGCCATACCGTTTGACGGGTTTCTTGCCCTTCGGGACGTCTTTGTCGATTTTGAGCAATCCAGTCAACGGGTACTGATTGTTTCTGGGGAGGGCGGCGTCTTCTGTGCCGGTGCTGACCTTGATCCAGAAGCCCGGGGAGGCATGGTTTCCGTCGTGGACCGGCATCGGCGGATGAAAGTCGTGGGAGAAGCGGCCACCGCCTTGCATCGAATCACCAAGCCGACCATCGCCGCTGTCGATGGGTACGCAGTTGGTGCAGGAATGAATCTGGCGTTGGGCTGCGACGTGGTGATCGCTGCCGAGAGTGCCTTGTTCTCGGAGATCTTCGTCAAGCGCGGCTTGACCCTGGATTTCGGAGGGACCTGGTTGTTACCGCGACTGGTGGGTCTTCAACGTGCCAAGGAGTTGGCATTGTCAGGTCGGATGGTTGGCGCCGATGAAGCAGCTGAGATTGGGCTGGCCCTCGAGGTGGTACCAGCCGGCCGACTGATATCGCGGGCCAAGGAGTTGGCCGAAAGCTTTCTCTCCGGGGCACCAATAGGACAGATGTTCTCTAAGCAAGCACTGGACGCATCGTTTGAGATGAGCTTCTCAGAGGCGATCGGCTGGGAAGGACAGTCACAGTCAATTGCACTGGGCACCGAGGATTCCGCTGAGGGGATCGCAGCGTTCCTGGAGAAGCGGGAACCCCAATGGAAAGGTCGCTAGCGGCGTCTAGTCCTCGCCGATGTCCTCATTCCAAAGGTCAGGGTGGGTGTCGATGAAGGCGGTCATGAGGGCGATGCACCGCTGATCGTTCATCACCTCAACCTCGACACCTCGTGAGCGGAGATGATCCTCAGCTCCCATGAAGGTGATGTTCTCGCCGATCACGACTTTGGGGATGCCGTAGAGAAGGATGGCTCCTGAACACATGTCACATGGTGACAGCGTGGTGTAAAGGGTCGACCGCCGATAGGCAGCGGCCGGTAACCGACCGGCATTCTCGAGGGCATCCATCTCTCCATGAAGAGTTGCCGACCCCCTCTGGATGCGTTGGTTGTGGCCTCGACCGACGATTTGACCATCGACAACGATCGCCGATCCGATTGGGATACCACCGGCGGCCAGACCGACTTGGGCTTCTTCGATTGCGGTCTCAAGTCCTGAGTTTTTCATCAAAGGCGAGAATACGGGTCTCGCTCTAGCCTTGGGCGATGTCACCGATGGCGATAGCCGGACCTTCGACGCTGGTAACCGATGCAGGCACGCTGATCGCAGAGGCGGGTGGTTCGGTTGTCGACGTGGCCATCACGGCGGCGCTGGTTGCCACCTGCACCGAGCCGGGCATCTGCTCCCCTGGAGGAGGCGGGTTCCTGGCCATCGATATTCCCGGGTCCGATCCGGTGGTTGTCGATGGCTATATGGCCTATCCGGGGCTGGGGTTTGAAGGGGAAAAGGCAGTTAGTGAGATTTGGATGGAGTACGGGGGCGGTGTCACCACTCTGATCGGTGCGGGCACCATCGGCGTCCCCGGAGCATTTGCCGGGTACGGAATCGCTCACGACAGATATGGCTCCGTCCCATGGCGCGAGATCATGGAGGTTGCAGCGGCGACGGTCGACGGTGGATTTCCACTCAGCGAGGCTGCGCATCACTACCTGGTCTACTCGGGGCTCCCCATCTTCGAGACCGATCCGATGTCGCGCGGTTCGGTCTTTGAGGGCGACCGGCTCAAAGACGCCGGCGAAATCGTCGAGTTCGCCGGTCTTGCCGCGACCCTTCGCTATATCGGTGAGGAGGGTGCGTCGGTTTTCTACACCGGAGACCTGGCCAATGAGATTGTCTCCGACCTGGCAGCGAAAGGAAGTTCTCTGACTCTCGATGACCTTGCTCGATACCGGGCGATTGTGCGACGCCCCGTGGCCATGAGCCATCGAGGGTGGGATCTTCAGATCAATCCACCACCTGCTGTGGGCGGGGTCACCGTGGCCCTTGCCCTCGGAGCGATCGGTGACGGTGATGAGTCCGGTCCCGCTGACTGGGCAAGGGGATTGGCGGATGCTTTTCAATCTCGGGCACGTGACCTCCAACCCGGCCCTGGTTTTGACGACGCTGCAACAAAAGCCTTGGTCAACGCAGGATTGCGGTCCCCTTCGACCATCAGCATCGCAGCCAGCGACGCCAACGGTGGCGCCGTGGCAGCCTCTCTCTCTGCCGGCTACGGGTCAGGTGTCGCCCCGCGAGGTACTGGCTTGATGATGAACAACGCCGTCGGTGAGGTCGAGTTGGCGGGAATCGGGCCGGGTGAGACCGGAGCCCGGATGACGTCCAACATGGCCCCGATGATTGTCAGAAGCGGAGGCGATGTGGTGGCCTTGGGGAGTCCAGGTGCCGACCGCATCACAAGCGCGCTGGTCGCGACGATTTCCTCCCTCGCCAGCGGAATGGACCTGGAGGAGGCCATCGAACATCCCCGGGTTCACCCCGAGTTCGGGGATTGGGGTGTGAGGATCGCCGTGGAGCCGGGGATCGATGGGGAGACGATCACCAGTCCGACTAGGCCCTTTGACGAGCTTCACATGTATTTCGGTGGGGTGAATGGTACCGCCCTCGAAGGTGGGCACATTCACGGGCACGCCGACAGTCGTCGTGGCGGATCGGCAGTGACAACCCACTAGAACCGGTCACACCTACCCCGTACGTTCGGATCCATGAACTCAGCCACCATGTCGGTGGCGCTGGTCGGGGGAGACGTCAAGCCGGTTCAGGTCGAGGTGCACGTCGGCCGACCCCAGGAGTCGTTCAAGCTGACCGGGCTGCCGGACACAGCTGTGCGGGAGGCAAAGGATCGGGTGCGTGCCGCCTTGGCCTCGTCTGGTGCGAAGTTTCCCAACAGGACCGTCACCGTCAATTTGAGCCCTGCCGCCCTGCCAAAAGGTGGGACCGAATACGATCTGCCGATTGCGCTTGGCGTTCTGGCTGCTTCTCGGGAGATACCGAGCCCTCGTGATGTGATCGTCGTGGGCGAATTGGCTTTGGACGGCAGGGTGCGTTCGAGCACGAGTGGCATGGCCGCCGGCGTCCTTTCAGCGAGACTGGACCTTCCCTGTCTTGTTCCAGAATCGAGCGCGAGCCAGGCAGCGTCCGTTCCCGGAGCCCGCGTCTACTCGATCAAGACGCTTGCCGAAGCTGCGGAGCAACTGCGGATGGGGCTCGACGATGAGATGGTGAAGCCGCGGAGTGTTCCCCCTTCTTTGGATACCACCGCCGATCTGGCTGATGTTCGAGGCCAACCGATGGCGCGGCGCGCTACTGAGATAGCTGCGACCGGCCGACACCATCTCTTGTTTCACGGTCCCCCGGGTGGAGGAAAGACAATGCTTGCCCGCAGGCTCGCCGGCCTCTTGCCCCCGCTCAGCGAGTCAGAAGCGGTCGAAGTCGGTCTTATCCACGCCGCGGCCGGCCTCACTCGTGGCATTCGGTGGGACCGTCCCTTCCGGTCACCGCACCACACGGCATCCCGCGCCGCTCTGGTCGGCGGTGGCAGTGGTGTACCCGTTCCGGGGGAGGTTTCCCTTGCAAACCATGGCTTGCTATTCCTCGACGAATTGGCCGAATTTCCCCGGAGTCATCTCGACACCCTCCGTCAACCGATGGAGGACGGGGCGGTCACAATTGCCCGCAGGGGTATGTCTGTTGAGTTTCCTTCATCGTTTCACCTGGTCGCGGCAACGAATCCATGTCCGTGTGGGTTCACCGGTGATGACAGAAAGCCGTGCCAATGCCGGCCGGCGATGGTTTCACGGTATCGCCAGCGTGTCTCCGGTCCCCTGTTAGATCGAATCGACCTCGTGGTGAAGGTTGGTCGTGTCGAATCCGTCGAGATGAGGTCCGATGCCGAAACCTCCGCCATCGTGAGAAAGCGGGTTGCCGTGGCTGTCGATTTTCGATCCAATCGACCCGACCTGATTAGTGAGGCAGCAAGTCGGCTGATCCTGCGTGCCCTTGACTCAGGCGTCATCACGGCACGCGGTGTGGAGCGAACCAAACGTGTGGCCAGGACGATCGCCGACCTGGCTTTGGCCGAAGAGGTGTCGGAAGATCACGTTGCTGAGGCAATGGTTCTTCGAGGAGATTGGTGACGACGCCGCACATGGTTCGGGCCGGAACAGCGTCGTATCCGGAGGGTCTTCTTGATCTCGAAGACCCACCCGACCTCTATTTGATCGGCGATCTGGCTGCGGCCCCCGGTGTGGCGGTGGTGGGAACACGGCGATGCACTCGATATGGGATCGATCTTGCCGAACGATTCGGGAGGGTGATTGCCGGTGCCGGCTGGACGGTCGTGAGCGGTTTGGCGCGTGGCATCGATGCGGCTGCTCATCGGGGCTGTCTGAGTGTCAGTGGTCACGCCGTGGGCGTGCTCGGCTCTGGTGTCGACGTCTGTTACCCGGCGGAGAATCGCCCCATCTATGACGGGATCCTCGAATCCGGGGGAGCGATCGTATCTGAGTATTCCCCAGGAACCCCGCCTGATCGTTGGCGATTTCCCGCGCGGAATCGGATCATCGCTGCGATGTCGACTGCCGTTGTGGTTGTGGAGGCCGCTCGAACCGGTGGGGCGTTGATTACTGCACGTCTGGGGGCAGAGATCGGTCGCCCGGTATTTGTCGTCCCTGGCGATGTCGACCGTCCAGCATCGGAAGGGTGCAATTTGCTGATTCGTGACGGTGCCAACCCTGTGCTCGGAGCCAACGATCTGATCGAGGGGTTAGGGCTGATAATCGGTCCGCCACAACAGGCCGCGTCGGCGAGCACCGTTGACCTGCCCCAGTCGGGACTAACAGTGGACGAGTTGACCACCCATTGGTCGCTGTCGCTGCCGGAGACGCTGGCCCGAGTCGGAAGACTCGAGATCGAGGGTCTGGTACGTATGTCGGGAGATCGGGTGATCCCCGGCTAGCCACCTATCCGAACGTAAAATTGCGCTGTGGAAATACCCGCCGTCCCGGTTTGGGCTGAGCCCCAGGTGAAGGCCTACCTGAGACGGCTCACTGATCAGCGTGGTTTGTCCGCGCACACTGTGGACGCCTATCGCCGCGATCTGGCTCAATTCTTTGACTACTGCGACCGGGCCGGTATTCAATCGATCGCTGACGTGGAACGGCGTCATTGCCGGCGATATCTGGCATTTCTCGATACCCGGTCGTACTCGCGTCGATCGATGTCACGTAAATCGTCGTCGGTCAGGTCGTTCTTTGGCGATGCGGTGAGACGCGAGGCGGTGGAGACAAATCCGTTCGCAGGCGTGACAAGACTGAAGTTGGACAAGCCGTTGCCCCATGCTTTGCCCGCCAGGACTGTGAGTAGCGCCATCGCTCTGATCGATACCTCCACTCCTGTTGGCCTGAGAGACCTGGCACTGGTGGAAACCCTCTATGCCACCGGGCTGCGCATCTCCGAACTCACTTCCATGAACGTCGAAGACGCCGGAGAAGACACCGTTACCGTGGTCGGTAAAGGCAGCAAGACACGGCGTGTGCCCATCGGCCGGCCGGCACGGGACGCAATGGATGCCTACCTCGTCGAGGGACGAGAGGCTCTCGCCTCAGGGTCCGCCGGCGACGCCTTGTGGGTCGGTGTCCGTGGCGGCCGTCTCGACCCGAGGGGGATAAGAAGAGTCGTCTCGAAAAGGGTCGCGACTTTCCCGCACGCACTGCGACACAGCTTTGCTACCCATTTGCTGGAAGGTGGTGCAGACTTACGCACCGTGCAGGATCTTCTAGGACATACCGATCTGGCGACGACCCAGATCTACACTGCCGTCACCCGAATGCACTTGAGAGGAACATATGACCGAAGCCACCCACGAGCCTGAGAAGACTCAGGTCGAGGGTCTTTGGGAGACCTTCAAGGCCTCCGGCGACGCTGACACCCGCGAACGACTGATCCTCCACTACGCACCCTTGGTGAAGTACGTGGCTGGTCGTGTGGGTGCCGGTCTGCCCCGTTCGGTCGATCAGAACGATCTCGCCAGCTACGGCCTTTTCGGCCTCATCGATGCCATCGACAAGTTTGAGCCCGATCGTGGCTTCAAATTTGAGACCTATGCGATCAATCGAATCAAGGGAGCAATCCTCGACGAGCTTCGTGCCCTCGACTGGGTGCCTCGCTCGGTTAGGTCACGAGCCCGACGAATTGAGACTGCCGTCGTCGAACTCGAGCACACGCTTCAGAGGACTCCGACCGAAGACGAATTGGCGTTCAACCTGGAAATGGAAGTCGACGAGCTGAATGATGCCCTCGCCGAAATCGGGCGGTCGGGTATCGCCGCACTCGACGAGTTCGTGTCCGGTGATTCACAGACATCGATGGGGGAGATGCTTTCCGATCCAAGCGGCATCTCACCGGAGGCGGTGTTTCAAAGCGAAGAGACACGCAGAGGTCTGGTCGATGCGATCAACAGACTCCCTGAAAGGGAAAGACTTGTTGTCACCCTCTATTACTACGAGGGCATGACGCTCAACGAGATCGGTGACGTACTCGGCGTCACCGAATCCCGAGTCTGTCAGATTCATGCCAAAACCATGATGTCGCTGCGCAATCGTCTCGGCGATCCTGCCTGGGGCTGATCGACCACAGTTCACATCAGGGTTTAGTTCTCGATCATCGCCAAGGCGAACTCGATTTCTTCGAGAGTCTCTGACACGGTTTCCCGGGCAAGAGCTTGCTCCAACTCGATGCGGGCATCGGATCTCAATGATCTGGCCAATGCCCATATCGCATGCGATCTGATCATGGAGGAGCGATGTGTGGTGTGTGTTCGGATCGCCGATAGGGCGGCTATCTCGCCCGAGTTACCAGCCGCCACCAGGATATTTCGTCGCAGAAACCGAGGGTCGCGTCGCGGCACGTACCACCAGTGGAATCGCTCGAGCAGTTCCTCATCATCAGTGGCGAGCAACTCGTCGAATTCCAACGGATTCGACCGGTTGGGAGTTGTGCCAAGGGCTCGTTGACCGGGCGGGCATGAGGTGAGACATTCGTCACATCCATAGATTCGACGTCCGATGTGGGGGCGGATCCAGCGAGGGAGAGAACCGGGGGTTTGCAGCCAGGTGGAGATGCACTTGGAGGCATCGAGACCAGATGAGGTGATGGCGCCGGTTGGGCATGCAGGAATGCATGCCACGCAGGTTCCGCAATCCCGAATCATCGGCTGTGTCGTGTCCAGCTTCACGTCAGTCACCACAGAACCAAGCAGCATCCATGGTCCATGACCGGGAGCAAGCACCATTGTGCTCTTTCCGATCCACCCGAGGCCGGCTCGAGCAGCAGCAGCACGATCGACGAGCCGGTTGTCGTCGATCAGTATCTCAGCCCGGTGGCCGGCGTTGGTCAGTTCGTCTCTGAGACGCTCAGCAACGCGGCGTACCGATCTGTAGTGGTCGCTGGTGGCAAATCGGCCCACCATTGCCCCCGTGTCTGCGGGAGGGATCGTCTCGGTCAGATAGTTGTGAGCGAACACCACGATGCTGCGCGCCCACGAGAAGGACATTTCCACATTGGTGGCAACCACCGGTTCGTCATACGTGAAATGAAGAGGCCCTGCCATCCCCGTTGTTCGGTGCTCTCTGAGTGTGGCGAGGGATTCAGAGAATTGCGCGGACGTGGTCACGCCAAACCCGGCTGTACCCAGGCCAGTGGCCAAATCGCGGAGCGTTTCTGTGGTTACGACGTCATGGTCGATTACCCAAGAGTACGGGGCTTCCGTACAATTGCGCTCATCAAACACGCCCGTTAACCCTTCATTGGTGCCTGCTTCTGCGAAGCAGGTTGAAGAAGGGCACCGCGGCCGCAACGCGGCCATCGTGGTGGGAGTCGTCCAACGGGCGGAGGAAACAACCAAAGGAGCAATTGTGCCTGAAGTCACAATGAAACAGCTCTTGGAGGCCGGCGTTCATTTCGGGCATCAGACTCGACGCTGGAACCCCAAGATGCGTCCCTACATCTATGGGGAGCGCAACGGAATCCACATCATTGACCTCCGTCAGACGGTGACCCAGATCGCCGAGGCCATAGATTTTGCCAGGAACATCGCCATCGAGGGAGGGTCGATCCTCTTCGTCGGTACCAAGAAGCAGGCACAGGGTGCTGTCGCCCAAAACGCCATTCGGGCCGGCCAGCCCTACGTCAACTATCGATGGCTCGGCGGGATGCTGACCAACTTCCGCACGATCCAGAAACGGGTCTTCTACATGCGCGAGCTCCGCCGCATGGAGGAGAGTGACGAGATGGACAGTCTTCCCAAGAAAGAGAGACTCCGACTTCGGCGCGAGCTGACCAAGCTCGAGGCGAACCTTGGTGGTGTTGCTGAGCTCAACAAGCTCCCAGACGCGGTATTCATCATCGACGTCAACACCGAGGAAACTGCGGTCAAGGAGGCTGATCGTCTTGGTCTTCCGATCATCGCGCTTGTCGACTCGAACTCCGATCCGGATGCAATCGACTACATCGTGTCCGGCAACGACGATGCGATTCGAGCGGCCGACCTGATTGCGGCTGCCATCGCCGACGCCATGATCGAGGGCAAGGAGATCGCTAAGAAGAAGAAGCCTGCCAAGGCTGAGAACGAAGAATCCTGAGCGATGACGGATTTCACAGCGCAGGACGTCCAAACTCTCCGCAGCGAGGCAGGTGTCGGGATGATGGACGCCAAGAATGCTCTCACCGACGCCGACGGCGACCTCGACAAGGCGTTTGAGCTTCTCCGTGAACGCGGTCAGGCCAAGATGGCCAAACGCAGCGAACGCGAGGCCAACGAAGGAGTGATCGGCAGTTACATCCACATCCAGAATGAACGCCCGACGATGGGTGTCCTCATCGAGCTTGTCTGCGAGACGGACTTCGTTGCGAAGAGTCGAGAGTTTCGAGAGACGGCAGACGACATCGCGATGCATGTCAGCTGGGCCGACCCGGAGTGGGTCACACAGGGCGAAGTTGATGAGGCCAAAAGGGCCAAAGAGCGAGAGCTGATCGGACGGCAGGCCGAAGCAGAAGGCAAGCCTGCCGATGTCATCGATCGGATAGTGGACGGCAAGATCGAGTCCTGGCTCAAAGAGAACGTCCTATACGACCAGAAATTCGTCAACGCCGAGAAGTACGAGGGCACCGTCGGCGATATGGTCGGTGCTCTTGCATCGAAGATGGGTGAGAACATCGCGGTGCGGCGCATTGCCCGGATGGCAATAGCCGGCTAGGAGGCCATTTGTCTGAATCCCCCAACCGACGTGTCCTGCTGAAGCTCTCAGGAGAGGCATTTGCCGATCCCTCGATCGGCTATGGCATCGACCCGCTGACGGTTCATCGCGTGGCCGAAGAGATGGCTGAGGCAGTTCAAGAGGGCGTGGAAGTTGCGGTGGTCGTGGGTGGAGGAAACATCTTCCGTGGAGTCTCCCAAGCGGCCAAAGGCATGGACGCGGCCACGGCCGACTACATGGGAATGTTGGCAACTGTCATTAACGCGCTTGCCCTTCGCGATGCTTTGGAAAACGTCGATGTTGATACTCGGGTGCAGAGCGCGATAACCATGCAGGAGCTGGCCGAGCCCTATATCCGCCTCCGTGCGATCAGGCATCTGGAGAAGGGTCGGGTTGTCATTTTTGCCGGAGGCACCGGCAACCCATTTTTCACAACGGACACGACTGCTGCCCTCCGAGCAATCGAGATAAACGCCGCCAGTCTGCTCAAGGCTTCGATGGTCGACGGGATTTATGACTCTGACCCCGCACACAACAAAAACGCCAATCGTCTCACTGAACTGTCATACATGGAGTTCATTGCCGGGGAACTCCGGGTGATGGACACCACCGCCGTTACGATGTGCAAAGAGCACGAAGTCCCGATTCACGTCTTCGATATGAATGTGCCTGGCAACATCGTCAAGGCTGTTCGGGGCGATCAAATCGGCACCGTGGTCCACTGAGGAGTTATGAAGGAATGATCAGCGATCTCTTGGTCGAAGCCGAGCACAGGATGGAATTGGCGGCTGATCACGTCGCCAATGAGTTCTCAACTGTCCGCACCGGCCGAGCCAACCCGCAACTCCTTCATCGCATCACCGTTGACTACTACGGGACACCGACTCCGCTCCAGCAACTTGCGTCGATAGCGGTCCCCGAGCCGCGTCTTTTGGTGGTGACACCCTTTGATCAGTCGACAGTCACCGACATCGAGCGATCGATCCAGAATTCCGACCTCGGCCTGAACCCCACCGACGATGGCATCGTCATCCGGATCGCTTTCCCCCCGCTCACCGAGGAAAGACGACAGGAACTCATCAAGGTGGTTCACCGTATGGCGGAGGAGGGCCGAGTGGCGGTGAGGAACGTCCGTCGCCACTCCAAGAGCGATATGGAGGCCCTCCATGGCGAGATCTCCGATGACGACATCCACCGCGGCGAAGACGAGCTTCAGAAAGTCACCGACCAATGGGTCGAGAGGATCGACACTCTGATGGGCAACAAAGAAGAAGAATTGGCAGAGATCTGATGCCTGATCAAGGTTCCGACGGGCCCGAAGACCGTGGTTTCAGACGGCCATGGGAGGCCAACGAAGATGCTGACACCGTTGAGGAGACCGCCAAGGTCGTGCCTCTTCCCGGCCTAGAGGAGCCAGAGAGCGAACAAGAACCTGCAGACGATGTCCCTACGACCGCTGACAAAATGATGGTGGACGCATCGGATCAAGAGTCAGAGGTTTCGGACCAACCCGACTCGCAGTCGGGGGTCGATTGGGATTCGATGGTCAAGGGATCCCCAGAGATCGACGAGTTCACTTCGGAGGAATACCTCTCAGCCACAACCCAGGAGTATCAAGGTTTGGCCGCCGAGGTGACCAAGGCCTCAGAAGCCGAATGGGAACAGCAGGCGGTGGCCGCCGCGGTTCCCGGAGTCGAGAGCGGCCTTGTTGGTTTTGAAGACGTCGGTGGAGCGGCCACCCAGTCAGAGGAATCGTACGAGGCCATCGAACAGGCGGCTTCTTCTGACCTGACGATGCGCATTGCATCAGCCCTTGTCATCTTCGGGCTTTTCGTGGGGAGTTTGCTGCTTGGCGGTTGGTGGTTCTCGGCCTTTGTGATTCTCGTCATGGTCGTGGCGGTTGGGGAGTTCTATGCCACGCTTCGCGTAGTCGAGTATCGACCGCTGGCGTTGTTCGGGCTTCTGGGTGTGACGCTGATTGGTGTGGGTGCCCACAATTGGGGTCCACCCGCCATCGGTGGGTGGGCGGCATTCATGATCGCTGCCACAGTGCTGTTTTTCGCGATAACGCCGCGTGGGAGGCCACTGGAGAATGCATCGGTCACTATTCTCGGAATGGCCTGGGTTGGCATGTTGGCTTTTGCCATCCCGTTCGCCGCCGGCCCGCATCCGATCGCCTACATCATGTTCCTGGTGTTGTTGATCGCCCTGAACGACATCGGTGCCTATTTTGTCGGCAAGGCATTTGGCCGGCGCAAATTGGCCCCAGTGGTGTCACCCGCCAAAACTGTCGAGGGGTTTGTCGGTGGTCTCATTGTGAGTGCCATCGCCGCTTCGGTTCTGGTGACATTCCCGGCTTGGGAGACGATCGGTTTGGCAAAGGGACTGGTCGCGGCCCTTGTGATCGGCATCTTTGTTCCTCTGGGTGACCTGGGTGAGTCGATGGTCAAGCGATCGATCGATGTCAAGGACATGGGTTCGGTGCTTCCCGGTCATGGGGGGATGCTTGACCGAATCGACGGCTTCCTTTTCGCAGTTCCTGCTGTCTACATCCTGTTCAGGGCGTTCGGTCTGCTGTGAGCGCGCCTGTCGTCGTCCTCGGGGCGACCGGCTCAATTGGCACTCAGACTCTCGAGGTGGCCAATTCTCTCGGGATTGAAGTCGCGGCTCTCGCCGCCGGGAAGCCATCGGAGGGATTTGCCGAGATTGTCGCTAGATATCCCGACGCGGCTGTGGCGGTTGCCGGAGGTTCAAATGACGAACGTGAAGTCTTCGGGGGGCGGATCGGTCGAACCATTGGCTTCGGTGCCGATGAAGTGGTTGCCCTGGCAGCGATTCCGGGAGCCACCGTCATCAACGGGATCGTGGGAGCGGCAGGTTTGCGATCCAGTGTCGCCACGCTCGAGGCGGGGAATCGTCTCGCATTAGCCAACAAGGAGAGCCTGGTAGCCGGTGGTCCAGTGGTAAAGAAGGCCCTTGCCGGCGGTGGTGAGATGGTTCCGGTGGACTCCGAACACTCCGCCCTATACCAATGTCTCGCTGGCGAGCCCGCCGAGGCGGTGGCGCGATTGATGCTGACCGCATCTGGAGGTCCATTCCGGGGGAGAGATCGAGCTTCGCTCGCAGATGTCACACCCGATGAGGCACTGAATCACCCGACATGGGAGATGGGGCGTCGTGTCACTATCGACTCGGCGACGATGTTCAACAAAGGGCTCGAAGTCATCGAAGCCCACTTTCTCTTTGACATCCCCTACGACCGTATCGACGTGGTGATTCATCCCCAGTCGATATTGCACTCGGCGGTGGAGTTCGTCGACGGGTCCTGGAAAGGGCACATCGGACAACCTGACATGCGAATTCCGATTCAGTATGCCCTAACTGCACCGGAACGGCTGGCGTCGCCTGCGGAGCCTTTCACTTTGGCTGGTCTCAGCTTGGACTTCGAAGAACCGGATCGTGAAGCCTTCCCCGCGCTGGACATCGCCTATGAGGCAGGACGTCAGGGCGGTTCCAGTCCGGCGACGCTCAACGCCGCGGACGAAGTTGCCGTCGAGGCATTCCTCCAGGGGAGACTTGGGTTTCTCGGTATTACGGAAGTGGTTTCTCAGACCGTCGAAAGCATCGAGTGGCGAGAGGTGACGACGGTCGATGAAGTTCTCGACGTAGACCGAGAAGCCCGCGCCATTGCTGTGGCATTAGCAGCAAGCGCGTGCTGACTACGGCCAAGTTGTCGGTAGCGTGATGTGATGTTCGGTGGTTTTGCAGCGGCTTTTGCCATAGTTTTCTTTGTAACCGCACACGAGGCCGGTCACTTCTTCGCGGCCAAGGCCGTCGGAATGAAAGCAACTCAGTTTTTCTTCGGATTCGGTCCCAAGATCTGGTCGACTCAAAGAGGGGAGACCGAATACGGCGTCAAGTGGATTCCCTTGGGTGGGTACGTACGCATCGTCGGCATGAACCCCCTCGAAGAAGTAGCTCCCGGGGATGCGGGTCGCACTTACCGGGAGAAGAAATTCTGGGAGAAGAGTGTTGTGGTTTTGGCGGGTGTCGGCATGAACTTCCTGCTCGCCTTTCTCATGTTTTACGGAATCCTGGTGATAAACGGCGTTCCCGGTGAGCCGATACCCGTTGTCGCTGTCGTGGTAGAGGATTCTCCGGCGGATGCCGCCGGTCTCGTTGAGGGCGACACCATCATTTCCATAAACGGGGAGTCGGTGACCGACTGGACCGACGCTACCGATGCCCTTGTCGCAGCAGGGCCGGGCTCAGCCGAGGTCGTGGTCGAACGCGAGGGCGAGACAGTCGCTATCGAAGCAGAGCTGGTTGAAAACGAAAACGTCCCAGGGGCAGGATTTCTCGGCGTGTCTCCTGTTGTCCCCCAAGAGGAAATCGGTCTCATCCAAGGGATCGGTCTTTCCGGACAGTTGGTCTGGGGTGCGATCACCGACACCTTCAATGCCCTGTTCAACATGATTCGGCCGTCTTCGATGGCCCAGTATATCGGGGTGTTTTTCGGTGATACCGACGTGGCACCGGAGATCCGGCCGGTGAGTCCGATAGGCATTGTTTCCATCGGGAGTCAGGTCGAGAACGCCGCCTTCTTTATCGGCATACTGGCTTCCATCAACGTGATCCTGGCAACGATCAACCTTTTGCCATTCTTTCCACTCGACGGCGGCCATTTTGCCGTTGCGCTCTACGAGAAGATCACAGGTCGTCAGGCCAATATCCGGCGTCTCGCACCTATTGCGGTTGCCGTGGTGGGTCTATTCATCTTCCTGGGTTTTGTGGCGATCATCCTCGACGTGACCAACCCCATCAATCTTTAGTGTCCCAAGCGCAGCCCATCAGGGGGTCTACCGTTGTGCTTGTGACCTTCGAAAGACGGCAGACCCGTCAACTCCATGTGGGTGACGTCCCGGTGGGAGGCGGCGCACCGGTGACGGTCCAATCCATGACCACCACCAAGACCGCGGATGTCGACGGAACCCTGGCACAGGTCTATGCGCTTGCAGGGGCGGGCGCCGACATCGTACGAATCACTTGTAACGACGTGGAGGCCGCCCAGGGTTTGGCCGAGATCATGCCTCGGAGCCCGGTTCCGATCATCGCCGACATTCACTATCAATACCGGCTGGCCCTCGCAGCCATGGAAGCAGGGGTCCAAGGCCTTCGGCTCAACCCGGGCAACATCCGCAAGGAAGATCAGATAAAGACGGTGGCCCGTGAGGCGAAAGATCGTGGTCTGTCGATTCGAGTTGGCGTTAACGCCGGGTCACTGGACAAGGACCTCCTCGCGAAATACGGCTCGGCCGTTCCCGAGGCTTTGGTGGAGTCAGCCCAGAAGGAGATTCGGTACCTGGAGGAGGTCGACTTCTTCGATATCAAGATCTCTGTGAAGCACTCCAACGTGACGTCAATGGTGAATTCGTACCGGCTGTTGGCTGACACCATTGACTATCCGCTTCATCTGGGTGTGACCGAGGCGGGGCCTCCACCGGCCGGTCTGATCAAGTCGGTCGCCGGGATCGCAACTCTGCTCAACGAGGGGATCGGCGACACCATTCGCTTTTCCCTCACCGCCGACCCCGTCGAGGAGGCCAAGGCCGGCCGTCAGCTGCTTGAGAATCTCGGTCTCCGGGAGCGAAAAGGGCTGGACCTCATCGCCTGTCCTTCGTGTGGGCGTGCCGAGGTAGACGTTATCGAGGTAGCCACATCGGCTCAGGCCGCCCTGGAAGAGGCCAAGTTGCCGATCCAGGTGGCAGTCATGGGTTGTGTGGTCAACGGACCGGGCGAGGCCCGAGAGGCGGACATTGGTATCGCCGCCGGGCGAGGGCGAGGCCATCTCTTCATCAAGGGGCAGGTGGTCCGGGTGGTGCCTGAGTCCGAGATGGTGGAGGCGTTGCTCGATGAGGCACAAAAGCTGGTCGACGAAGGAGTCGAGGCCCGATTGGCACACGCCCAGGCCAACGCCGCCGAAATCGCGGCCGAAGAACGTCGTCAACTCATCGAGATCCAGGGTGATGCCAATCGCAGCGCCGAACGTCGGGAACGAGTGGCCGAGGTGGCTGCCGCCGAAAAGGCTGGGAAGGACTGAGAAGCGGTTCGCCTAGATCTCGGTCCCATTCCGCTCTGCGCGATCACCCATTAAAAGCTCGCTGGAAGAAGGCTGCCATTTGCCCCCGGGTCACCAAGTTATCGGGACAGAACCTGTCGTTGACGGGTGGGTTGCATCCTTTGGTGACGCCGGCCGTGCCGAGCAGGTCGATTTCATGCTCGAATGGGTGGCCGTTGTCGTCGTTGAATAGGATGCCGCCGCCGTCGTCGCTGTAGCCGAACGCTCGGCTGGAAGAAGGCTGCCATTTGCCCCCGGGTCACGAAGTCATCGGGACAGAATCTGTCGTTGACAGGTGGGTTGCATCCCTTGGTGATACCAGTTGCGGCCAGCCATTCGACGGCTGATTCGAAGATCGAATTGTCATCGTCTCGGAAAGTCCCATTGAAAGTCTCGCCATCGAAGGCCGCGATGTACATAGCGGTTGACGACGGGGCAGTTATCTGGTGAGACAATGCTCCTCCATCCGACCACGAAGCGAAATCCCACCTCGACAGGTCGGGAGCCTGTTGTGGTGTTGGCGCACTGACGGTGAAAACCGAGTTGACGATGACGGTCTCGGTGAATGGTGTTGTGATGATTTCACCGCCAAAGGCGACCTCCAGACCAGATGGGGCCGTGGAGAACGTCAGATCGACGGTTTCTGGGTCAAGCCTCACCATCGTCGACGCACTGGCTCCGTGCTGGTCGATGGCCGTGAGGCTCAGCACGAGCCACGATTGGATACTCATGATCAGGGGTGTTGAAGCTCCCACTTGAAACGCCTGGAAAGGTTTGAATTATGTAAACGTGAGATGAGCCGTCATCGTCGCCATGGAGCAGGTCCAGTTGCCAGGTCAGGGATGAAGCAGAAAGCGGGCCCTCCTCCGGGTCGTTGGCGTGACCGGAGAAGTTGACCACTTCGCCGACCTGCCAGAGAAGGGTTGATGAAGGGTTATCGATTACGGGTATAGGCGGTGTGTTCGAGGAAGAGATAAGAATCGAATCGGTTCCCGACGCACCGCCCGAATCGGTGACTCGAAGACCAGCCGTATGGCTCCCGGGCCCATAGATCCATTGGGCGATGATGCCGGTGGTGTCATCGTATTGGCCGTCTCCATCCAAATCCCATTCGTAGCTGACTATCGGTTCGAGGTCGGGGTCGAATGAACCCGATCCGTCGAAGTCGACAGTGAGTGGTGCTGTTGCGGATGTGGGTATCGCCGAGATTACGGCGATCGGCGGGGTGTTGCCTCCGGTGAAGCGGAAACGTCTCACCTCACCGTTGATGATGTCCACGTAGTAAATGTCACCACCCTGCCCGGTCTCTAGATCGACCGGGTTCGGCGCCTGATGCTGAAAGACTTCGATCGTGGCCGGGTCGGGATCCCCTCCTCCGTCTGGATACATCACCCATATGCAATCGCGGCTGTAGTCCGCTCCGAACAGAGCCCCATTGAACGAGGCGGGGTACCCGCCGGTTTCATAGAAGACGAGCCCGTTATCGACGAGCTGGTGGGTTGCGGTGGGCTCGCGGGGGGACAGTTATCATTCCCGGTGATGTCGTCATCGTGGTGATAGGCAAAAAGAGATGGCGTAACCCCACCCGCCAGATACAAGTCCTCACACATCGTGAGATTGGCGGAGTCGTAGCCTCCATGTCGCAGGGAGACACCCGATCCGCCCTCATAGCAGGGCCAGCCGAAGTTGAGGACAGTCTGACTGGGGTTGGGATGAAGATTCAGCTCTTCCCATAAACCCGACCCCACGTCACCGATGTAGAGCTCACTCGTCCCAGGCTGGACGGCTATCCGATATGGGTTGCGAAGGCCGTAGGCCACGATTCTTCGGGTGTTGGCGTCGGGGTCTGCCGCCGCTGGGTTGTCGGGAGGCGCTGCGCCAGTCAGTGGATCAATCCGAAGGATGGTTCCATCCAGAGACACCGGATCGCCGGACGTCAGCAGGTCTTGGGAGCGGAGAGCCCCACCTTCGGCGGTTGGCGGCGTCTGGTTGCCCCCCACCCCGGTCGGAGGATCGCCACAGGGGTTGGCCGGTGTCGGTGAGCCGGAGCCTCCGCCTGCCTGTCCGTAGTCAACAAAGCCGAAGGAGGCGCCGTCGCCACCGGAGACATAAAGCGCGCCGTCGGAGCCAAACTCGAGGTCCGCAATGGAGTGACTCGGAAACTGCTGACACCAGTCTTCGATCAGGACAAGTTCGGGGCCGGTCATCACGTTCCCGTCAGCGGTCAAACGGGAGAGACGTCCCGAGACCACACAGCCGTCGGTTGTCGGCCCTGGGGGTGTGGGACAGTTGTCTCCCCAGGTGGGGGGTGTCCCTCCGATGGGGGCGTAGTAGGTGTAGAGCACATACACGTAGGGTTGTGTGGGAAAGTTCGGATGGATGGCGAGTCCCAGAAGGCCACGATCCCAAAAGTTGTGAACATCGGCGCTGAGGTCGGCAAAGACGTCCGGCGTCGGATCGGAAATGGAGTCGAACACCTTCACGATCCCCGACTTCTCCGCCACAAAGACACGACCATCGGGCGAAAACTCGACATTGGTCGGTAGGTTGAGCCCGCTCAGAACCGTCTGATCGATGAAGTCCGTGGCAAGGCCTGGCCGGCGAGCGTCCCAACAGCGAGCATTCCCACGATTGCCCCAATGATTACAACCGGTCGATATGACCGGTGCCTGAGTTCGCCCAAACTTCGCCTCCGTTTGGCGAGTTTAGGCGACGCTGTGGTGTTGTCTACCTGGGAATTATCGCGACCGGCGTTCGAATACTGCGTAGTGTGGCGAGTCTCTTCTCGGTGGTGGCGCCCTTCTGGGAAACCCCCGTGTTCCCATCTGCAAAACCTATCGATTCGAATCCTCTGGAGGTTTCCAAAGGCGGATTTGCATCCTCGACTGAAACTGCTCTCCGGCTCCCACCTATGGAGGGCAGCCGCCCCGCCCCGGACCAGAATCGAATCGACCCGGCTAGTCGAAAATCGATGACTACCGTCCCCGTCTCAGATGCGCTGGTCAGAAGCTCACATACCAACCCTCCGAGATGCTCCCGCCGATGCCGAGGCGGTGAGCCATCAACTGCTGGTGAGAGGTGGGTTTATCCGTCAACTCGCTGCCGGCTCCTACAGCATGTTGCCTCTGGGTCAGAAGGTCCGACTCAAGATCATCGCGATCATCCGTGAGGAGATGGACGCAATCGGTGGACAGGAACTGATGTTGCCCACCCTCCATCCCGCAGAGATTTGGAAACAGTCGGCCCGGTACGAGCTCATGGGTGACAACCTCTTCAGACTGAAGGATCGAAAGGAGACCGACCTGGTCCTGGGGATGACCGAGGAAGAGATCTTCGCCATGCTCGCCACCGAGCTCTTCTCATATCGAGACCTGCCACAGATTTGGTATCAGATCCATACCAAGTTTCGTGACGAAGCGCGGCCGAAATCCGGGTTGCTCCGTGTGCGCGAGTTCACGATGAAAGACTCATATACCCTCGATATCGATGCGCTGGATCTGGACACAGGCTTCGAGAAGCACCACGCCGCATACAAACGAATCTTCTCTCGGCTGGGGATGTCTGCGGTGGACGTCCAAGCATCGTCTGGAGCAATGGGTGGCTCAGAATCGGTCGAATTCATCCAGCGCAGCGAGGCCGGTGAAGACTGGATCGTCACCTGCGACAGCTGTGACTACCGCGCCAATCTCGAAAAGGCGACTTCGGCCGTAAGCCAGATCGACGATGGAGACCCAAGCGAGTTAGAACGCTTCGAGACACCAGGGCTGCGCACCATCAAGGCTCTTGCCGAGGCGTTTCCCGACATCGCTAGCCCCCAACAGTCGATCAAGACACTGATCTACTACGTCGACGGCGAGCCGGTGCTGGCTCTGCTTCGTGGCGATCACGATCTCCACGACCAGAAACTGCTCGATGCCACCCTTGCCGCGGCGGCACGACCGGCCGACGCCGAAGAGATCCGAGAGCTTGTGGGTGCCGACCCCGGAAGTCTTGGAGCTGTGGGCGTCAAAGACATCAGAATCTTTGTCGATCTGGCCCTGATGGGTCGAACCAACCTGGCAACCGGCGCCAATGAAGACGATTGGCACTACAAGGGTGTGGATATTGCCCGGGATGTCGATTCAACTGCGTTTGTTGACCTGCGCGAGGTGAAGACAGGGGAGACCTGCCCTCAGGATGGCGGGACTCTGGAACTGTGGAAGGGCATCGAAGTGGGCCACATCTTCAAGCTCGGCACGCAGTATTCCGAGGCTTTTGGGGCATATGTCCAGGACGAAGAAGGAGCCAGTCATCCCATCATCATGGGTTCCTATGGAATCGGCGTTGAGCGGGCAATCGCCGCCATCGTCGAAGCTGCCAACGACGACAACGGAATCGTCTGGCCGGTGTCGGTGGCCCCATATGAAGTAGTGATCACGGTTCTTCGCGCAGATGACCCAGCAACGATGAGAACCGCCGAAGACCAATATGAGCAACTCACGTCGGCAGGTGTCGAAGTGCTACTCGACGACCGCGTTGAGCGTCCGGGAGTGAAATTTGCCGACGCCGAACTGATCGGTATCCCCTATCGAATAACTGTTGGCCCCCGGGGGGTTGAGTCGGGCCTATTGGAGCTCACAGCCAGACGTGGTCTCACCAAGGAAGAAGTAACTCTCTCGGATATAGCCAACATCGTGATTGATCGTCTGGAAAAGGCGAGATCTGGCATTTAGGGCTGATTCCTCCATGGTCCTATAATCTGGCGAGACAACAGGACGCTTTTAGGTCAGGTGGGCGCCTCTGGCACCCACCTGGTTTGTCGTGCCGGGACAAATTGTTGAGACGAGATAGTGAGAAATTGTGACGCAGGTAACCGACATCTGGAATGTCATTGAGCCCTACCTTGCCGCGGAGAGACTCGAGTTGGATGACCTCGAGCTGGCCGGGCAAGGTAAAGGGCGAATCCTGCGTGTCACAGTTGACGGTGACGATGTGAATATCGACCGTCTTGCCCAGCTTTCCAGGAGTCTGTCTCGTCTCCTCGACAACGAGACCGATCTGGAGGATCAATACCAACTCGAAGTGAGTTCACCCGGTCTTGAGCGAAAGCTCAAACGCCCAACGCACTACGCGAAGTCAGTGGGACGCGAAGTGGTGGCCAAGGTCTCGGCGGGAGATTCGAAGATGACGGTGAGGGGCGTCATCGCCGATGCCGGAGACAACTCATTCACCATCGAAGCCGATGACGGCGCCCACGTGGTCGATTACACCACTGTCATCACCGCCAAAACGGTCTTCAATTGGGTCAAGTCACCCAAACCAGGTCACTGAAGGAGAAACATGCAACTCGACACGATGATGGAGGCCATTGAGGTTCTGGCCCAGGAACGTGGTGTTCCCGTTGACGCCATCCTCGATGCCTTCGCCAACGCCCTGGTCGCGGCATACAAACGAAGTCCTGGTGCTGCCGAAGAGGCCCGGGTGACCATCGATCCCGGCTCGGGTCAGGTGACCGTGTACGCACAGGAACTCGATGAGGACGGAAACGTCATTGACGAGTGGGAAGACACTCCAGAAGGCGAAGCATTTGGCCGTATAGCAGCTCAATCGTTCAAGCAGGTCATGCAGTTCAAGCTGCGTGAGGCGAAGCGCGAGAAGGTCTATGAGATGTATGAAGGTCGCGAGGGCGATCTCGTTACTGGAATCGTTCAACAGGTCGACTATCGGTCCGTGATCCTCGATCTGGGTGACGCAGAAGCGATTCTGCCGGGAAGCGAGCGCATCCCCTTTGAGAGGCTTGATCGGGGCAATCGCGTCAAGGCATTGATTCTCGAGGTGCGCAACGAACCCAAAGGCGCCCAGATCGTTGTCTCGCGAAGTCATCCCGATCTGGTCAGGCGACTCCTCGAATTGGAAGTGCCCGAATTGGCCGACGGCACAGTGGAGATTGTCAACATCGCACGCGAGCCCGGCCACCGCAGCAAGATCGCGGTCATCTCGCACGATCCCAATGTCGACCCGAAAGGGGCATGTGTGGGAGCCAGGGGGTCGAGGGTGCGTCAGGTCGTCAATGAGCTGAGAGGCGAGAAGGTCGATGTCGTTCAGTGGCGCGACGACGTTGGTCAATTCATCGCCGAGGCGTTGGGCCCGGCGAAGGTCAAGGAAGTCCACGTCGACGAAGAAGAGAAGACGGCCGACGTAATCGTTTCCGAGCATCAGCTCTCGCTTGCCATCGGCAAGGAAGGTCAGAACGCCCGTCTCGCAGCCAGGTTGTCCGGCTACAAGGTCGACATTCGCTCCGATGCACCACCGGAAGATGAGGTGGACGAAGCTGCAACCGCACCGGATGGCGAGAGGACGGAAGACGTCGAGACCGTGGAGGATGGCTCTGTTGCCGAACCTGCGACGGATGAAGTGGCATCTGAAGGCGACGATGAGGACGCGGTCGATGCGCCTGTCAGTGCAGACGTTGATGAAAGTGAGTGAAGTTTCCGAATGAGGGTTTATGAACTAGCTCGTGACTTGGGGGAGGATTCGAAAGAGGTCCTCGCCCACGCCCAGGAGTTGGATATCGAGGTAAAAACGGCCTCGTCAGGGCTGAGTGAGGAGGGGGCTGAGCTCATTCGGCTCTCATTCGCACCAGCCGACGAAGTCGGTGAAGTTGCTGAACCAACTGAAGAGGAGCCCGTTACGGAGGTGAGCGAAGTCGTCGATTCTGACGACTCGGTACCTGACGACTCGACACCTGATGAAACAGCGCCGGAAGAGGTGGAAGTTCAAATCACCTCGATCACCGAAGGATCCACCGTCGAGCAGTTTGCCGATGCGCTAGGTCAGCCGGTCGATGAAGTCGTCAAGGCCCTGCTGAACATGGGAGTGCCGGTGGGCGCCGGTCAGGTGATGCCGGCCGAGCTGATCGACGAAGTCGCCGAAGGGTTTGGGTTCATCGTCGAGGTTGAGTCGGTCCCCGAGATCCCAGCCGTCGCGGAGCAGCCCGAATTCGATGACTCAGATGAAGATCTGGTCGGTCGGCCGTCCGTCGTCACCGTCATGGGTCACGTCGATCATGGCAAGACGACCCTTCTCGACACGATTCGGAACGCCAGCGTCGTCAACAGCGAGGAAGGTGGGATCACCCAGCACATTGGGGCCTATCAGGTTGACGTCAGCGGCCACGACATCACATTCATCGACACGCCGGGCCATGAGGCCTTTTCCTCACTCAGAGCCAGGGGAGCCAACATCACCGACATCGTTGTTCTGGTGGTTGCGGCTGACGATGGTGTCATGCCACAGACCCAGGAGGCGATATCACACTCCAAGGCTGCGGGTGTGAAGATGATCGTCGCCATCAACAAGATGGACGCTCCTGGTGCGGACCCGCTTCGGGTTCGAACCGAATTGACCAACTACGAGGTTGTTACCGAGGAACTGGGTGGTGACGTTCCCAGTGTCGAGCTTTCGGCGCTCAATGGAACCGGGGTAGATGATCTGCTGGAAGTGATCGACCTGATGGCACAACTAGAGGACTACAAGGCGAACCCCAAGCCCAGCGCATCCGGCGTGGTTGTGGAAGCGCAATTAGAGAGAGGCCGTGGCCCGGTCGCCTCGGTCATCATTCAGCGAGGAACACTCAGACAAGGAGACGCCTTTGTCGCCGGGGCCGTCTCGGGCCGCGCCCGCGCTTTGCTCGATGACAACGGCGATCAGATCAAGAGCGCAGGGCCTTCGTCTCCTGTTCAGATCATGGGCTGGGATGAGCTGCCGGCGGCCGGTGACTTCTTCGAGGTCATGAAAAACGATCGTGAGGCCCGCAAAGTCGCGGTTAGCCGACTTGAAGCCGACCGGATCGAGTCACAAGTTGCCCCGAGTGCACGCGACCGTCTCCAAGGTCTGCTCGAGCAATTGCGCAGCGAAGACGCCACCCTCAATGTCATCGTAAAGGCCGACGCGCAAGGATCGCTCGAGGCCCTGCGTGAATCCATCACCAAGATCGAACGTGAGGGTGGCAAGATCCAGATCATCCACACCGGCGTGGGTGGGATCAACGAGAACGACGTGACGCTCGCAGAAGTGACCGATGCCGTGATTGTGGGTTTCAATGTGAGACCGGAGCCCAAGGCACGCAAGGCGGCAGAGCAGGCAGGGATCCAGATCCGCACCTACGGGATCATCTACGAGCTTCTCGAAGAGGTCGAGCTGCTCTTAGTTGGCCAGCTGGCACCCGATGAGGAAGAGCAGGTTCTGGGCACCGCAGAAGTGCGTGCCACCTTCAAGGTTCCGCGCGCCGGCACCATTGCCGGGTGCTTTGTCATCGAAGGTGTGGTGCAACGTGGGGCGAAAGCGAGACTCCTCAGGGACGGAATCGTCATCCATGACGGAGTCATTTCCAGTCTCAAGCGATTCAAGGACGACGTTCGCGAGGTGGCGTCCGGCTTCGAGTGCGGAATGGGATTCGAGGACTACAACGACCTCAAGGAGGGCGACAACATCGAGGTTTATGTCATCCGCGAGGTTGCCCGCACCTGATGCGTGCCGCGGCCCTCAGGGTCGAAATCCATCTGCATACACCGCAATCACTCAAGCAAAAGCGGGCGTTGCTGCGCCCGACGATCGTCGGGTTGCGTCGACTCGGGTCGTATAGCGTGGCTGAGGTCGATCATCACGATGATTGGCAGCGGGCGACGCTCGGTGTGGCAATAGCCGCACCTGACGGTGTGAGTCTTGGCATGCAGATCGCCAAGCTGCATCGCTACCTTGACTCTCGTCTCGAGATCGAGGTGCTCGACATCTTCAAGAGCGAGTTGGAGGAACCGGAGTGAGCGAGAGAATGTTGAAAGTGAATTCGACACTGCGCGAGGTGCTCGCCGACGAGATCGAACGACTCAACGATGCCAGACTCGAGATGGTTTCGATCACCAGCGTGGATACTGCACCGAACTTACGGCATGCCATGGTCTATATCGACGTGCTCGGCCCCGAGAGCGGCGACGATGCTATCGAGGCTCTTGAGCGTGCCGCCAAGCGACTTCAGGCCGCGATCGGTCGCGAGGTGAGAATGAAATACACGCCGACTCTGGAGTTCAGCATCGATCCAGGTATTTCGGGTGGTGACCGAATCGACGAGATCCTGAGGTCGCTTGGCACAGCGAACAGCGACATGGGAATCGAAAATGAGTGACAAAGCAGTGCTGCTGGCGGCGGCTACTGCACTGGAGGAGGCTGCCGAGATCTCCCTGGCCTGTCATGTTGGTCCGGACGGTGACGCTCTCGGTTCGATGCTTGGGCTCGCCGAAGCAGCTTCGAACGCCGGCAAGATAGTCAAGGCCAGTTTTGGCTCACCATTCATCGTCCCCGACAACCTCTCCTTCCTACCGACGGATTACCTGGTGGCACCAGGCGAAATGCCCGCACAGCCCGACGTCTTCGTTGTGCTCGATGTCGGCTCGGCCGACCGACTTGGCGAATTGGCATCGAACGCCGGCAAGGCCGAGATTGTTGTTGTGCTCGATCATCATGTGACCAATGCAGGGTTTGGCGACATCGCCTACGTTGACCCCACCGCAGCAGCCACAGGTGAGATCGTTTTCGATCTCCTGGAACTCAGCGGTTGGGATGTCACGCCATCGATAGCGAACAGTTTGCTGACCGCGGTGGTGACCGATACTGGGCGATTTCAGTACTCCAATACGACTCCGCGAACTCTCGAGATTGCCGCGGCATTGGTACAGGCCGGAGCCGTTCCCACGTTGATTGGCCAGCGTGTCTATGAAGAGGCACCCTTCGGCTATCTGATAGCCGCCGGGGCGGCCTTGAGCAGGGCCGAATTGAACGAAGATCTCAGCGTGGTCTCGACTGTGATCAATGAGGAGGATCTCGCGACGGCAGGTGTCGATTGGGGTGATATCGACGGACTCATCGACACGATCCGCCTGGCCAGGGAGGCCGATACCGCGGTGTTGGCCAAGGCGCACGGCGACGGCCGTGTGAAGGTCAGCATGAGGTCCCGGGGAGCCACCGATGTCGGATCGTTGGCTGTCTCCTTTGGAGGGGGCGGCCATAGACTGGCGGCCGGTTTCACTTCCGAAGGTGACCCGCTCGAAGTGGTTGGTCAGATAGTTGCGAAACTCGGGGAGTTCAGATGAGTGCTGGGTTCCTGATAGTCGACAAGCCCGCAGGTTTGACCTCAAACGCCGTGGTCGGGGAGGTCAAGAAGGCGACGGGGGAGAAGAAGGTCGGGCACGCAGGCACCCTCGATCCAATGGCCACCGGAACACTTGTCATGGCCATAGGCAACGTCACCCGTCTGATTCGCTACATCCAGGACCAGCCCAAGGAGTATCTTGCCACCGCGCTGTTTGGTGTGGCCACCGACACCCTCGACGCCGATGGTGCGGTTCTCTCCCGCGAGCCCATGGATTTCAGACCCGAGGATTTGGAGGGCTTGCTGTCGAGATTCACTGGTGCCATCTATCAGATACCACCGATGGTGTCGGCACTGAAGAAGGACGGTCGAAGACTCCACGAGTTGGCTCGCGAGGGACAAGTTGTTGAGCGCGATGCTCGCCCTGTTGAGGTCCACCAGTTGGAGATGATCAGCGTCGGGCCGGGTCCGTATCCCCAAGTTGAGTTTCGAGTGGTGTGTGGGAAAGGGACATATGTCAGGTCACTTGCCGATGACATGGCAGCGGCACTGGGAGGCCACGCTCACTTGACATCGCTTCGTCGAACCCGGATCGGATCGTTGAAGGCATCGGGCGGAGTAACGGTTGACGATCTCCACAGTTGGAAGGAGTATCTGATCACACCATTGGAAGCTCTTTCGGACCTTCCCAAGATCACCGTGGGCGAGGAAACGGCAAACGCGGTGAGCCACGGTGTGCCTTTTGTGGGTGGTGAGTTGGTGTCCATTCCCGAAGCAGTGTCGGTGCGTGTCG
This sequence comes from uncultured Acidimicrobiia bacterium, assembly GCA_964195405.1. Taxonomy (GTDB): domain Bacteria; phylum Actinomycetota; class Acidimicrobiia; order Spongiisociales; family ZC4RG35; genus CAXMPK01. The sequence goes on from CAXMPK010000076.1 coordinate 45,222, forward strand.
TGGACTCCGCCGGCGACCTCATCGCTGTGTACACGCGGGATGGTGATCAAGCGAGACCTGAAGTTGTGTTGCCAAGGTGATTATCCATGATGAGCCACTTGCTGACTGGGTGCCACGCGACGCTCCGGCCGCAGTGACAATTGGTGTGCTTGATGGTGTGCATCTCGGGCACCGGGCTCTCATCGAGCGTCTCAAAGACGGGCTTGTGCCGACGGTCCTCACGTTTGATCCCCACCCTGTCGAGGTTTTTCGACCCGGCACACCGCCACGTTTGATCACCACAATTGACGAGAGAATCCGTCTGCTCGAATCAGTTGGGGTCGCCCAAGTCGGGATCCTCGATCTCCATGAGATCAAGGACCTGGAGCCTGCTGCGTTCGTCATCGAGGTGCTGGTTGAGAAGCTCAACGTCGGTAAGGTCGTCGTCGGTCCCGATTTTAGATTCGGCAGGGATCGGGCCGGAGACACCGAAATTCTGCGGTCAATGAGCAATGACCTCGGCTTCGAGGTCGAGGAGATCGAATTCGTCGGAGATCACGATGCTGTCATGGCCTCCAGCCGGATCAGGGAACTGATCGAATCCGGTGATGTCTCCGAGGCTGCCCAAGCCCTTGGCAGCAGATTCACGGTAACCAACCGGGTTGTGGCCGGCGATCGACGCGGACGTGAAATCGGCTTCCCAACTGCCAATATCAATCCACCCGAGCGAAAGGTGGTGCCCGGAATCGGGGTTTATGCCGCCTATGCCAAAATCGAAGACGAGGTGTTTCAGGCAGCAGTCAATGTCGGTGTTCGGCCCACATTTGGCGGCGGTGCCCTTCTTGTCGAGGCTTTCATTCTCGACTTCGATAGTGAGATCTATGGTGAGAACCTGACTGTCGAGTTTGTCGAGTATCTGCGACCCGAGCTGAAATTCGAAGGAGTGGGCGATCTTGTCGTGGCCATAAAAGAGGATGTGGCTAGATGCCGAGAGATCCTCGCGATATGAGATGGCCTGCGAATGCTGTTAATGTTCAGACTGATCCCCTTCATCGATTCAGGTTTTACGCGCAATGAAAACAACCACTGAGATTGTTGCCGAATACGGCACTCACGAAAGTGACACCGGCTCTCCCGAGGTGCAAGTAGCCCTCCTCACAGAGCGGATCAGCCATCTCACCGAACACCTTCGCGACCACAAGCACGACCACCACAGTCGTCGTGGTCTGTTGCTGATGGTCGGTAAACGCCGGAGACTTCTCGACTACTTGCGACGTGAGGATGTTGAGAGGTACCGGAGTCTCATCGCCAAGTTGGGCTTGAGGCGCTAGTCAAGATTTCGTGGAGAGCGGTGACCCCGTTCTTCACGTCCATTGGGGGCCACGGCTCCCAACAGTAAGAAAGAGGCGAGAGCCTCTGAAGTGGAGCTGCCGGTTGACAGTGGCGACGCCTCAGGAACAGTTCGGACGCAGCCCGATCGGAATGATTGGGCGACGGCCCGGGCGAAGCCCGAGACGCGGCCACTGCCAACGGGTTCGGCTCCAAGCAAACAACCTAAGGAGCATACGTGCCCGAGACAATCGTCCGGGGCACTATCGGCGGCAAAGAGTTCGTCCTGAGCACCGGCAAGCTTGCCGGTCAGGCGGACGGCGCCGTAGTAGCCACCCTTGGCGGTACCGAGTTGTTGGTAACCGCCACCGCAAATCGCAAGAGGCGTGAGGGAATTGACTTTTTCCCCCTCACTGTTGACTTCGAAGAGCGGATGTACTCTGTCGGAAAGATCCCCGGATCTTTCTTCCGTCGTGAGGGTCGTCCCTCAGAACAGGCCACCTTGACCTGTCGTCTGATCGACCGCCCTCTCCGTCCTTCATTTGAGGACGGCTATCGCAACGAGACCCACATCGTGGTCACCTCGCTTGCAGTCGATCAGGAGAACCCGTTCGACGTCATCGCGCTAAATGGCGCATCCGCTGCCCTTTCGGTCAGCCCAATCCCGTTCAAAGGCCCCATCGGCTCGGTCCGTCTTGGCCTCAAGAAAGGCGAGTGGATACCGTTCCCGACCGAGGACGATCTTGCAGAGTCAGTCTTTGAACTGGTCGTGGCAGGTCGTCGTAACGACGAAGGCGAGATCGACATCACCATGGTCGAGGCCGGAGCCACCCCCAATGGGATCCGTCTCGTTGCAGATGGCGATCGCCCATCCGATGAGGACGCGGTTGCTCAGGGTCTCGAGGAGTCCAAGGAATACATCGGCGGGATGATCGACCTTCAGCTCGAGTTGGCCAACCAGGTCGATATACGCCCTGTCGAGTGGCCCGTTGCCTTCGATTACTCCGAGGAGATGTTGTCCAAGGTGGAGGCGGCTGCAACAGCAAAGATCGGTCCGGTTCTCGAAATCGCCGGGAAACACGAACGCCAGGACGCTGAGTCCGAGGCCCGTGAAGCCGTTTTGGCCGAGTTGGGTATCGGGGAGGACGATGAGTCCCTGAAAGAGGCCAAGAACGCCTTCAAGGCCGTTTTCAAGAAGATGGCTCGCCAACGTGTCATCGACGAGGGCATCCGTATGGATGGCCGGTCCGCCACAGACATCCGCCCCCTCTCGATCGAAGTGGGTGTTGTCGATCGCACCCACGGCTCGGCGCTCTTCCAACGTGGTGAAACTCAGGTTCTCAACCTGACCACACTCGGTATGTTGAAGATGGAGCAAATGCTCGACACTCTCGACACTGCCGAGTCCAAGCGTTACATGCACCACTACAACTTCCCGCCGTTCTCAACGGGTGAAGCGGGATTCATGCGTGGTCCCAAACGACGCGAGATCGGTCATGGCGCCCTCGCCGAGAAGGCGCTGTTGCCGGTTGTCCCGGACTCGGATGAGTTCCCATACGCACTCCGACTCGTTTCAGAGGTGCTCGCCTCAAATGGGTCGTCTTCGATGGCATCGGTTTGTGCCTCGAGTCTTTCGATGATGGACGCCGGTGTGCCGATAAGCGCTCCGGTGGCCGGAATCGCCATGGGTCTGATTCATCAGGATGGCAAGTATGTAACGCTGACCGACATTCTTGGAGCAGAGGACGCCCTGGGCGACATGGACTTCAAGGTGGCCGGCACGGCGGACGTGATCACGGCGTTGCAGATGGACACCAAGATCCAGGGATTGCCATCTGAAGTGCTCAAGGGTGCTCTCGACCAGGCTCGTGATGCCCGTCATTTCATTCTGGGTGCGATGGCCGATGTCATCTCCGAGCCTCGCTCAGAGATGAACCAGTGGGCTCCGCGTATCGAGTCAGTGGAGATTCCGAAGGACAAGATCGGTGAGATCATCGGTCCCAAGGGTGCTGTCATCCGTGAGCTCGAGGAGGTCACCGGTGCCAAGATCGAAATCGAAGAAGGTGACGGTATCGGCATTGTCCGTATTGCCTCCAGCGATGCGGATGCCCTCGCCAACGCCATGGAGCGTGTTCAGCAGATCGCCTTCCCACCGGAGGCCGAGATCGGAGCGGAGTACGACGGCAAGGTGGTCAACATCACCAAGTTCGGAGCTTTTGTCAATATTCTCCCTGGTCGCGACGGGTTGCTTCATATCAGTCGCCTCGACGGATCCAAGCGAGTTGAGAGGGTCGAGGACTATCTCTCCGATGGTGACGAACTCAAGGTTCGAGTACGTGAGATCGATCGTGGCAAAGTCAGTCTCGAGCTGGTTGATGCCTTAGAAGGTGCAACTCTTCCCAGCGGTGGCGCACCGTCCGGTGGCGGAGATCGCAGCGGAGGTCGCAGCGGAGATCGCAATCGTCGTGACGGCGGTGGTGGCGGAAACAAACGCGACAACGGTGGCGATCGCAATCGTGAAAAAAGTCGTCACGAGAGCAGCAGCAGCGACGGCAGAGGCAGCGACGGTGGAGGCAGCGACGGTGGAGGCCGCCGTCGACCGGCTCAGAGTTTCGATGAGGCGTTTGAGAAGATGGACAATCAATAAGGGTTAGAGCCCAGCTCCAGAAGTGAAGAAGGGCGGTGAATAACCGCCCTTCTTCTTTTTGCCAAATACACTTCAGATTGGTGATCAAGAGTCGGCCGAATGGTGGTTGAAACGGACGGAACAGTTCGGATGCGTGGCGACAGTGGACCGGGCGTCGCGGTTCGGATCCTGGCCGACGATGGTCGACTTCGTCTTGTCTCCGGCAACGAACTGGTCGGGGACTGGCCGATCAATGAACTCGGGATCAACACGCTTCAGGACGGATTCGCGATAAGAGCCGAAGGCGAGGAATTCGTCCTTCGAGCTGTCGACGATGCCTCCCTCGCCGAGGAGATGGGCATTGTGGCGGCCTCGCCGAGAATGGCGAGGAAGGTTGCCGCTCTTCACAACCCTGAGGAGCCAGAAACAGCCCCGGCGCCAGATGCCCTGGCTGAACCGAAGTCGAACGTGGTGGCGATTGCCCTCGCGTTGGGAGGAGGCCTGGTGCTGTTAGGCGGGACGTTCCTGCGTATTGCACCAACTCCCGGGGCCTCACCTCAGACCATCGAGGAAACGGCCGGTAGCAATGGCGCCGAGTTTTGGCTGGCTTTTGTTGTCGGCGGGCTGCTCATGGTGGCAGTGGCATATGCGATGTCGATTGGTACCAGGTGGGCCCGGGCTGTTGCTCTCCTCGTCATGACCGGTGTTGTGGTTCTCTTCGGTTGGGTCATAAGCAGAAATGCCGGGGACGCAAGTCATTTGACTGCCTATGGATTCATCGCTGGGGGCTTGGTTGTGGGCGTCGGGGTTCTTTTCAGCGGCGGTCTTCAGAACTCGGAGTAACTTCGGCCTCCTGTGCCTGAGTTACCCGACATCGTTGTCTATATCGAGGCGCTATCCGATCGCGTCTTGGGTGAGAAAGTGACCGATGTGAGAGTGGCATCACCGGCGGTTCTCCGCACGTATGACCCGCCTTATGACACGCCAAAGGGTTCCATTGTCAAGGCGCTGCATCGGGTGGGGAAGCGGATCGTGTTCGAGTTCACCTCAGAGTTGTATCTGGCGATCCATTTGATGGTGGCTGGCCGACTTCGTTGGGAACCGCCCAAGAAGCCGATACCCAAGAAAGCTGGTCTGGCCTCTATCGATTTTGACACAGGTTCGCTGATCCTCACTGAACAGGGAACACACAAACGCGCCGGAATCTGGATCCTGAATAGTTGGGACGGTGTAGCTGAGTTGGACCGGGGAGGCAAAGAGCCGTTGGAGATCTCCGAAGAGGAATTCGGCGAAGCCGTTCTTCTTGAGAACCGGACCTTGAAGCGGGTATTGACTGACCCTCGGATCCTCTCGGGGATCGGGAACGCCTTCTCAGATGAGATTCTCTGGAAGGCACAAATGTCTCCAGTGAAGCGCACCGCTCAGCTGACCGATGAGGAAGTGGCGCGCCTGCACCGGGCTGTTGTCGACTCACTAACCGAGTGGACTGATCGACTGCGCACCGAGGTCGGCTCTGACTGGCCCAAGAAGGTCACTGCTTTCCGTCCGGATATGGCGGTTCATGGTAAATACGGCGAGGCGTGCCCTCGATGTGGATCACTCGTTCAGCGAATTGTCTACGCGTCGAACGAAACCAACTACTGCGCAACCTGCCAGACGGATGGCAAGCTCCTGGCCGATCGTTCCATGTCACGTCTTCTCAAAGAAGACTGGCCCAGAACTCTCGAGGAGCTTGAGGAGGCGTGAGTCCGCAGCCGAGCCAGTGGATTCAGCTCTTCGCATCCAGGTTGGCGACGCCCCTTCGTTCCATGTTCCCCCATCCACTAACTGACTCCCCGCCGATCATCGCCCCGATCCTCCAGATCACGGTCAACTGGCGGAATCCCAAGTTCTCGATAAACGCCATCGTGACGAGACGCGATGTGTCGGTGGGGCTGTTGAAATAGTCGAATGTTTCGTCGAGGTACAGGGCGACCAGAGAACTCATCAAGCCCATTCCAAAGGCGATGAGGATCAGCCAGAGAATGGCGGCGGTGTTCAGCGCACCCAGCAGTAGAGCGAGCGGCACCATGATCCATCCCGTGAATTCGATGATCGGGGCCAAATACTCGAAGAGAAAGAACCCGCTCCAGCTGATGAGACCGATCGCCCCATAGCGAGGGTTGAAAGTCATGCGGTGGAAGTCGTGGATGGTCGTCATCAGGCCTCGGTGCCAGCGGATGCGTTGGCGTCTCAGGACGCGAGCGTTGTGTGGAACTTCGGTCCATATGACCGCAGACGGCTCGTACACGATTCGATAGGGGATCTTGTTGTCGATGTGGTAGCGGTGCAGTCTCATGGTCAAGTCCATGTCTTCGCCCATGTGCCCGGGCGTGAAGCCGCCGACAGCCAGCACTGCGGACTTCTTCCATATACCGAATGCCCCGGAAACGTTGGGGAGCGGGTGCAGGTTTGACCATGCCGGTCGACTTGCGAGAAATGTCCTCACGTATTCGAGCACCTGCATCCGGGGGATCAGCCGGCGAGGGACACTTGCTTCGATCAGGTGACCGAGTTCGACGCGACTCCCGTTGAGTGGTCGAATATTTCCTCCAACCGCGATCGTCCGCTGGCGGTCTTCGACAACCCTTTGCATGGACCGAACCAGACAGTTGGCATCGAGAACCACGTCTGCGTCGGTACACAACACATACGGGTAGCGGGCGGCGTTGATGCCTGCATTGAGCGCGTCTGCTCGACCGCCGTTCTCCTTGTCGATGACCGTGATCTCCACGCCTCCACGGCCGCGGTAGATGGCCCGAACTGGAGCTGTGTCGATATCGGGCCGGTATGGGATGCGAGTTCTCTCGAGATGAAACGCCTCGATCAAAGCCGCGAGCGTGTCATCTCGAGACCCGTCATTGACGATGAGCTATAACACACAAATACGTTCACAGAACGGTGTCGCCCCTAGAGGAGGACCCGATGAGCCGGGTAGAGGTTCACAGAAGTGGGTTTGAGTAGGTTTTCCCACTTGATATCGAACATATGTTCGATATAGTGGAATGCCCGATAGGAGCAACATCACTGCGAAGACACCAGCGGGTATCGCAGCATCACTTCTCAACCCTCATACGAGAGAAGATGGGTATCTGCATCTCCAACCTGGCAGGGTCACCGAGTTGGTTGGTGTTCCCGGTACCGGGTTGACCAGACTTGGTCTCAAGCTGCTCGCTGAACCCTCACGAGTTGCCCCGGTTGTTGCTCTGGACACAAGAGGGTGGATTTCACCCGAGGCTGCGTGGGAGACAGGTGTTCTTCCTGAACGTCTGATCGTCGTCCGTTGTGACGATCCCATCCTTTGGCCCAAGGTCACATCGGCATTGTTTGAGGGAGTGCAGGCCATCTATGTCGAGGTGCCGGCCCAAATCAAGGATCAGGATCTGCGTCGACTTGGTGCCCTGGCAAGGGCGAGAAGAGTGGCAGTGGCAATGAGGTCAATGGGCAACGGCCTGCCGTCAGGTATCGCCCATCTCCGGCTGAGGGCGCTCGGTGTCACCTGGGAGGGGGTCGATCGGGGTCATGGAAAGTTGAAGAAGCGACGCTTGATGTTGGAGGCGTCCGGGAAAGGTGTAGCCGGGGTGACCCGGCGCTTCGAGGTGGAGGATGAAGGTACGGACGTTATGCGTGTGGTTTCCGATGTGGTCGTTGACCAGACCAGACGCGCCTTCGGGTAAACCGCTGCTGATTGTCGACAATCGGGTAACCGGCGCAACTGAAGAGGTGCTGGACGCTGGGGTGCGTCTGGGGATGCAACGTCGGGAAGCCGAGGCTCTGGCGCCATTTGCCACTGTCATGGTGCGTGATATCGGTGACGAGACCCGACGCTTCGAACCGGTTGTCACAGCCGTCGAAGATCTCGTCCCTCGTGTGGAAGTCGTTTCACCAGGTCTTTTGTTCGTGCCGGTGGCGGGGGCGGTCCGTTTCTACGATGGCGAGGAGCCACTGGCGGCCAGAGTGATCAAAGAACTCGACGCCCTGACCGGTGCCCGTCGTGGTGGCCAGCTCTTTGTTGGTATCGCCGATGGCCCATTTGCCGCCCGCTGGGCAGCGGCAACCGCCCAGATAGGTGAGCCCAATGTGGTCAGGGACACCATCTCTTTTCTCTCCGGGCTCGACCTGGGGACATTGAGGGAGTCGATGGGTGGTGAGGAGATGATTGACACCTTTCGGTGGCTGGGAATATCCACCTTGGGTGATTTGGCCCATTTGCCACGCGAAACCTTGGCCTCGCGGTTTGGGAATCCAGGGGTTTTGGCGCACCGTCTCGCCAGCGGCGAAGACGGAAACGTCGACCCACGTGAAATCCCAGTTGAACTTGGCGTGGAAATGGAGTTCGAAGACCCTCTCGAGAGTCTCGATGCTGTGGCGTTTGCAGGGCGCAATTTGGCGGATCGATTGTTGAGAGGTCTTCGTGCGGCTGCGGTCGCTCCCCACACAGTCACCATCACGGCCGTTGCGGATCGAGGCCCTCCGAGAGAGCGGGTGTGGAGGTCGGCAGACCCATTCACAGAGAAGGCACTGTCGGATCGGGTTTGGTGGCAGTTGCGGGCATGGGTGGAGACCGCCGGAGTTCCCGG
>CAXMPK010000077.1:0-11580 GCA_964195405.1 uncultured Acidimicrobiia bacterium
GGGGGGATTCCGGTTGAGAGGTTGCCTCCTAGTTGGGTGGTGCGGGTGCGGTTTTGGGGGGTGAGGACTGGGTATTGTGGAGGGCGCATGAGCATGTCAGACGCTGTCGAACTGGGTCGTTCGGCTCTTGGGATTTCCGAGTGGCAGCGGGCCTATGAGTCGTTGAAAGCGGTGGAGGATCAACTCCCCCCCGAGGGTCTGGCGTTCTTGTCTTTGGCGGCATACTGGACTGCCCGGACGGAGGAGTCGCTGACTGTCGGAGAGGCCGCCTATCAGGCTCTTGTTACCACCGGTGACTATCTAGCCGCCGGTCGCCAGGCGCTTGAACTGAGCCGCGACTACCACAACAGCGGCGAGTCTGCTGTGGGTGCGGCCTGGTTTAGTAAGGCTTGGCGACATCTCGAAGGAGCCAAGGACTGCCCTGAGGAAGCTCTTGCCCTGTATTTCAAGGCGGTGACCAGGTTCGACTCCGGCGATTTTGACGAGGCCCGGAAGGTTCTCGAAGAGACTGTGGTGGTGGCCGACCGATTTGGGGATTCGTCGCTGAGCGCGCGTGCCCGAATGCTGCACGGCATGACCGAGGTTCAAGCCGGCAACAGTGAACTGGGAGTGGAGTTGCTGGGAGAAGCTTCCGCGTCCGTCACGGCAGGGGCTGTTGATCCAAAGACAGCGGGGGTGGTGATGTGCAACACCATCACCGCTTGTTGGGACATTGCGGATTTTCGAAGGGCATCAGAGTGGACGAACAATGCAACACGATGGTTCGAACGCAACGACATACCTGGGATTGCGGGCATATGCAGGGTGAGACGAGCAGAGATCATGACCCTCCGAGGAGACTGGGATAAGGCCGAGTCCGAGTTACATCGCGCGGGAGAAGAGTTGGAACGCTACGAAATCGTCGAGTACGTCGCCGAGGTCAAGTATGCACTCGGTCAAATCCAGTTATACCGGGGTGACGTTGACGGAGCGGTCTCGTCTTTCAAGGAGGCCAACCAGCTTGGCAAAGAACCCGTCCCCGGCTTGGCACTTGTGGCCGCATCTGAAGGTAAGCGAGATGCCGCAATAGCCACACTAAAACAAGCCCTCACTGCCCCCGACGAGCGAATCCCGAGATCCCGAGTCTTATTGCCGTTGGTCGAGCTTCTAGTTGACGCGGGCGAGGTTGATGAAGCGCAGGAGGTCAGCGCTGAGTTGGCGGCACTAGCCGATGAATGCAAAACCGGTGCCATGCGTGCCTGGTCGGACACGGCCAAGGCTGCCTGTCTGGCAGCGTCCGACTCTGTTAACGAAGCTGTGACCCTCCTGGACGGTGCAAACAGGATCTGGGAGGAGTTGAAAGTGCCATACGAGGCGGCATCGACGCGTCTACGAAGGGGCCTGCTACGTCAGCAACTCGGAGAGAACGCAGGCGCTGAACTCGACTTCGAAGCAGCCCAGGCAACCTTCGAGAAGCTCGGTGCCCTTCCAGACTTGGAACACATGAACCGCATGCTCAACGCGGAGACCGACAATGGGCTGAAGCCCCGTGCGATCATGGTTACCGACATTGTTGGTTCCACCCGGCTGGCCGAAGCTATGGGCGACCAAGCCTGGACCAAACTTCTCACGTGGCACGACCACACGCTTGTCGACTGCATAAGAAGGCACAACGGCAGGACTATCGATCGGACAGGCGATGGCTATCTCGTAACGTTCGAAGGGGTAGCAGCGGCGATAGCGTGTGCCATTGAGATCCAACAAGCCCTCGACCAACAACGCGCAGACCACGGGTTCGCTCCCGGTGTCCGAATCGGCATCCACACAGCCGACATCACCGAAATAGACGGATCGCCGGCCGGTGCTGAAGTCCATCGGGCCGCCCGCATCGGTGCACTAGCCAATGCAGACGAGATTCTCATAAGCCGCCAAGTCTCAGAGGTCCTCGACGCCAACCATCTAGTTGACGATTGGCACAGCGAGCAGATCAAGGGCTTCGACCAACCAGTTGACGTTGGCCATCTCACATGGAAGACAGACTCAGCAACACCACACTGAAACAGGGCGCACATAACGGCACTTATGTGCGCTTCTGGTTTGAGCGTTGTCTAGGTTCGGCGAATAGTACGGAGGAACGGTTCTGCGGAGCATCGCGATTTCAGCTGTAGTCATGTTGCTGGTGGTGGCATGCGGTAGCAACAGCCTCGAACCTTCTGTGCTTTTCGAGGGCGACGCCTGTTCTTCGTCCGACCCGGAGAAGTGGCCGCCTTCTGGATCTCTGGACATTGAGGTGACCAACCACACCGAGACCGGGGCTGCTGTCGTCATGGGCACCTATCAGGATGGGTTTGGACACGAAGACCTGGTTGCCTTCGGTACTGACGTTTCGATACGCCCTGACTTCATTGACGCTCTGGAAATCTTCGAGGTCTCGTCAGAGTCCACCAGCATCCTCAAGTTCGACCATGGCCCTGGAACGTTTTTTCTCGTCTGCATGCCAGACACCAACACCATGATCGCTCTCGGTGACGTGACCATGGACGATTAGCAAGCCGCACATGACGGCACTTATGGGCGCTATTCAGCGTCACAAGAAACCGCACATAATGCCGGTTATGGGCGGGCCGTTTTTGGACGAGTCCGGGTTGGCCTGACCCGGTTTCGTCCTTCGCAACCCCCGTTGCTTGACCTGTTTATGTCCGTGTTCGGCCGGATCTCAGCGGAAATCTCCTCATGTTTTTGGAAACGTGGACATATATGTGTCATGGGACATGTCGTGCTGCCATTGTTTGGTCGATCGTGACAGAGTCTGATGTCAGATTCGCTGACCTGTATGACAGAGGCCCAGTTCAACGTCTTGCCGATGAACTGGGCGAACCAAGCAAGCGGCAGAAGATCGCTTCTTGGGTGGCCCGGGCGCGCCGAGAAGGGTGGTTGACATCAGCGGTGCCGGGGCGCGCGGGGGCTGACCCAGGGCCACGATTGATCAAGTGGCTGGAGGCCAACGTTGAGTGAGCGGGGGTGCGCTCAGGCGACGAGATCTGAGAGCGGCGTCGGAGACTGGCTGTGCTCCCGGCCCAGCGGCCACCACGGGCTTCATGTCGCAGAATCTTGGTCGAGAGGCCGAAAGCGAACACCGCAGGCAGTTTGGGGGGACGAGGCGTGGCACGTCGAACGGGATCAGCTCAGCGGAATTCTTGAGGCGGTGCAGGCGGCTCGCGACAACGAGTAGCAGGAAGGAGAGCGATGGCAGGACATATGCGACGGCGAGGCAAGGGGTGGGTGTTTGTCGTCGATCTCGGAACCCAGCCGGCGCGACAATGCATCGACTGCCGACGCCGGGAATGGATAGAACTCCATTCGATAGGCGACTCTTGTCGTCATTGCGGCGGTGAGTTGGACCCGCCGGAACTTGCCCGTCGTCAACGGTGGTCTCCGTCACATTCCACACGAAAGGCGGCGGAGTCCGAACTCCGGAAGGCTCTTGGCCAGGTGGATCGGGGCCGAGACCCGTTCCCCGAATCGGCGACTGTTCGGGAGTTCGCAGTCCGTTGGATCGACCACAAGGAGACGATTGTCCGTCCGCGCACACTCAGCCGGTACAAGTCGCTTCTGGGCCGTTATGTCCTCCCTGCGATTGGGGGTATGCCCCTGGCAAGGGTTCGTGTCGGCCATGTTCGCCGGGTTCTCGACGAGGCGATGAAGAGCGGCCTTGCTCCTCGGACTGTGCAGCACGTCCGCGCCGTCATGTCTGGTCTATTCGCGACGGCGATGAAATGGGAGCTAATTGAGGCCAACCCGGTCAAGGGTGTGGAGACAGCGACTGCTCCGCGTCCCGAGTTAGAAGTTCCGACGCCAGATGAGGCGATGGCTCTGGTCGAAGCCACGGAAGGCACGATGTGGCATACGCCGATGCTGCTCGCCATAGCCACCGGCGCTCGCAGGTCGGAGGTGCTTGGGTTGGCTTGGTCGGCTGTTGACATCGACCGTGGGCGGATTCAGATCGTTCGGAATCTACAACGGGTCCCCGGTGAAGGGTTGAGGTTCTTCGACCCGAAGTCATCCCGGTCACGTCGGATGATCGTCCTTCCGCCGTTCGTCCTCCCTCATTTGAGGGCCGTACGGGCGGATCAAGCAGAACGGCGGCTGGTGCTTGGTGCTGGATGGGCGGATCTCGATCTCGTGTGTGAGCGCGGTGACGGTCAGCCGCTTGACCCTGATTCGTTTAGCCATGCGACGAAACGATTTATGAAGAAAGCGGGACTCGATCCGGCGATGAGACTCCACGATCTGCGGCACGGTTTGGCCACCGCTCTGTTGGAGCAGGGCGTTGACGTCGCCGTCGTTTCCGCGGTCCTTGGGCATGCATCACCGGCTTTCACGATGGGCGTTTACCAGCATGTGCGCGAGGGAATGGTGGAGCAGGCGGCGGAGGCGATAGAACGAGGGTTCGGCCAGTAGGTTTGCATTCCGTTTGCGAATCGCCGTGAACCTTGTCTCCGGGCCTGCAGGCGAAGTCGGCGGATTCTCAACTGTCGCCTGCTGATTCACTCAGTGGGTCCCGTGGGAATCGAACCCACAACCTTCGGGTTAAAAGCCCGTTCAGGTGCAAATCGTTGACCTGGGGGAGGAGGGGTTTGGCTAGGTAGAAGTAGCCATTTCTATGGAGGTGCGTATCAAAGAGATGGCCCCCTGGATAGTTCACGTTTGGACCAGGCGTGGACCAAAAAGCATGCCGATCCGGTGAGACAAGGAGGGACTTCAACCGCCCTTCCAGAGGAGGGAACGACATCGTCGTTACACGCTCGGGAGGGCCGAGCGGAGCGGGCCAGCGAACCTGTGTGATGTGATTCGGTCGGAACCTTTCCTGTCACCTCCGGGGAGTAGGTTTCCTCTCATGGCGACGTCTACTGATCTGATCGACCGTTTCCGTTCGGCAGCCGAGGAACTCGAAGTCCGATACAGCAGTGAACTGTTTGACGATGAGGACACAGACGGGGAACTTCGTATCTGGCTCGACGGTGACGATGATCCGCTGCCATGGGCCGACCCGAGTCGGGTCACCGCAGACGAGTGGTTCTTTATCACCACCCTGTACGGGGAGATGAACTTGGACGGGCAACGTACCCACATCCGTAAGTACTACCCGACACTGTTCGTAGACGGTGCTGACCGCAACATGTCGAACTTCGTGCCGGACATGCCCGGGTATCAGGGTCTCCGTTCGAATTGGATGAGCGGTCGGCTGGCGAAAATGGGAGAGATTCTCCGGGACCGGGACCTGACCATGGATGACTATGCGAACCAGCTCCGGTCAGTCGAGAAGGCGTCCACGCCCCGCAACCCGACCAGGGCATTAGACGCCATCATCAGTGACCACCAGGCATCGGGTTGGAAGACCCTCAGCGTGTTCATCCGTGACTGCGTTGGAGGAAACTCGTTTCCGATCGACTCAAGAGTCGAGAAGGAACTCAACCGACATTCACTGCCTGTCGACGAACGCCAGCTCATTGGCCTCTCGCTGTCGATCAGTAGAAGCCCTCGAATCCTCGCCAGGATGTACTACACGGCTGGTGGAACCGACGAGTAGCGATCGCCCAGGGCGGGGTGTAGCCGATCGACTCGCCCAACCGATAGTGGTCAATGCCAGGGTATGGGTGACGTAGTTGAGGGGATGTAGAGCGGATGTCCCGGCTGGGACTTCTTGGTCAGTCGAAGGTAGTCCAGAGATGGATTCTTCTTCGCAAAGAGCGCCTTCACTTCCTCGTCCCTAGAAACCCCTGTTAAAGGATTCTGCATCACACCGTGGTTACCCCACGCGGCAACGATCACATCTACGGCCTTGCCAGCTTCCACGATGGCCACATCGTTCAGCGGGCCAACGGGATCGGTGGTCTCGGTTCGTAGCTCTTTCGGATGCGTAGTCCTCCAGGCGAACAGGTTGACCACCTCGGCGGCACCGTATCCCCACGACCGTGAGAATCCGATAATCCGGCGGACGGTCGGGTCCAACCGGAAGGCTGAAGCCGTCGACGGATTGAGCATGCACCAAGCAATACGGGGGAGCGTGTCATCCCAAACTCTCGACAGCCGGTATCGGTATGTCCGATCGTCATCGAATGTTGCAGTCCCGAGGCCATCAGATCCAGTGGCGGCATCGACAACTGACCCTATGGGGGCCAGGGCAATGACGGGATCAGGATCAACGACTACTGAAACCTCCAACTAGGAATCCTGATCGTCGACTGAGTCTTCCAACAACAACCTCGCACCACACGTACACCTCACCCAGATCCGCCCCTGATCGTCTGCCTCCCTAGCAAGGGCCTCCCAGACAAGGTCGTCCCGGCCTGGTGGGCAGCGTCGTGGGTCAGCTCCCAGTCAGCCTCCAACGGGTTGTCGTCACCGAAGTTCATGGTCATCCGGTCACATCCTCCCAATGTCGGTCCGCTGACCAAACAGTCCATCCGCCTCGTCGAATAACAGTACCGAGTCGCTCCCGTCGACAGGATGAACCCCGCCGATCTCAACCCCCGCCAACAACAACAGCTCGACTGGGTCGCCAAAACCGATCCGAGGCTGTGACGGGCATACCTTCTCAAAGAAGGACTCCGCTACGTGTTCAGGGTCAAAGGAGAAGAAGGCAAGACAGCGCTCGGCCAGTGGCTGATCTGGGCTCGCCGATCACAGCTCCCAGCCTTCGTCCATCTCGCCAAGAGGGTCACGAAACATCGTGAAGCGATCGACGCCAACCTCGACCACGGCCTCCCCCAAGGACTCATCGAATCGACCAACACCAAAATCCGGTTGCTCACCCGGATCGCCTACGGGTTTCGAGGCCCCCAACCCCTCATCGCCCTCGCACTACTCGCCCTCGGCAGCCACCCACCACGACTCCCAAGCCGAAACTGACCCACGAATACAGCAGAAGAGCGCGTTATGTGGGGGTTGTTGTCGGGGTTGGGTCGTCGCCCATTGTTGCTGTCGGATAGCGCGGCGGGGCTGGACTTGCATGCCAGACTAAGTGGCGATGACGTTGATGAGCAGGTGGGGTGGACTGTGAGTGTTGGGATTCCTTCTCTCGACGGGACGGGTGGGTCCCGAAGCAATCTGCGGTCGATTGAGTCCGCCGCAGTAGCGGGAATCGTGTACTCGGGATTGACAGTTTGGGCACTGTCGGTGTTCTCGCAGGTTCCGGATTTTGGACTCTCGGACGCGGAACTGACTGAATGGTTCACAAACACAGACCTGGTCCTCGGTTTGAACCTGGCGGCTATCTCATCGATTGCCTTCTTGTGGTTTGTGGCTGTGGTTCGGCGGCGTATCGGCGATCAAGAAGACCGGTTCTTCTCAACTGTGTTCACCGGGTCGGCGACCCTTTACCTAGCGGTTTGGCTTGTCGGCGCATCCCTTCTTGCAGCTCCCGCTATCGCTCTGAACCTCCAGCCGGACGGGCGAATCACCCAAGGAACTGGAACGCTCGCAGCCGGATCAGGAGCCGCCCTGATTGTGGTGGTGGCCCCACGCTTCCAGGCAGTGTTTGTCATTATCACCTCGGCGCTGATCCTTCGCACCGGTGTCCTGCCGAGATGGCTCGCCATACTCGGCTACCTGGTCGGCGCAGCACTGCTCGTGGTCCCAACCGTCACTAGCTACCTCGGAATCGGACTACCTGCCTGGGTTCTCGTGGTCAGCGTCACAACCCTGATGACCCGAAATCAGCCCGCCCCCAACACAGAACAAACAGACCACTAACTCTCCTCGAGCCTCAAGAACGGTCGTTCAGCGCGCCCATAACCGGCAATATGTATCCCTCACCAGTGATGCATAAGTGCCGTTATGTGCGGTTCAGTCGTAAGCCGCATCGATCGGAACCTGCCAGGGCCACTTACCGTCCATCTCCAATACCAGGCTCCAACTCAGGAATGTTCTGATCAGCACCAGAAGCCCGAGAATCGCCACATTCTCAAGCGTCGCTTCGAGCACGACGGTGTTGATAATGTCAGCGGCAATCAGGAGATCGAGTCCGATGAGCAGGCCCCGGGCTATGTAAAGCTTGAACGTCTTGAACGCCGCAGCTCCGTCGGAACGAAAGCGAACAATCAGTCCGCCCAGCACCGACACCACCACAGCAACCCCGATCACGATGACCGCGAGGATCTCGATCAATTCTCCGGCAACCCGGGCTATCTCGAATTCTCCGATCGTCAGATCATCCACCTCGTCAAGCTTTGCAGCAGCACTTGCACACAACCGGCATTTTGTGCGGCTCACAGGGCTCCAGTAGCTGTGGTTCGATGACACCACTCAAAGAGGGCCGTCCGCGGAGCGCGTCGGTCGCCGGAGGGCGTTGAGCGAACTAGGTTCACAGCATCACATGAAGGAGGCTGTCCGTGCCCGTCGAAAATTCAGATAGGAAAGCTCCACAGAACCCCTATGGCCCTCGGCCTGGCGGGGGTATCAGCTTGCCCGATTACTACCAACCTTGGCCCGCTATCAAGAACCGCAATTTTTATGCGCCCGGAACGGAAGTCCTCCCGAAGAACGAAATGCGAATCTCGTTCATGGGTAGCACCCCATTCCCGGTCTCCCAGGAGCAGTCGGGCACTTGCATGCTGGTCGAGTTGGGCAACGGTACGGCCCAGCCGCGTCGCTTCTTTTTTGACTTGGGTGGTGGAAGCATCCGAAACGTGATCGCCATGCAGGTCCCGATCGCGTTGGTCAATGACATCTTCATCAGCCATCTTCACGTCGATCACTACGCGGACCTGCCGCTCACCTACGCTTTCCGCGCGTTCCTAGGGGGATTCACTCCGCTGAGGATCTACGGGCCGTCGGGACGAACGCCCGAACTCGGTACTCAGTACATGATCGACAGCATGAAAGAGATGACCCGTTGGCACCGCGAGAACTTCAACGCCGGCCCTATTGGCGACGGCTATGAGACCGAAGTAACTGAGTTCGACTGGACGGAACGCAACGGCATTTGTTACGACCAAGAAGGTGTGACCGTACGCCATTGGCCGCGAAGCCATGTCAAGGACGGCGCCTCCGCTTACCGCCTGGACTGGGAGGACGCTGACTTATCCTTTGTCTGGACCGGAGACGGGAGACCGGACGTTTTGTCCGCCGAATACGGAAATGGAGCTGACGTTTTCGTGTCAGAGGGCACGATCGACACGCCTTTCCTCTCGGGACTCAAGGTTGGAGCACCAGCCGAACTCTGGGAGTACACCATCGACATCTACCACACGCTGTATTACGCCTCGGGTTACCTGTTCAACGAGGTTCAGCCCCGGATGGCGGTCATCAACCATTACGAGAGTGGTGGCCCGGCGTTGCATTCTGAGTCGGTTGCAGAGGTCAGAGCGCACTATGACGGGTTGTTCCAGTTTGGCGGCCCGGATGTCCAGGTTATCAACGTGACCAAGGACGCCATCTGGTCGCGTGAAGCAGCGATTCCCAAGAACGCGGCGCCGGCCTCGATGGACCCGCGTTGGTTCGTGCCGCCTGGCGCAGACCTCCCGGAATCGATTTCTATGCCGACACCGAGACTTCCACGTGAAGACCAACAGGAGCAGTGGGTGCGTGATCTGGAGATCGACCCGGATCTCTACTGGCCTTCTGATGCCAAGCGTGGGCTGACTCAGACGTGGCCCGGCATCACGCTCAATCCGCGAGAAATGTTGAAACAACGCGGCATCGAGATTCCCGACAAATGATCAGTTAACGACGTGAATCGTACGAGTCGCCGGATCATGGCGCCGCGTCCCCTTCCTCCGAGGACATCATGACTGGACAGCCTCCTTCGATACTCGTCCCTGCGCCGCGCACCGACCCGCTGACCATACCGGGGCGTGATCCCGTCCCTGTCACGCTTTTGACTGGCTTCCTCGGTGCTGGGAAGACGACGCTGCTCAACCGCATCCTCAACGGGGACCACGGCCTTCGGGTCGGTGTGCTGGTCAATGATTTTGGAGCTATCAATATCGATGCCGAGTTGGTTGCTGGAGTAGAGCAGAACACCATCAGCCTCACCAACGGCTGTGTGTGCTGCGAGATTCGCGATGATCTTGTCGAATCACTTGAGCAGTTGCTGACCCGCGAGGAAGCGATCGACTACGTGATCCTGGAAGCCAGTGGGATCGCGGACCCAGAAGGAATCGTGATGACGTTCCTGAGTCCGCGGTACGAGGGGCTGCTCTGGCTCGACAGCGTCACATGTGTCATCGACGCTGTTGGAATTTTTGCCGACGGGGAGAACGATCGTCTCAATGTGTTGAAGCTGCGCCAGATCGGTTTCGCTGACCTTGTTGTGCTCAACAAGACCGACCTCGTCGGCTCAGAACACGTCGAGGTAATCAGGGAATGGATAGGACTACACAAACAACCGGTGCGAATCATCGAGACCAGGTACAGCGACGTTCCCTTGGAGATTCTGCTCGGTACGGGCCGATTCGACTCAGGAGCGATGACCGCCGCACAAGCGGATGGTATGGGCGTTGAGCAACGTCACCATTCTGATGCTCTCGCCCCTGTTTTCGATCGTTGGAGTTATCGAACCACGGAACCGTTCTCACTCGACGCCCTTCGTCGCATGGTGCAGCGAGAACTCCCCGAATCTGTATACCGCTGCAAGGGTCTCATCTACGCCACCGACTCGCCGAACACCCGTCTCGCGCTTCAGGTGGTAGGAGGCCGCACCCAGATCGTCGAGCTCGACGATTGGGGAGAGCGCCCCAGACTCAGCGAGATCGTTGCCATCGGCAGCCACATCGAAAGCCAGCAACTGAACGACCTCTTCGACGCATGCCTAAGCCGCCAGGTACCTGACTAGATGACTCAATCGAAGGATTCCGACGGGTGAGTTTGTCGTTTGAAATGGCGTCATCCGGCGCCCTGTCCACGGGTCTGTCAGGAGAGTGATCCTGTCGATTCACTGAGCTGATGGGCCTCGTCGGAAGAGTCCCCAGACCGAAGTGACGAGCACGACGGCCGATCCGACCAGAGTCAAATACACCCCCGACTCGATGCTGAACAGATTGATGTTGGGAGCCTGGGTAACGACGAAAGAAACCACCCCTGCGTACAGACCGCCCAATATGCCAAGTATTGAGCTGCTAAGCGTGAAGTTGAGCCAACCAACAACCATCGAGAGTGCCATCAGGATGGGTATCAGAACCCAAAAGCGCACTGCCAGGTCGAAAGCTCCGTTCACGCTGAATCCGAGGTCCACTACGAGGCTGCGGAGGTCGGGGCTGGACCACGTAGCAAGACGACTGTTAGCCATGGTGCGAACACGCCCAAGATCGTAATGATGGCCCCCAATGTGAGTATCGCCGTCCTAATCCGATTGCCCATAGCGCCCCTGTAAATCGATAGCCCGAGCCAACCTACTCGCTGACCCTCAGCCAGGTCCTCTCTGCAATACGCGTTGGCCAGGCTCGCACCTGCCAGCAGAACGACCTCCATCGCACCCCGCATCAGCGCGCCCATAACCGGCTGGGAGAGAATGGTGTTGGTGGTTTCCACCGGTTGGGCGGTGTTCGCCGGTTGAACTGTTGAGACCAGTTCGGTCGGGTCACGTCCGCCGTCCCGGTG
>CAXMPK010000078.1:0-4462 GCA_964195405.1 uncultured Acidimicrobiia bacterium
TTCGACTCATGACGGACCTGGCGAGGCGCCAATGTGATGTTGTCAATGACTGTGAGATGTGGGAAGAGATTGAACGACTGGAAGACCATCCCGGTCTCGCGACGGATCTCCTGGATGTTCTTGATGTCATCAGACAGCTCGATGCCGTCTACAACAATCGTCCCGCGGTCGTGCTTTTCCAGACGGTTGATGCAACGAATCAGGGTCGACTTGCCGGAGCCAGACGGTCCGATGACCACAATCACCTCCTGCGCACCAATGTTCATGTTGATGTCGGCCAAGGCCTGGAAATCTCCAAAGAACTTGTCAACATCGGTCAACTCGATGACAGCCTCGCCCTTAGCCTGAGTTGCATCGGAATAGACACTTTGGTTCTGTTCTGAAGTCATCTGGTTACTCGCAATCTACGTTCCAATCTCTGACTCTCACGTGACATCGCAAAGGCAAACGCCCAATAGCCTATGGCAACGAAAACAAGGGTTTCCGCAAATCCTATTGACCGGAAATCAGCCTGGGCATGAATGATCTTGCGGACACCAAGAAATTCGAGAATAGCAATGATGGACAGCAGCGAGGAGTCCTTGAAGAGGGCGATGAATTGGCCAACCATCGCTGGAATAACCGCAGTCAGGGCCTGAGGAAGAATTATTCGGCGCATGATGGTCGGTGGCGCCATTCCCATCGCTTGACCGGCTTCGGTCTGGCCTCGGGGCAAGGCCTGGAGGCCACCACGAACTATCTCCGCCATGTACGCCGCCGAGAAAAGAGTCATTACAGCAATAGCTCTCGAAACAGCTGAGAGAACGGTGCCGGCCGGCAACAAGAAGCCGAGGATGAACTGACCCATGAACAGGAGTGTGATCAGTGGCACACCGCGGATCACCTCGATGTAGACGGTCGCCATCACCCGTAGAGCTGGCAACGTTGATCGTCGGGCGAGGGCCAGGAGTAGGCCGAGCGGAAACGCCAACACGATGGCAATGGCAGAGACCATCAACGTCAGGTGAAGACCGGACCAAACGTCCCACCCGATTCCTGGGGAGTCCACGGCCGCGTATATGGCTCGAATGGCGAAAACCACAACCGCCAAGGCGACCAGACGGAGGAGCAACCTGACCCAAGTGGAGTCGAAGCGTTCCACCGGGACAGCACCAAAAGCGACGCTGCCGTAAACGATGCTCAACGGCACCCAACCGCCAGCGTCAAAACCGGACACGACCTGAAATCCAATGACCAGAAACGTCATGGTCAGGACCCATCCCACATTCCTGAACCGCCTGGGCAGGCGACGTGCTTGGTATCCAATTGCGGCTGCAACTATCGCCCCACCAACAACAAGGAACGGATTGATGAAGTCACCGACATCGTCGGTGGTGGCAAAGAACAGCAGAAGAGCAATGAAAGCGACCAGTGACCACATCCGGGCCAGCGTTCCGGCGATGCTTCCGTTCTCGATTTCGAGGCCCGCATCGTCAGCGCGGTCATGCGACGCAGCGGAGTTTGTGCCGAGCCCAATACCAAATGCCAGGGCAAAGATCACGATCTGGCTGATGAGGCGCCATTGTTCATCGCGTGGGAATGTGCCCTGCATGAAGAGTGTGAGATTGACCCGCACTGCGTCCCATTGACCGGTGACAAAAAAGAACCGCAATGCGCGGTAACCGAGATACAACGACAACGGCAGCAAAATGACTGTGATCAACCCGGACCACCAATTCCGGAACAGGTTTCTCTTGACCCAGTCCAAGCTGGTCTCACGAGGGGGCGCGGGTGCCACGACTGTCATCTGGTTTCCAATTCGAGTCTGCGATTAACAACATTGAGGACCAGCGAAATTGTCAACGAGAAGACGAGATAGACCCCCATCACAATGATGAATGACTGGAAAGCCGGGCGACCGTTTCCGACCGACGTCTTGGTAAGCGCCGTGATCTCGGCGAACCCAACTGCGGTGCCCAAAGAGGTGTTCTTGACCAGGTTGAGATACTGATTGATCGTGGGTGGAAGGGCGATACGAGTGGCCTGGGGAAGAATCACGAATCTGTATCTCTGGAAAGCCGACAACGCAAGGGCATTGCCCGCCTCGGACTGGCCCCGGTGCACAGCCAGGATCGAACCCCTTATGATCTCACCCAAACGACTAGCGGTGTAGAGGCCGAGGGCGATCGTGACCGACATCCACCCCCAGTTGATGATGAAGCCACCATCAATACGTCTTCGATTCCCTGAGATCACCGGCCAGGAGATCTCGAGAGGCTGGCCAGCAGCGAAATAGGCGACGATCAACGCCAGCAGCAGAACGCCAAGCGACCAGACAACACGATGGTGCGGTTGACCGGTACGCTCGAAGTTCTTGGTGCGACGTCGCCACACCCAGATGGCACCAATGACGCCGATTGCGATGACCACATAGAAAAGCAGCAGGTTGCTGGTCTGAGTGAAACCAGGTATCCCCCACCGATCGTTATTGACAATCAAGAGGTTGTTGTCAGTTGCCGGGAAGTTGAACTCCCAGCTCTCGGAGAAAATCGGGAAGGGTCCGGCGGTGAACACTGCCGCACCGAAGAAGATGATGATGACCAGCGGTGGGATATTTCGGAACAACTCGACATAGAAGGTTGCGAGTCGGGCCACGAGCCAGTTCTCCGAGAGACGGGACACACCAACTACAACACCCATGATGGTGGCCAGGATGATCCCGAAGAACGCAGCGAGGAAGGTGTTCTTGACCCCGATCAGCACCATCTGCCAGACCGGGGACCTGGGGTCGAACGACCCGTGATACGGGATCGCGGTGTTGGTGGGCCCGAACAGAAAATCGAATGACGTCGAAATCCCCAACCTGTCCATGTTGGAAAGCAGGTTGTTTACCAGCCAGTAGACGATTCCGATGACGACCAGCACCGCAAGTGCCTGGCCGACGATGCGGATAACCCGGACGTCACGATAGAAGGGCGGACGCGCGAGTTCTCGACGTTGCGGTTCTTGGGTCTCTGTGGTCATTCCTGAGCTATCAAGGTGGTGAGGGTGGCCTTACGGCCACCCTCACAACAGTCGTTTCGTTCTAGCGGTAAGGCGGAACGTACATCAGACCGCCGTCGGTCCAGATGTTGTTGGGACTGCCTTCAAGCGAGAGTCCGATGGCAGGAATGTGCGCATCGAAGATCTCTTCGTAGTTGCCGACCTGAGTAACAACCTGTACCGCGAAGTCGGATGGAAGTCCGAGACCGGGGTTGAAGTTATCTGTACCGATGAAGTTCAGAATGTTCGGGTCGTCACCGTTGTAGCTACTGATATTTCCTGAGTCGAGGCCAAACTCCCAGGCTTGAACGGTTGCCATGACCGACCACTCCACAGCCTGCGCCCAATTTGTGTTGCCATCAGAGACGACAGGGCCCAAAGGCTCCTTGGAAATGATCTCAGCCATGATGAACTGCTCATCACCGCCTGCGCCCTCGATTGAGGACTTGAACGCAGCCAGCTGGGATGCATCTGAGGTCCATCCTTCACACTGGCCAGCCTCATAGGCGGGCTGCAGCTGGGCATTGTCTTCGAAGACAACGCTTGTGAACGGGATACCACGAGCGCCGAAGACTGAAGTCAGGTTCAACTCAGTTGTCGTACCGGACAGCACGCAAATGTTTGCGTCTGCCAGGTCCTCCAACGTGGTGAATCCGGTCGAGGCCGGAACCATCATTCCTTGGCCGTCATAGAAGGTCGTGAACAAGAAGGTCGCGCCCTCTTGACCGTCACGGGTGGCGGTCCAAGTCGTGTTCCGAATCAGAACGTCAATGTCACCCGACTGAAGCGCGGTAAAGCGAACATCAGCGGTCAGAGGCTTGTACTCAACCTTGTCGGCGTCACCGAGGACTCCAGCAGCAACTACGCGACAGAAGTCGACGTCGAAACCGTTGTATTCGCCGGCATCGTCTACGACGCCAAATCCAGGCAGACCATCGTTCACACCGCAAACGACCACGTCAGCAGCGATTACAGCTGCGAGTTTGTCGCCGCTGCTGCCGCCGCCATCGCCGCCGCCGCCGCCTGCCTCTTCGGTTGTGGCGGTGTCGTCATCGCCATCGTCCGAGCTACATGCAGCGAGGATCAGCATCAAGGCGAATACAGCCACCAAGAGCTTGCTTATTTTCATCTTTCCTCCGTCTTTAGAAGTGCGAGCGGGAACAGACCCGCGCACATGGTCGGCGACCCTAATCAATTCTACGTCCCAGTGCCTATCGAAACTCCCCAATCGGTTCGCCTACTACCTCGATGCCTTGATACGATTCATGCTGGTTCGATAGGAGGACCCCCCACATATGAAAAAATCAACACGACTATTTGCATTGCTTGCCGCTCTCGCTCTGGTGGTCGCCGCTTGTGGCGACGACAGCGGAGGAGGTGGCTCCGACGGCACTACCGCAGATGGTTTGCCCGACCTCGATGGACGAACGGTGACCGTTGG
>CAXMPK010000079.1:0-6767 GCA_964195405.1 uncultured Acidimicrobiia bacterium
AACCGGTCGTGGGCGTCTCTGTCGGCTAAGACGCGCGTCCAATTCGAGGATCAAGTCTGGTGTGGAATCTTCTGTGTCGGTTGAGTGCTTCACTTACCAGGCGCTTGAAAAGGAGGGCGGATGATGGACCAGGAGAGTTTCTGGGACCGGTTGGCAGCGCGTACGGAGCCGTCGGGGAACGCTGAGTGACGTGCGCGTGCGAGGGCTCTGCCGTGTCAGTCTTGAGGGATTATCTCGACTATCTCGGTGACTTCGAAGAGCAGAGGTCGTCCGCCAGACGTTGGCATCGTCGCGGCCACAATTTCCCGTTCGCTTTCTGGCGCCTCACGGAACCGGAGATATCCCGATCCTTCAAAAACCGCGTGCGGGTAGTCCTCAACGTTTTCGCCGCGGCGGTATCGGATCATGTATCTATGGCCAACAACCATCTCGGAAAAGTCCATTGGCGTTGAGCATACGTGCTGGAGGCGTAAAAGAACGGAACGACAAGACGACGAAAGCATCTGAGTAGTGCTAGCCGGCGGCCGTGGGTTTAGCGGCAATGCGAATCGCCTGCCTGGAGGTGTGACATGACGATGCCTAAATACAGACTCAACCGGATCGATCTCCATTGCCATTCACCGTAATCATCCATCTAGCCGCACATAGCGGCACTTATGTGCGGCTGGATCGGGCCGACAGCCAGTCGATTCTTCAGTGAATCAATGCGACCATCGAGGGGCGCGATGAGGTCTACTCGACGTAAATGACCTCATCGCGACGGACCACACGACCGCGACGAAGAGGCAGTACGCGTGTGATCATCTTGTACACAACGCCAAGACCGGGAATCTTGGCGAACCCGCCTTGTGGTCCCAGAATCATCCGCCCGCTTTTCACGTCGTACTTTGATCCGTGCCATGGACAGGTCAGACAGCCGTTATCGTCGATGGTGCCGTCTGCGAGGTCGGCATATAGGTGACGACAGCGACGAGACACCGCAAAAAGGTCACCATTAGCGTTTCCGACCGCCCAAGGACCGGCACCGACTACCAGCCCAGATGTCAGTTCAGACGCCGGACAAACCTCTATCTCATCGGGCATCGATAACCTCCACGCGGGTTTCGCCGAACGACTTTCAGCCTACAGATTCCCTAATTCAGCCGGGCCATAGACCGCACTTATGTTCCCCTACGGGTGACCGGTCTGTGTTTAGGAGGGTCTATAGGGGTGGCGAAACTGAGTTCGTGGCCATCGGGATCGGTCAGGTGGAAATATCGCTCGCCCCATTCGGCATCTCGTGGCGGTGCTTCTGGTGATAGTCCCGCCTGGATCGCCTGTTGGTAGAGGGAATCGGTGTCTGAGACGTAGAGGATGAGTCGTCCCCACCAAAACCATTGCCTGTCGGCTGGTTGGGCGATGATGTTCAGATAGCCATCGCCAATGGCGAAGCTGGTGAAGGTGGCTTCGGGTCCTCCGTAGTCGAGATCGAAACCGAGCGACGTGTAGAAGTTGAACGAACGAGCCATGTCGTGAGTCGCCAACGTGACGGCGCTGATCGACTCGATTTCCGTTTGGCGATGGGAACCGTGGTCGCTCACTCCATCCAGACGCTACCTGGTTAGACGAATGTCACTCACCCCAAGGCACGGAAGCTCTCACATTCCTTCAGGCAGCAAATCACGGCACTTATGGGCGGGTGGGCGCTCTAGTAGAGAGTTAGCTCGTCGTTGTCGTAGAACATGTCAGCTTTGGCGTACATATCGAAGTTGTCACAAACGGGGCATTTGTACGTTCGGTCGTCGATGGACGCACCCTCAAGCGCAGCGGGCGGAAGTCTGACGTCAGATGGGAATAGAACACCGCAGTTGGTACATCTGAGAAAGAGTTGGTTTTCTGGATTGACGATTCTCAAACGCTACAGCAGGCACCAACCGACGCACATAACGGCACTTATGGGCGGTCCGCTCAGGCGTACATAATGCCGGTTTATGGGCGGTAGGTCAGGCGTACATAATGCCGGTTATGGGCGGCTGGGAGGTGACACTACGCCGAGGCGATGTCGGCCCATGAGGTGATTCAGGGGCGCAGGGTGATGGGCGCAGGTAGAGATGCTCCGAGGATCGCGGGCATGGCGGTCGACCAAGATGTAGGCTGCGTCGGGAGAGGGTAATTTCCATGTGAAGGAGAGGGTTATGTCGTTGGATTCGTTGCGTGAGCAGGTACGGGGCCAGGTTTTCACTGATGGGGATGAGGGGTACGGGGAGGCTCGTTCGGTCTATAACGGCATGATCGACAAGCGTCCCGCGGTGGTGATCGGAGCTGTAGATGATGCCGATGTGATCGCCGGAGTCCGCTACGCCTCCGACAGCGGACTTGACCTGTCTATTAGGGGAGGCGGCCATAGCGTGCCTGGATTCGGCACCAACGACGACGGCGTGGTTATTGATCTAGGGGCAATGAAAGGGATACGGGTCGACCCTGAAGCCAGGACAGTTCGTGCTCAGGGCGGTGCTACATGGGGTGACCTCGATCACGCCACTCATCCTTTTGGCCTGGCTACGACGGGCGGCATCATTTCGACGACGGGTATTGCCGGGCTGACGTTAGGTGGGGGGATCGGGTATCTCACTCGTGGCCATGGTTTGTCTGTGGACAATCTGATTTCCGTTGATGTGGTCACTGCGGACGGCAGCCTGGTCCACGCCAGCGACGACGAGAATTCAGATCTGTTCTGGGCGGTGCGGGGAGGAGGGGGCAACTTCGGTGTCCTGACCAATCTGGAATATCGACTCCACCCCGTGGACATGATCTACGGCGGACCTATGTTTTTCGAGGTGGACTCGGCCCGAGATGTGTTGAACCTGTACAGAGAGTTCATTGCCGACGCCCCCGAAAAGTTCGGTGGTTTCTTTGGCTGGCAGATCGCTCCGCCGCTGCCCTTCATTCCCGAAGACCGTCACGGTGACACGTTCTGCATGATCGTCTCGTGCTGGACCGGACCTCTGGATGACGCTGAAAGTGTGCTCAAACCCTTCCGCGATGTGGCGCCGGTAATTGCCGAACATGTCGGCCCAGCGCCATACCCGGCTCTGAACTCGGCCTTCGACGCCTTGCTACCTCCAGGACTCCAACACTATTGGAAAGCGAACTATGCGGTCGAGATCACCGACGACGCCGTTGATGTTCATCTCGAACACGGCCCCCAAGTGCCCACGATGCAGTCGACAGTCCACCTCTACCCGATCAACGGTGCATGCCACCGGGTGGCATCCGACGCCACCGCGTTCGGACATCGTGATGCCTCCTTCGCACCGGTGATCGCTGGCATGTGGGAAGACCCAGCGGATAACGAGGCGAACACGGCCTGGGTGCGTAACTATGCCGCAGCCCTAGCCCCTCATTCCAAGGAAGGCGGATACATCAACTTCATGGCAGCCGACGACCAAGGACGCGCCGCCGCCAACTACGGCGCCAACTACGACCGCCTGGTCGAAGTCAAAACCGAATATGACTCCACCAACCTGTTCCACATGAACCAGAACATCGTTCCGGCCGAATAGCCATCTCCGCCAAGCCCGCACATAACGGCACTTATGTGCGCCCGGATGGGTCGTGTCTGGCATGCTTGGGCCTGATCTCAGGGAGGTAGAGGTTGTCTAAGTCGTTGACGTTTCATGTCCTGATTCTTCCGGCAGGCTCTTGGGGAGAGGTGCGCCGTCGGTTTCTCCATGTTGAGGAGCTTGGGTTGGACGCTGCGGGTATGGGCGACCATTTCGTGGATTGGACAAATCCTCCGAGACCATGGTTCGAAATGTGGTCGGTGTTGAGTGCGATCGCAGCCGACACGTCTGATATTCGACTACAGACATCTGTTGCACAGATTCCGTTTCGGAATCCTGCGCTTCTGGCCCGACAGGCACTGACGGTTGATCACATTTCGGGTGGGCGTCTGGAACTCGGGTTGGGCACCGGTCTGACATCGGACCCCTCCTACGAAATGATGGGCAGTCCCAACTGGGAGGCCAGAGAAAGGGTCGCCAGGTTCGGCGAGTACGTCCAAATCGTCGACCAGCTCCTCTCCAACGAACTGACCACCTTCAAAGGCGAGTACTACAACGTGGAGGGGGCGTATATGAACCCGCGGCCTGTTCAGCAGCCACGACCTCCAATAACCATCGCAGCGTTGGGACCAAAAATGATGCGCCACGCCGCCCAATACGCCGACATTTGGGACAGTCTCAGCTTCGCTGCTGACATCGAAACACAAATAGCCGAAACACAACAACGAATCGAAGTCATAGACAGTCTCTGTAACGAGTTGGGACGTGACCCACGAACCCTCGAACACTCCTACCTGATGTTCGACGCCAACTCCCGAGCAAGTGGGGGCAGCATCAACTATTACGACTCAACCGACCTCTTCGAACATATCGTTGAACAGGCGGTTCAAATGGGTATCAGCTCGATCGGGATGTACTACCCAACCATCGCTGATCAGGTCGCATCCTTCGAAGCGATCGCCACACACACCATCCCGAAACTCAAACAAGCGCTCACCTCAGACACCTAAACCCCGCACATAACGGCACTTATGGGCGGCCTATTGGGTCATCTGGAGGCTCCTGCGACGAAGGTGGCGACGATGTAGGTGGCGTGTCGGTCGAGTGACCTTCTTGCTCGGTCGTATCTCATTGTTGTCCGTGGGTCTGCGTGGGAGGCTGCTTCTTGTACGTCTCGGAGTGGTACTCCTGCGTCGAGGGCTGCAGTGATGAAGGAGTGTCGAAGCGAGTGTGGGCTGATCCTCTTTTCGATTCCTGCTCGTCGAGCGAGCCGCCGAACGACTCTCGACGCCTGATGTCGGTTAAGTCGTGTTCCGCCGCTGGTGGTGAAGATGGGTCCGTCTTCGCGGGTTCCGACTGCGAAATAAAGGGTTCGTGCGGTGCGCGGAGCGAGTGGTATCAGTTCCGTCTTTCCGCCTTTGCGTATTATTCGCAGAGTGTGGTGGCCTCGTTCCATTCCCATATCAGTGATGTCAGCAGCCAACGCTTCCGATACTCGGAGTCCGTTGAGGCCCAAGAGACATGCCAGAGCATGATCACGACCACCCGAGAGTCCGGCCTCGATCAGAAAGGCTCCCAGGGAGACCTCCCGCTCGCCTTTTTTCTATAGGCAGAGCCAAACACGAGTTGAAGAGCGGCGGAAATCTCCTTTTCATCAAGTAGACCAACGCTTTTCGGTGCCTGTACTGATCGCACCCTGGTCGAGGAAACAATGCGTTGGCTGGTCACTGGGTGTTCTCCACAATTGTTCCCCTAAATTGCAGCCCCAAGCAGCACAACAGTTGCTCGTTTTGAGCCCATATCAGGTAGCACATAATGTCTGTTATGTGCTACCTTGGGTATATAAGTAGAGGTCTTTTGTGACGCATTTGGTACTTCCAAACGATTCTGTCCTGTCGATTAGTCGATTGGGGCTGTTCGGGGAGGTGGCTGTCGGGTTTCTGTTGGGGTATGACAAGGCTCACACCCGTTCTGCCTACCAATCCGATCTCAGCTGTTTTACTTCTTGGTGCGCCCGAATGGGCATCGACCCGTTGGCCGTCAAACGTGTTCATCTTGATGGTTACGCAAGATCTCTTGAAGTCGAAGGCCTTGCTTCGTCGTCGGTTGCTCGTCGTCTCTCGGTGATATCGGGACTGTTCCGATACGCATATGAAGAGGGGTACGTCACGCGGGATCCAGCGGTGCATGTCCGTCGGCCCCGAGTCGGTGACGACTCCCCAACACTCGGTTTGGATTTGACGGAGGCTCGTCGTTTTCTTGACGCTGCCGAGACGGCTAGTCCTCGTGATCATGTTCTGGTTTGTTTGCTGCTTCTAAATGGGTTGAGAGTGTCGGAAGTGTGCACGGCGCATGTGACGGATCTGTCGTCGGAGCGTGGCCATCGGGTATTGAAAGTGGCCCGCAAAGGCGGCCGACGTGACCTGGTCCCTCTTGCTCCGCGCACTCTGTCTGCGGTCGATGAGCATCTCGGCGGGAGGACTGATGGTTTTCTGGTTTTGGCGAACGACGGCGGGCCTTTGAACCGGTTCCAAGCAACCCGGGCGATCCGCCGGTTGAGTCGAGCGGCGGACATTACTAAACACATTTCGCCTCATTCGCTGCGTCACACTGCGGTGACGTTGGCTCTCGACGCTGGGGTGCCTCTCCGCGATGTCCAGGATATGGTCGGCCACGCCGACCCTCGCACAACCCGCCGGTATGACCGTGCCCGTAAGTCTTTGGACCGTCACGCCACGTACACCCTGGCAAGCTATCTGGCATGAGCGAAGGCAGAGTCACGTTGAGCGAAGCAGCACAGATCCTTGGGGTTCACCGCAACACCATCCGCAACTGGGTGATGGCAGGAAAGCTCGCCACCGGCGAGAAGCACCAACGCGGCGACGGTGTCGAACAGTGGACCGTTTCTGAAGAGGAGATCCTTGGGTTGCGTCGTGACCGCCCCGCCTCGAAGAGTGCCGGTGGTGAGTCGATGTCTGAGACGGCGTGGATGATCCACGATCTGGCCATCAGATTGGCCGACGCTGAAGCCCGTGCAGCTCGAGCCGAAACCAAACTAGAAGAACTCACCGCCGGTCAACCACAACACAACGGTGAGGAGCAAAATGGGCATGGTTGACATCGGCGATCAAGTAACAGGGCAGGCGAATCTTTCGCCAGCTGAGCCGGGCAACGCCCGCGCGGTGAAACACGGAGCCCACTCAGAACGGCTAGTCGGACCGATCG
>CAXMPK010000080.1:0-15177 GCA_964195405.1 uncultured Acidimicrobiia bacterium
GATGGTGGCGGCAAGAGGCGAATCCACGGCGGCCGTGCCGCTCGAGGAGGTTGCCGGGCAGGTCAAGTCGGTTCCTCTCGATCATCCCTGGCTCGAGACGGCCCGTCATCTCGGCATCGCCCTCGGCGATTGAGGCCGCCCCCAATGTGTGAATGTGCATTGGCCACGACCCTCGGACGCGCACGATTGATCTAGCCTTCGATCTGTGACACCTTCGATTCTCGGCGCAGTCCTTGCCGGCGGGCGCAGCACTCGCATGGGTCAAGACAAGGCGGATGTTCTCGTCCGCGGCTCAACGATGTTGGAAGCGGTTGCCTCGGCGGTCCAACCTGTTTCCGACCGTTTGGTTCTCCTCGGACCCGACCGGGACGGATGGGAGTGTTGGCCAGATTCGGTTCATGCTCAGGGGCCTCTCGCCGGCGTCGCCACGGCACTGACAAGAACGGACACCGACTATGTCCTCCTTGTTGCAGTCGACCACCCTTTTGTCACAGTCGGCACACTCCGCCATCTGACGGAGATGGCGGACGACCTACCCATAGTCCCCGTCGATGATCACGGTATTCGTCAGGTGACGTGTGCGATCTACCCGAAGTCCGTCGCAGACGCAGCCACCGAAGAGGCAAGCAACGGCGGATCGGTGCAGAGTCTGCTTGATCGGGTGTCCTTTACCGCAGTAACGAGTGACATGTGGCGCTCATGGGGCGAGGATGGGCGAAGTTGGTTCTCCGCCGATGACCCGGAAAGTCTTGCGCAGGGTCTATCGCAGTTCCACGCCGGTTAGGGGTTAGGGATGTCTCTGGCGATCCGATCTGCGAACTGAGCCAGAGGACCTCGACACTCAACCGAACGCCCCTTGGCGATCTGTGCGTCATCTCAGGGACCGCTACCCGGACAAAGCCTTGAGACGCGATTCGATCAATCGACGTTCGGCTTTGTTCGAAGCCAGGCTCAGTGCGCTGTCGAAATCCCGTCTGGCCCCGTCGATGTCCCCGGACCTTCTCAGCATTTCCCCGCGCGACGCGTGAAAAGCGTGATAGCCATCCAAATCCGAATCGAGCCCCGACAGTGCGTTGAGACCTGCTTGCGGCCCAAAGGCCTCTCCAACCGCCACTGCGCGATTTAGGGCGACCACAGGTGATCGCGTCGCCGGCAAAAGACGGTCATAAAGGGCAACAATTGTCCGCCAATCGGTCTCCTCCCAGATGAGCGCCCGGCAATGTTCTGCTGCAATTGCGGCCTGGACGTAATACGAACCGACCGAACCCGCTCCTGCCGCGCGGTCAACGATCTCGAGACCGCTCTCGATTTCGGCATGATCCCAGCTCGACCGATCCTGATCCTGCAACAGGACAACATCTCCCCTTAGATCGACGCGGGCCTCGCGACGGGCATCTTGGAGAAGCATCAGAGCGAGGAGACCCATCACTTCGCTGTGTCCGGCCAAGAGACCATCGAGAAGAAACCCCAATTCGATGGCCGACTCGGTCAACTCTCCCCTTACCAACGTGTCCCCTGACGTCGCGAAGTAGCCCTCATTGAAAATCAGGTAGACCACAGCCAAAACGGCATCGAGACGATTGGGCATCTCTTCAGAATCGGGCACGCGGAAAGGGATCCCAGCGTCTCTGATCTTGGCTTTTGCCCGCACCAGTCTTTGGGCCATCGTCGGTTCGGTCACCAGGAACGCGTCAGCGATCTCTTTTGTGGTCAAGCCTCCGAGGGTCCTCAATGTGAGGGCTACCTGTTTGTCCGTGTCCAGCGATGGGTGGCAACAGGCGAAAATCATCTGGAGCCGATCGTCTCGGATTGTTCCGCCCAACATCGGGGTTCGAGGTCGTTCGGCTTCAACCTTTTCCAGCGAAACGAGCAGCTCTTTCTTCCGGGCATAAGTCGTCTGACGTCTAATTCGGTCGATGGCGCGGCGACGGGCCACCGTCGCAATCCAACCTCCGGGATTGGCGGGCACGCCGGTGTCCGGCCAGGAGCGAAGCGCCTCAGCAAAAGCATCCTGGATGGCCTCCTCGGCGAGATCTATGTCGCCCACCTGTCTCGAGAGGCCAGAGAGCACCAACGAATAGGAGTCCCGGAAGGCAGACTCAATCGCTTGTGTCGACTCGGACGCCACTCCATGAGGTTTACACATCGGGGCCGACAAATTCGAAAGCCCCCATAATGTGACCCTATGGACTCGCCTGTCACCAAACTCATCTATGTCGGGGACCCGATGTGCTCCTGGTGTTGGGGTTTTGCCCCCGAAATCGAAACTCTCTCCGCCGAGCTACCCGTTGAGGTGGTGGTCGGGGGCCTCCGCCCCGGCCCCTCAGCTCAGGAACTCGAAGACCGCATGGCCGGTTTCCTCCGCAGCCATTGGATCGAGATTGCCGAAAAAACAGGACAGCCGTTCAACACCCACTTTCTCGACCGTCGAGACGGATGGCTCTACGACACGGAACCAGCGGCCGTTGCCGTAACCCTCCTCAGGGAATCACATCAGCCGTCGACACTCGACTATTTCACCGAGGTTCAGCACGCCTTCTATGCGGAGGGGCGTGATATCACGGATTTCGACGTACTCACAGATATCGCCGCTCCCCACGGCGTCGATGCCGCCCGTTTTCGCGCCGACCTCGACACACCAGAGGCAAAAAAGCGCGCTTGGGCCGACTTCTCCCGGGCCCGAAATTGGGGGATCAGCGGATTCCCGGCGCTCATCGCCGAGTTGGAAGACGAACAACTCACCCTCCTAGCCAGGGGTTGGACACGAGCGGATCTCGTCCAGACGCGAATCGACTCGCTCAGCGCCGAGGCCAACGGTTGAAGGGCCCCCGGATACCTGAGCCACGGATCGATGTGTCGGCCGTCATCTCCCCGGGTAGCCATATATATGGAGACGTCACTGTCGGTGCAGGGAGCTTCGTGCTCTTTGGGGCTGTCCTTCGCGCCGAACTGGCCCGTATCGTCGTCGGAAAGGAGTCGAATGTTCAAGACAACGCCGTTCTTCACTGCGATGAGGATCTGCCATGTCAAATCGGGGATCGAGTCACGATTGGTCATTCCGCAGTCATTCACGGCGCAACCCTCGGTGACCGGTCATTGATTGGGATCGGAGCGATAGTCCTCAACCGGTCCACAGTGGGCGAAGGCGCCTGGATTGGGGCAGGTTCTGTGCTGACAGAAGGGAAACATATCCCACCGTGGACTCTTGGCATCGGCACTCCGGCGGCGCCGGTGCGCGACCTGACCGAAGAGGAGATAGGTCAGGCTGACGAAGGGGTCGACCACTATCTCCAACTCGCTGCGCTCTACCGCGATATTTTCTCAAATACTCACTGAGCAGAACTGGGTCAGCCTGGCACACACCCCTACGATGAGAGTGTGTCCGCTGAGGCGATAACACTGCTCGATTCCGGCCCCCACGAGGCCTGTGGGGTCTTCGGCGTGTACTCCGCGAACCAACGCGTCTCCCACCTGATCTACTTTGGCCTTTTTGCCCTCCAGCATCGCGGCCAGGAATCGGCTGGTATCGCTACCTCCGACGGTGAGACTGTCACCGTCTTCAAGGATCTCGGTCTGGTCGCCCAGGTCTTCGACGAACCTGCCCTTGCCGGGCTCGACGGTCATCTCGGCATCGGTCATGCCCGCTACTCGACGACCGGCTCCAATAGCTGGGAAAACGCCCAACCGACGCATCGTCAGGTCGGCAACACCAGCATCGCACTTGGTCACAACGGCAACCTGACCAATACCGCCGAATTGGCGGATGACCTTGGCGTTTCCGGAGCAACCACGGACTCTGATCTGATGGCGGAGGGCCTCGCCAGAGCAATCGATGACGAGCGCTCCGATTCGCGGGGACTGGAATTGGCGCTCATGGAAGTGGCTCCGACCTGGAAGGGAGCCTTCTCGCTGGTGATCATGGATCAAGGTCGGATGGTCGGGCTACGTGATCCGAACGGTTTCCGTCCGCTCTGTCTCGGATCTCTTGACGAGGGAGGATGGGTACTCGCCTCCGAAACGTCAGCACTTGATCTGGTCGGCGCCACCTTTGTACGGGAGGTGGCCGCGGGCGAGATGATCGTGATCGATGCCACCGGTGTGCAGAGCTACTACCCGTTCGAAACCGTGAAGCCAGGACTTTGTGTTTTCGAGTTCGTCTATTTCGCCCGACCGGACAGTCAGATGTACGGAAGAAGTATCCATGCCGCCCGTTCCGAGATGGGGCGCATCCTCCACAGCGAGCATCCGGTGGACGCCGACGTCGTCGTCCCCGTCCCTGAGTCGGGCATACCTGCTGCCCAAGGTTTCGCAGCTACCAGCGGAATCCCCTACACCGACGGCCTGGTGAAGAACCGGTACGTGGGACGCACCTTTATCGAGCCGACCCAGATGCTTCGCGACCAGGGAATCAGGCTGAAACTGAACCCGATTCCCGAGGCGGTCGCAGGCAAGCGGGTGGTTCTTGTCGATGACTCCATCGTCCGAGGCTCCACCACGCGGAAGCTTGTTGCCATGGTCCGTGATGCCGGAGCTGCTGAGGTCCACCTCAGAATCTCCTCTCCTCCTTATCGATGGTCATGCTTCTACGGGATGGATACCGCCGATCGCTCCTCACTCATCGCAGCCCACATGGAAGTCGAGGAAATCAGGGAACATCTTGGAGCCGACTCTCTCGGGTACCTCTCGCTCGAAGGCCTTCTCGATGCGACGGGTGTTGCCGACGCCGGCTTCTGCACGGCCTGTCTGTCCGGCAACTACCCGACCGAACTCCCGGCGAGCACGGACAAGTACCAACTCGAGCGCTCATGACCTCGTACCGGGAGGCCGGGGTCGACCTTGATGCCGCCACACGGCACGTCAACAACATCTCAGAAGCCGTGACAGCAACGTGGGCCGACGACGTTGTCGGCACCTTTGGAGGTTTTGCAGCGGGCGTGCAAATACCCGACGGCTACGTGAAACCGATCCTGATGATGTCAACCGATGGTGTGGGCACCAAGCTGGAGCTGGCCCGCCGATCGAATCGATGGGCCGGAGTCGGCCACGACCTGGTTGCGATGTGTGTCGACGACCTCGCCGCAGTGGGAGCACTTCCCATTGGTTTTGTCGACTACATGGCGGTCGGGGCGCTGAATGAGTCTCGTGACGCTGAGATCGTTGCCTCGATTGCGGCCGCGTGCCGTCTCGCTGGTTGCCCACTGCTCGGTGGTGAGACTGCTGAGCACCCCGGCGTCATGGAGACAGATTCGATTGACCTTGCCGGTGCGGTGATGGGAGTTGTCGACAAGGGCGAGGATCTGGGACCGAGTCGGGTGGTCATTGGCGATCTCGTCATTGGGCTCAGGTCTCCGAACCTCCGCTCAAACGGGTTCTCTCTCATCCGATCGGTCTTCGGGGATTCAATCGACGAATACCAGGTCCAGCTTCTGGAGCCATCTGTCATCTATTCACCCGATGTTCTCTCCGCGGTGAAGACCGGTGGGGTGCATGGCGCTGCCCACATCACCGGAGGAGGTCTAGCGGAGAACCTCGCTCGGACACTTCCAGAAGGGGTCGGGGCCATGGTGGACGTGACGTCGTGGGACCGTCCCGATGTCTTCGCCCTCGTGGAAGGTCGCGGAGTCACCGAGGCCGACATGTGGCGAACCTTCAACATGGGTATTGGCTTTTGCCTGGTAGTCGATCCTACGGCTGCTCGAGATGTCATGGCTGCGACGCGTCGTCATGATCCGAGGGTGATCGGCACGGTCACCCGAGGGTCGGGAGTGGAACTGAGTTGAACCCGACTTAAGCGTGTGCTCGGAATTATGACGCGTGCTGGGCGACCACTTGGTCCAGCTCGAGCAGGAGAGCATGTTTCTTTTCCAGGTCGAGAAACGACGAGCTGATCGAGTTGCGTGCCAGATCAGCGAGCTGTTGCGTGCCGAACCCGAGTGAGTCGTGAAGACCCTGGTAGTTGTCGCCAACGTAGCCTCCGAAATAGGCCGGGTCGTCTGAGTGCACACTCACCAGGAGCCCTGCCTCAATCATGGCCGGTAGTGGATGGTCAACGAGACTGTCGACCACGTTGAGCGCGACATTGGAGAGAGGGCACACAGTCAGTGGGACTTGGTGACGGCGAAGCCGTTCGACCAATAGCGGAGCTTCCAGAGCCCTCACCCCGTGGTCGATCCTTTCGGCTCCGAGGACATCGAGAGCCTTTGCCACATACTCAGGTGGTCCCTCTTCACCGGCATGGGCCACTGCCCGAAGACCAAACTCCCGTGCCAGGTCGTAGGCTTCGGAAAACAATTCCGGCGGATTTCCCGCCTCGGATGAGTCGAGTCCGACCGCCACCACACCTTCCAGGTGGCTTTCTGCGGTGGCGAGGGTTTTGAGGGCGTCGTTTCCACTGAGATGTCTCAAGAAACAGAGGATCAGGCTGGCGCTGAGTTCACTCGAATCGGCAATGGCAGCGCGGAAGCCTTCCATGAACACTCCGAACCCAACACCGCGGTCTGTGTGTGTCTGGGGGTCAAAGAAGATCTCAGCATGGCGAACTCCGTCGTCTGCGGCCCGAGACAAGTAGGCGGACATCAGATCGTAGAAGTCCTCAGGAGTCTGGAGGACAGCTGCGCCCTGGTAATAGATGTCGAGGAACGACTGAAGGTTGGTGAAGTTGTAAGCGGAAACGGCGCCGTCGACGTCCTCGAAGGGGAGGTCGAAGCCGTTGCGTGTCCCCAGCTCCAACATCATCTGAGGCTCGAGGGTGCCCTCGATGTGAACATGGAGCTCGGTCTTGGGTAGATCAGTGATGAATTGTTGGATCAAAGCTCTGCGCTACCAACTTTGGGTGATCGGAGTGCCCTCGGTGTAGCCACTTGACGACTGCAGCCCGATGACGGCTCGTTCGTGAAAGTCGTCGATGGTCCGTGCTCCGGCATAAGTGAAGGCCGATCGGACACCGGAGACGATTCGATCGACAATGTCTTCGACACTGGGGGCTTCGAGGTCCAAATACATCCGGGACTCCGAAATGCCCTCCTCGAATCTCTCCTTCAACGCTCGCGAGAACGTTGACTCACCGGCGGATCTCTGCTGCACGGCACGCTTGGACGCCATCCCGTAGTTTTCCTTGTAGAGACGGCCGTCGGAGTCCCTCAAGGCATCGGCGGCCGATTCGTAGGTGCCGGCAAGCCATGACCCGATCATGACGCTTGACGCACCAGCCGCGAGGGCCAAGGCCACGTCACGTGGATGCCGTACTCCCCCATCGGCCCACACATGTTTGCCCCGAGACCGAGCGATCTCAGCACATTCGAGCACCGCCGAGAACTGAGGTCGTCCGACACCCGTCATCATCCTGGTTGTGCACATTGCGCCAGGTCCAACACCAACCTTGACTATGTCGGCCCCAGCGTCAATCAGGTCGATCACGCCGGATGCCGTCACGACATTGCCCGCAACGACAGGATGACTGTCCGTGACAGAGCGAACGGCCCTCAGCGCATCGATCATCCGTTGCTGATGTCCGTGAGCGGTGTCGACCACGATCACGTCGACACCGGATTCGATCAGGCCGGCAGTGGTGGCAGCCACATCCCCACTGACACCCACTGCTGCCGCGACCAGCAGTCTTCCCGCCGAGTCCAAAGCCGGTTTGTAGAGAGTCGCCCGCAGGGCACCCTTCTCGGTGATGACGCCAATGAGCCGACCGCTGGCATCGACAACCGGTGCAAGGTGGATTCGTTGCTCGGTGAGCGAGTCATACATCGATTTGGGGTCGAGTGTGGCTTTGATGACGATTGGGTCTGGACTCATCACAACCGAGAGAGGTGTGAATCGGTCGACCCGAGCTCCGTCAGTCTCAACGAAGATCCCCACGGGATGATTCGAGTCATTTACGACGATCACTGCGCCGTGTGCCCTCTTGTGGATCAGATCCATCGCCGCATTCACGGTGTCCGTCGGGCCCAGTGTTATCGCGGTCTCGATCACCAGATCCGCACTCTTGACCGCCCTGGTCATATCGTCGATGGCTGCAACATCGACGTCCTGGGGAAATACGGCCAGCCCGCCTCGTCGGGCCACAGTCTCTGACATTCGGCGCCCGGCAACTGCTGTCATATTGGCTACGACTAGAGGGGTCGTGGTTCCGATGCCGTCTGGTGTCGTCAGGTCGACGTCCATTCGGGAGACCACATCAGAGAAAGCCGGCGCCAGATAGACGTCCGAATAGGTGAGATCGAATGCGGGCTCGAGGCCGTTGAGGAACTTCATGGCTTGACCACACGGGAAGACTATCCGGTCAATCGGACGGCGTAGGCTCTGCAATGTGGCCTCGCTTCTAGTCAAACACGCCCGCGTCCTGGCCATGATGGATGACGAGGGAACCGAGACCAGCGATGCCGGGCTTTTCGCGGTCGACGGATTCATTCGACAAGTGGGACCCACTTCTGATTTGCCGGCAACAGCAGACGAGGTCATCGATGCCACCGATCACGTCGTTGTCCCGGGTCTGATCAACACCCATCATCATTTCTATCAAACCTTGACCCGGGCCGTCCCCGGCGCACAGGACACCGGATTGTTCGACTGGCTACGCACGCTCTACCCAATTTGGGCCCGAATGACGCCTGACGACGTTCAAATCTCAACTCAAACAGCCCTTGCCGAGCTTGCTCTTTCGGGCTGCACCACCTCCTCTGACCATCAGTATCTCTTCCCCAACGGTTCTGGAGTGTCCGATCAGGTACGGGCAGCGGAAGCCATAGGCATCCGTTTCCATGTCGCAAGGGGGTCAATGAGTCTTGGCGAGTCGAATGGCGGGCTTCCCCCCGATTCGTTGGTCCAGGATGAGGATGAGATTCTGGAGGACACCGAAAACGTTATTACGACCTTTCACGACCCAAAGCCTGGGGCGATGATCAGGGTTGTCGTTGCTCCTTGCTCCCCCTTCTCAGTGACAGCCGAACTCCTGAGGGAGTCGGCAGCACAGGCCCGTCGTCACAACGTGCATATGCACACCCATGTTGCAGAAACTCTGGACGAAGAAGCGTTTTGTTTCGAGACTTCGGGCAGACGTCCGGTCGAGTTTATGGAGGACCTGGGATGGGCAGGCGACGACGTCTGGTTTGCCCACGGCGTCTATGTGAGCGACGAAGAGATCAAGAGGATGGCCGCCAATGGGACGGGTGTCGCCCATTGTCCCACGTCAAACATGCGTCTCGCCTCAGGTATCGCACCGGTGCGTCAATACCTGGCGTCCGGAGTCCGCCTTGGAATTGGAGTTGACGGCTCGGCCAGCAACGACGGCAACCACCTCATCGGCGAGGCTCGCCAGATGATGCTCCTTTCCAGACTCTCCGCGTCACCACCACTTCAGGGTGGAGAGTTGCTCACCGCACGCGACGCATTGCGAACGGCGACACGCGGCTCGGCAAGTGTTCTCGGTCGCGACGACATCGGCACCCTCGAGGTGGGCAAATGCGCCGACTTCATCGCCGTCGACCTCAACCGACTCGAATACGCCGGGGCATGGCACGACCCGGTAGCGAGTCTCCTGTTTTCATCCCCGACCACAGTCGACATGAACTATGTGCATGGCCGGGCAGTGGTCAAAGAAAGACAACTCGTGGGAGTGGATCTTCCCCGGATCCTCGAACAACACAATGCCGCGGCCTCCAGGTTGATGAACTGATGAACTTCACGAGGGCAACCAACATCGACGAGGCGCTTGCCGCCAAAAACGCTGACACCGATGCTGAGTTTCTCGCCGGCGGTACCGATCTGATGGTCGAGGTGAACCTGGCCCATCATCGTCCCAAGAGTGTCATCGGAATCGAAAATGTCGCCGAGCTCAAGGAGACGTCAACCAGTCGCATCGGAGCGGGTGTCACTTGGGACCATCTCGAGTCGAGCTCTCATCAGGCTCTGGCCCATCTTGCCCGCACCGTTGGGTCACCTCAGATCCGGGCCGCCGGCACCATCGGCGGCAACATCGGGACCGCCAGCCCGGCGGGTGACGGACTGCCGTGGATCGCTGCGATTGACGCCAAAATCGAGGTTGTCTCACAGTCGAGGGGAAAACGTCTAGTCCCGTGGGCTCAGTTCTTCACCGGCGTCAAACGAACTTCGCTTGGCGCTGACGAGATGGTCACAGCACTGGTACTCCCGGCCGACATGCCACAGATTCAGCACTTCGCAAAGATTGGTGTTCGCAGCGCGATGGTGATTTCGACGGTGTCTTGTGTGGTTGCTCGGGGAACCGACGGATTCAGGGTCGCTCTCGGATCGGTGGCTCCTACCGTGATTCGCGTTCCAAGGGCCGAGCAGCTGCTCAACTCGGAAACCAGGCCATCAGAGGCTGCGCTAGACGAATTCGCTGCCACGGTTGCCAAGGAAGTCCAACCGATCACCGACCATCGGTCAACGGAGGCCTACCGACGCCATGCTGCCGGTGTCCTTGCCCGTCGACTCGTTGTGAGGTGTCTCAATTGATCGTCACACTCAAGATCAACGGCAAGGAGAGGTCGGTGTCTGCCGCCGGATGGGAAAGCCTTCTCAACGTGCTTCACGACGACCTCGGCCTGCCTGGTTCCAAAGCTGCGTGTGAACAGGGCGAGTGTGGGTCTTGCAGCGTCATCCTCGGCGACACGCTGGTGTGTTCTTGCCTCGTGATGGTGGGCAGCTGCGAGGGGGCTGACGTCACCACTGTGGAGGGTATCGCCGACGGCGATGACCTCCACCCGGTGCAGCAGGCGATGTACGAATCCGCGGGGGTTCAATGCGGGTTCTGCACACCCGGGTTCGTGGTTGCAGCGAAACATCTCTTCGATCACAACCCGACGCCGTCAGCGATAGACATTACCGAGGCCCTATCGGGGAACATTTGTCGTTGCACCGGATACGGGGCGATCCTGCGCGGACTCGTGTCGTTGGCCGACGATGGAGAGCGGGAATGACAACCACCTCGTACCGGGTTGCCGGCCGGGTTGGCGAGAGCGTCCTCAGACCCGACGGCATCCCAAAGCTCACAGGGAACTTTGCCTACATCTCCGACCTGGTTGCGGATCGAATGCTCTGGGGTGCAACCAGACGTAGTCCCCACGCCCACGCCCGGATCACCAAACTCGATGTCGCACCTGCCCTAGCCATGGCAGGTGTCGTTGCGGTCATCACCCAGGAAGACGTCCCAGGAAACCCCCGGTTCGGCCAGGTCGAGCAAGACCAACCAGTTCTTTGCGACGGCATCGCCCGCTACTGGGGCGAGCCGGTGTCAGTTGTCGCCGCCGACGACCCTGAGACTGCCCGTCTCGCTGCGGCCGCCATCGTTGTCGAGTGGGAACCACTCGAACCACTGTCTGACCCTGAAGTCGCGGTCGAGACAGATGGCAAGGTCATACGCCAAATACGGATCGAAAGGGGTGACCTCAGCGCGTCAGGCACCGTCGTCGTAGAGGGCACCTATGCAACAGCGACACAAGACCAGGCCCCCCTCGGTCCCGAAGCCGGCTTGGCTATACCTGACGGTTCTGGGGGTGTCGACCTATACGCGACCACCCAGTGGGTCCACGTTGATCACAGTCAGATCGTCGACTGTCTGGACGTGACTCCAGACCAGGTGAGATGTCACCCGGCTGGCATCGGAGGAGCCTTTGGAGCCAGGGAAGATATCTCCCTCCATATTCACCTCTGTCTCCTCGCCGGCTTCACCGGCCGCCCGGTGAAGATGGTCTACAACCGGACCGAGTCGTTTGTCGGACACGTGAAGCGTCACCCATCGCGGATGGAATATCGCCACGAGAGCGATGAAAACGGCAAGCTGATCAAAGTCTCGGCGAGGGTACTCCTCGACGGCGGTGCTTACGCCCACACCAGTGAAGC
Source organism: uncultured Acidimicrobiia bacterium (assembly GCA_964195405.1). Lineage (GTDB taxonomy): Bacteria > Actinomycetota > Acidimicrobiia > Spongiisociales > ZC4RG35 > CAXMPK01. The sequence goes on from CAXMPK010000080.1 coordinate 11,866, forward strand.
CGTCGTCGCCAACGCAGCGTTCTTCGTCGTTGGGCCATACAACTGCGCCAACGTCGAAGTCGATGCGATCGTAGTGCGCACCAACAATCCCCCAACCGGTGCCATGCGCGGGTTTGGAGTGGTTCAGACTTGTTTCGCTCACGAATCTCAAATGGACAAGTTGGCTTCGGCGATAGGAATCGGACCTCTCGACATCCGTCGGATCAACGCATTGGAAGCAGGAGATCCGCTGGCAACGACTGGCCAAATCATCGAAGGATCCCTCCCAACCAGTCGGGTTTTGGATGCCCTCGAATCGATCCCAATGCCCGAATTCGAAACGACCGATGACCCTCGGCTCCTGCCGGGCGGCACCGGGCGCACCACCGAACCTTCTTCGGTCAAGCGGGGCGTCGGCTACGGGTTGAGTCTCAAGAATCTTGCCTTCTCCGAAGCATTCGACGACTTTGCCGAGGCCCGAGTATTGCTGACCACGGCCGGGGTCGAGGTCCACACCGCGGCGATGGAAGTCGGTCAGGGATTGGTCACCGTGTGTCAGCAGATCGCAAGGACTGTCCTGGGTATTGAGAAGGTGGCAGTCGTCTTCGACGACACCTCGAAGATCGGATCCGCCGGCTCGACCTCGGCCTCACGCCAGACACAAATGACGGGAGGTGCTGTTCATGCCGCAGCCGCTCAACTCCTCCAGAAGATTTTGGACGACCACGACGGTGACGAGTTGCGAGACGATGGGGTCTATCTCACAGGTCAACTCGTCGCCACAATCGCGGACATCTGCACTGACGGGCCGATCGAGCAATGGGTCCAGTTTTCCCATCCACCTACGGAGGAAGTCGACAGCAAAGGACAGGGGAACCCCCATGCAGGTTTTGCGGTGGCAGCCCATCGGGCGGTGGTCGAAGTCGACGTTGATCTTGGCTTGGTCCGTGTGGTTCGAATTGACACCGCCCAGGACGTGGGCAGGGTGCTCAACCCCGACGCTGCGATCGGGCAGATCGAGGGTGGCATCATGCAGGGGGTTGGTCTTGCCGTGATGGAAGAAGTGGTCGTTGATGCTGGTGTAATCAAAAACCCCACTTTCACCGACTACCTGCTGCCCACCTTCCTCGACGCACCGTCAATCGAGGCTCGTTTCATCGAAGAGCCAGACCACTGGGGCCCCTTTGGAGCCAAGGGAATCGGTGAGCCCCCCACCATCAGCTCCACACCGGCTGTGGTTGCGGCGATCAGGGACGCCATCGGTAAGGACCTAACCCGCGTCCCGGTCCGACCCCAGGACATCGTCGGGTTATGAGCCCATCAGCACCAACGCCAGCTAGCCCGATTGAGACAGGTCTACCCAGTTTGATTGGCTTCAGTCCTGGCTTCATAACCATGGGCACTCACGCCCCGTGACTCGACCTCAGACCATTGACTCTGAGTGGTAGCGCTGCCTATAACGCGCCAACGAACCAGAACTCATCGCCTCGGGATGAAGCGTCGCACCGAGCGCAGTAGTGCTGTTCGGCGCTCTTGCGAAGCCGATCGATATCACGCAGATTAGGCGCTATGCCCTGGCCAGATTTGACGCTCGCCGGCCCCGGCGCTCGACGTCCCGTACTCGAAGTCCCGTCGTAGTCGCTTCTTTCTGTACGGGAGCAGCACAACGATGCTGTGACCTTCGCGGTGTTCCAACTCAACCCGTATGGCGTCAGAATCTGCAAGGCGGACGTCCGACACCAGGGCGGTAGCGCGGAGAGCGTCTCGTTCAACTTGGAGGCCTTCTACGAGACTGGCGAGCACGGACATGCTCTCCGGTTGCTCACCCTCGTCGGGATCTGCTGCGATCAACTTCGTCTCCCCGGCAGCCGTGGTGGCCGCGCCGTAAGGGAAGAACTCGCCGTGCTTGGCCAACATCTCTTGTGCGAACGGCAGAGCGGCGTCCAAGAGACCGTCGAGGTCGTCTTGGGCCAGCTGCGACGCAGAGTCGCGCCAGGAGGGCATCGGACACATACTGCCATAGCTCAACAAATCAGACACAGGTGCCGCCGCCGACAACCGACGAGTCCTACGCATCGCCAACAATTCCGAGGAGTTCAGAAACAGAGAAAAACCCAGGCCGTGTCTGAGTTTCTCTGCTGGTAGCGGGGGCGGGATCTGAACCCGCGACCTTCGGGTCACGAGTGGGATATGTGGTCACCACCGGTGATGGGAAATCCGCGAAATGCCTCATCGGTACGCGCTTCTTGCGTGCGCAGCCTCACCTCATCTGGGGTCGAAAGTCCAATTCCTTCACAAGCACAATTGCGGAACGATCACGAACCCTATTTTTGGTTTGCTACGGGACTTGTGAGCCGCTCATTGTCTTTTCGGACTCCAAGTCCCTTCGGCAGACAACTAGTCGACACTGACCAGTGAGGGTCTCGTCGTCACGCTCAGTCCCTCCTGTATCCTTGCTCCGAAGTTGCGCCCGACCTCGCCAACAAACAGGACGACCCAAGATTGTCCGATACGTGTTCGCCTGTTGGTGAGGAACCGGGTCATGGGTCGTAGGTCTTGTGGCCACCCACGTCACAAGGAGCGCAATGGATCTAGGAGCTTTTTCAGTCAGTCTCGCCGTGAAAGACATGGCCTCATCGCAAAACTTCTATGAAACGCTCGGGTTCAGCATGGTCGCCGGTGACGGTGAGACGTGGACGATCATGGCAAACCAGACGACCGCCATCGGTCTCTTCCAAGGCATGTTCGAGTCGAACATCCTGGCCTTCAACCCCGGATGGGTGGGCCTTGGCGAGGAAGCCGAGGAATTCACCGATGTACGAGTTCTCAGTGATCAACTGAAAGCTGCCGGCATCGAGCCCTTCGAGAACACCACGAAAGACACCTCGAGCGGACCGGCGAGCTTCATGGTCACTGACCCGGACGGCAACACGATCCTCTTCGACCAGCACGTTTGAGTTCCGTAGGTCTCAAAGAGTCCTAGCGCTGTTCCCTGAAGTAGGGGATTCCAAGTGCGGCAGGGGCACCGAGATGCCTGGCCCGCTCACCGCTGGCAAACACGATCATGGCGACGATCGCCAACACAAACGGGATAGTCGCCAACAACGTCGAAGGGACGTTGTTCCACGGCTCGCCAAGTGTCTGCAATGTCAGACCGAGACGGGCAGCCGCCCCGAACAGGTAAGCGGCGAAGACGGCCCGCCACGGACGCCAGCTGGCCAAAATAACCAACGCAATCGCAATCCAACCAGCTGCACCGATCGGGGCGTCCTGCCATGTCGGCACCAGACGCACCGAGAGCACGTAATAGGCCCCGCCCACCCCGGAGAGAGC
>CAXMPK010000081.1:0-5395 GCA_964195405.1 uncultured Acidimicrobiia bacterium
AACGGGCGAACGTGGGGTGGTACGGATACGAAACTCGACCCGACAGTGTCACTGCTGCCTTCTGGAAGTGGATGGCTGACCGACACGGATGGAGCGGCGACGGACTCACCACGATTGTCAGTCCCAGCGTTGGCACCTCGATTGGAGTTCTGATCAATTCTCGCCGTTGAACTAGTCGCGGAGGCAACCAGAAGGCTTTCCAACGAGCCTGGCCTACCGATAGAAACCATGTGTCCTGATGGATCAGGAGAGTCGTTACTAATTTGGTACGAGAGCCTGATTCGCTCACATCACTACACGCCCGAGCAGATCGGCGAGGTATGCCGAATCGAACCCCTGTTAAAGACGGGTGACGGAACCGTCTACATCATGCGGTCGTGGAGGTGAAGTCTCATTCTCGGCGGTATTAGTCCGCCGATTCCGAAGTTTTCGCATTAAGAAGATCGGTAGAAGGCTGCTCGGGAATGACAAGCCACGAAGCCGGCAGGGCGAGCAAGAACAACCTCCAGTTGCCGCCCATAGCCGGCTGGGAGGGATGATTGTGGCTGGTGTGGTGTCCACCGGTCGGGCGGTGTTCGCCGGTTGAACTGCTAATTCCAGTTCGGTCGGGTCACGTCCGCCGTCCCGGTGGTTTGCCAACCGATCCCAAACCTCAGACTTCTCCAACTCCGAGAACCGACGCACCACACGCCTCCACATAGAGACACTCCAACTCTCGTCGAAGGTGATGCAACGACCCCCTGAAATCACAGCACTTATGTGCGGGGCGACATAACGCAAACCTCACGGCGGCGCGCCTGCCGGACCAAACTCGACTAGCTGCGATCAGCTGCGCCGTGCGTACAGATTTACATAGGACACTTGCAGATCGACCTCGTCCAATGGCCACGGATGGACCCCGCCCCCGCGTTCGTTGAAAACGACAATGTTGCCGAATCCTTGCTTCTCCAGAAAAGTGCTTAGATCCAGACCCGGATTCTCGCTACCCGCGATAGCACACTCGACAAATACGCTGCGAACGTTCCGAAGATGAGACCCGAGACTCATCAACACCTCTAAGTCTGCCCCTTCGGCATCGACTTTCAGTACGTTCGGACGTGGGCCGGGTTGGTCTTCGAGACGAACCGTGCACACCGAAATGGAGCTGTCCACTCTTTCGACCGTGATCGAGTGCATGCTCGGGTCCGTTGGATGACGGAAGAGTGTGGTCGTACCTGTTGTCTCAGCAACGGCTGCCTCGACCAGGGTTACTCGTTCGGACAGCTCGTTCAACTCCACACTCTTACGGAGAGAGTGAGCGGTGATTGGATCGGGTTCGAAAGCAACAACACGACCGTGCGAACTTGTCGCCCTAGCGGCTCGGAGCGTGAACAAACCCAGGTAAGCGCCTACATCGAAGATGACATCGTCGGGTCGAACCTCATTTAGGAACGCTGCCATTGTGAGCGGCTCGTCGCGACCAAGCGCGATCCCCCTCAGATGCTGACGGTTTTCAGCCGTTCCGCAGTACACGATCCCATCGACTTTGACACGGCCGCGCCAAACACCGTAAGCCGTACGGACTAGTTTTGAGATCGGAGTCACCGATTGGCCGCGGTCCAACTCACAGTTTCAGCTTAAGTGTCCTCGACTGGATGCTCAAGGCGGACGTGTGGCGTCTTGCAGCGTCAGATCCGACTCGGGAAAGATGCGGCACATAACACTTATGTGCGCTCGTCCCAGGGAATCATGGACCGCACATAATGCCGGTTACGGGCGGTTGTCCGGCACTGATTAGAGCCCCTGGATAGCGTCTTGGAGGCCGGGGAGGAGGCCGAGTCGTGTCCATCGGTCATGGCTGCTCTTTTCACGACATGACAGCCGGGTAGGGAGCATTTCAGTGAGGTGGCTTCGTGGTCGTGGCTGGGGTGTGGCAGCAGTTTCACTGGACCGAGTAGAGCTGCCACTCGCCCTCGATCCCTTTCAGGACGTGTTGTCCGCGATCAGAAAAGGCGATACTCGAGCCGATGACCAGGTCCCTGACTGTCCTCGAAACGAGGATCTCGTCGGGGCTGGCGGCCGACATGACCCTCGATGCCAGATGAACCGCCAAACCACCGACGTCGGCGCCGCGCATCTCGATCTCGCCGGCGTGGATTCCGGTTCGCAGCGAGATATTCACCTTTGAGAGCTCTTCACCCAAAGCGCTTGCGCAGCGTATGGCTCGCCCCGGACCATCAAAGGTGGCCAGCACGCCGTCACCCGTAGTCTTCACAACGTTTCCCGCGTTCCGGCTCACCAGACGTCGAGTGGTCTCGTCGTGCACGTCGAGCAGAGCCCTCCAGGGCCCGTCGCCCATCTTCTCCGCCTTGCGCGTGGAGTCGACGATGTCGGTGAACATCACCGTCGCCAGCCTTCGATACAAGACCGGTTCGGGCTTAGCGCCGGTGACGAACTCTCCGAGGATCGAGAGAATCTCGTCTGGCTGTTCCCAATAAGGAGCCACATCTGCGCCTTCCAGCTCGACCATTCGAGCTCCTTCGATATGGCTGGCGATGTAGCGGCCGAGTTCGATCGGCATGAATGGGTTGTTCTTGACGTGCGTAACAAGTGTTGGAACCCGAATGGCGGGCAGAACCGCCCGAACATCGTGTTCCATGCTCTGCCGTGTGTACGCCTCCCAAGCGGAGGGGCTGGACACAGCCCTCTGAACTTTGGCCTGCCAGTCGAGGAAGGAGGGGTCGTTGGCCTTGCTGGGCAGCCACTTCGCCGACGATTCAGGAGTTCCCCAACTGTTGCCTGCGTCTCGCGCGAAAGTCTCCGCATTCTCCTGCGGGACTCCATACGGATAGTCATCGTCGGCTGCGAGACGCGAATAAGTGCAGTGGAGGACGAGTGAGTCGACGAGGTCAGGTCGATTGGCAGCAAAGAGCATCGAGACCGGCCCGCCGTCGGCGATTCCCAGGATGGTGGCCCGTTTTGATCCCACATGGTTCATTACACAATCGAGCTCATCGATGAACGACTCCCAAGGAGGGAGGGCATCGAGCGGGATTGGGTCAGACGCACCGGAACCCCGCCGATCAAACCGCACTGTCCGCCCGAAACGGGCTGTCTTCTGATAGAAGAGCCGGATCTCCGGGTCCTCCCATTCGATGTCGATCGAGCCCCAAGCGCCCGTATTGATGATGAGATCAGGTGGACCCTCACCGATAGTCTGGAAGTAGATGCGCTGGTCGCCGAGACGTGCATAGCCGGTGACCGGTTCCATGCGGGGACTGTAGAACTCCGTTCCTTCGACTGTACATGGGAGAGCATCGATTCACCCCAGCTCTCTGGGAGTACCAAGGAGGAGCGTCCTGGCTGTTCGTCACTTTCCTACCCGCACATAACGGCACATATGGGCGCCTACTCAGACCGCACATAATGCCGGTTATGGGCGGCCTGGTTTGGACGATTCCGGGTTGGCCTGACCCGGTTTCGTCCTTCGCAACCCCCGTTGCTGTCTTGTTAATGCCCGGACGAATGGCGATGTAACAGTTGATTTGTGGGCGGCGAGGGAGATTTCGTTGTTATATGCGGTTCGGTCTGGGCATTTACCTGATGTGAACGCCAGGAGTGAAGCATGGAGCGGCATGGCAGATCCTGAAGCCAGGTTCATCGCCGTCTACGAGAAGTTCTATCCAGACGTTTACGCGTACTCTCGGAGACGTGCTGGTCCGGACGTCACCGATGATGTGGTGGCAGACACGTTCTTGACTGCCTGGCGGAGGATTGGAGATCTTCCCGAGGGACCCGAGGCACTTCTTTGGTTGTACCAGGTAGCTTACCGGTCGATCGGTCACCAGTGGAGGGGCGTTTCTCGACGAAAGAAACTGGAAGCCAAGTTGAATTCGCTTGGACGTGCGGTAGCTCCTCCTACGGAGGACTTTGTTGTCCAGACAGACGAAGCACGACAGATCCTCCAGGCTGCATCTCGTCTCAAACCCGCCGACTACGAAGTGCTCCGCCTGGCCTCTTGGGAACAACTCTCTCACGCTGAGATCAGCCAAGTGTTAGGGATCAGTACCGACGCTGTGACCCAACGTCTCTACCGGGCCCGCAAGACGATAACCAAAGAAATCAACCGTATTCAGAGCCCATCCCCCGCTGCACCGAAAGGAGGTGTGTCGTGATCACCGAAGAACGTGCAATGTCAATGTTCGTCGAAGCCAACCCGGTGTCGAGCCGAGACGACGTTGCGTTGATTCCTGATGGTGGCGCTGCCTACCTCACAACCCTTGAACAGAGGAGCAGCGAAGTGACGCAGCTAGACACGGAACAAAGAGAACCAACAAGTCCTAAGCGGTCGATGATGCCTTGGCTGATAGCAGCGGTGTTGGCCGCTGTAGTCGGGGTGGCGATCATCGTTTCCAATCAGAATTCTGGCGAGGTTCCTGTTGTCGACGAGCCGACCCCAACAACGGTCGTAGATGCAGCACCGACCACGGCAGCCGGACCGGCCGTTGACCCGGTCGAGATCGGCGAGAGTTACATCAACGCCATCGACGAATGGGACTCGGACGCGGCACTCGCCTTGTTGGCTCCCGGTGCTGTCATGGCCAGCTTGGCTGAATCTCCGACCGAGATAGCAGCTGTGTTCGATTTCTACCGGGCCAGCGACTGGCGGTGGACGGTCTCGGAGTGCCAACAGACCAACGTCGGCGAACCAGCCGAGGTCAAATGCATCTACACCAACCAAAACGCGTGGGCGCGCGCCCTTGACGTCGAACCTGGAGGTGGCGCCTACGAGTTCGTGATCACAGACGGAGAAATCGGAGAAGTGCGTCAGATCCACGCAGACTCCCCTGAGTGGGGCATCTTCACGTTATGGGTTATGAACAATCACAACGCCGACTTTTTGGTGTTGGTGCCAGATGGCTGCTGTCGCCCAAGTGTGACACCTGAAGCGATCGTCCTTTGGGGGCAGTACACCGAAGAGTTCGTCGCTGAGCAAGACGGTTCATGACCCGGTACTGAGTGGACACCTCGGTATCCGACCTGAAGAGTCAGCAAGTATTCATCAGGGGTTCCCGTCCAAGCTGGCCGGGGACCCCCGTAGGTCCTGAATCAAGAAATGACCGCACATAACGGCACTTATGTGCGGCTAGGTCAGGTGCACGGGTGCTTCCGCAAGAGGCCCTATGAGTCGATGAGACCGAGCTGGGCGGCGATACTGGAGGAGTCGTAGACTCGCTCCATCGCTGTTACCTCAACAATGGTGGCCCTCGGTACTGAGGCACCCGACTTCTCGCTCCCTGACACCGTCTCCGGCGACATGGTTTCGCTGGCCGACTATTCCGACAGGAGGGGGCTGCTGGTGATGTTCATCTGCAACCACTGCCCTTACGTCAAGCACGTTCGCGAAGAACTGGCT
>CAXMPK010000082.1:0-3854 GCA_964195405.1 uncultured Acidimicrobiia bacterium
CGACTATTCCGACAGGAGGGGGCTGCTGGTGATGTTCATCTGCAACCACTGCCCTTACGTCAAGCACGTTCGCGAAGAACTGGCTCGGCTGGGAAATGACTACTCGAATTCCGATCTCGGGATCGTGGCGATCTCGTCAAACGACATCGACGCCTATCCGGCTGATTCCCCAGAGGCGATGAAGACAGAGGCCGAAACCTTCGGCTACTCCTTCCCCTACCTGTACGACGAAACCCAGTCTGTGGCCGCGGCATACACCGCGATGTGCACGCCCGACTTCTTCTTGTTCGGTGCCGAGAACAAGCTTGCCTACCGGGGTCGTCTTGACGAGTCCCGCCCCGACAGCGGTAGCCCTGTCACCGGCGCGGAACTGCGGACGGCCGTAGACGCCGTTCTCGCTGGGGACCCCGTCTCCGACCGGCAGCTCCCCTCAATGGGCTGCTCGATCAAATGGAAGTCGGGCAGCACCCCCGCCTACTTCACCTCCTAAACCGCTCCTAAGGCATGGGCGGCCGCACCTCGGATCGACCGCATTCAAATGGGGCGTAGCCGCAGACCTCTTGAAACCCGCCTCGAGGGTCAGATCCCATGTAACACGACTCGGTGGTGGGTATCTCAGCGAATTCAACGGACCACCGCTGGACAGTGCGGATGGTTCAGGCCCAACTATTGGTACCACCGGACAGCACGGGAGACCCGGGACGGTATTTGGTGGACGTCCGGAAATTGGTGGACCGCCTTAGGGGTGTTCCTGGTTTTCTGACGCAAGGAGAGGGCCGTCCGTGTCTTGGTTTGAAGTCCGCCTTTGTGTTCAGTCGCCGGCCTCGATTGAGACCTTGTGATGGATGCTCGCGGCCTCATTGGGATGACACCCGGAGGACACCTCGAGAGGCTGAGTAGAGATGGGCTTGGGCGCCAGGTCATCGGAACCCCGTCGCGACGGGGTTCCGAACCGCCGATGTTGATTGAGTGGTTGTTGGCGCACCAGGGTGTGGGCCTCGTGGGCTACGCCGAGTTGCGCCCTCGAAGGGTGCAAAGGCAGGGAGATGCATCGGCTGCCCAATCCAAAGATAGTTGTACGAGTTTGTTGAGAAACGAGTCAAGAATTCTGGTCGGGTTGCCGATCATCAGTGGGCGAGAAAATGTTGCTGCGCGGTAAACGCTCGGCGTCTACCGCTGTCGATGAAGAGATTGTTTGTGAAACCGCTGTTGAGAAAACGTAGGGAAAGGGGCGCCAACCTCGTTGAGTTTGCGTTGCTTGCTCCGTTGCTGATTGTGCTCTTGTTCGGGACCATTGAGTTCTCTTGGATGTTCGCCACCAACCTTGATGTGAAGCATGGCGCAAGAGAGGGCGCTCGGATCACCGCAGTCAACACTCCCGACACCGGAAATGTTGATTTAGCCGCTGAGATTTGTGGTCGTATGAGCCTGGTTGGTTCGGACACGGCCACCACGATCACCTGGGCCAGCGACGGTACCCCGGCAGTGGGTGAGGGGCTCACCGTTACTGTTTCCACCCCTCTGGTAACTCTCACCGGGATCATGGACTGGGCTTTCGGGGGTGTGACCACTCTTGATTCGACCGTCGAGATGCGAATTGAACAGCCGCCCGACTGGTCGGACGGCACCGAAAATTGCCCATGAAGGTCCGTGAGTTGACCCGATGATCACTCGTATTCGTGAGACGTGGGTAGCACGGAGTGAGTCGGGAGCGACTGCTTTGCTGATCGCGATATCGATGGTCGTGTTGATGGGTTTTGCCGCGGTCGCCGTTGACAGTGGCATCCTTTTCAGCGACCGTCGCCAGCAGCAGTCCGCCGCCGACGGGGGGGCTCTCGCCGCGGTCCAGTTCGCTAAAACCACGCTTCCCACAACCAATTGCGGAGCCCTTTCCGGCATTTTCTACGCGGCGTGTCGTGGGGCTGAAGAGGCCATCAATGTGGTCGAAGGCACCCTGCCTGGTCGTTACGCCTTGGTTGGAGACTGGGACACCTGTGTCGACGCCACCAAACCGATTGAGTTCGACCAAACATCGACTCTGTCTGATTGCATCAGTTTCACCAGCAACCTCCAGAAGGCACGAGTGGTGCTCCCCGGGACCGATGTCGACACCGGGTTCGCTGCTGTCATCGGCTTCGACTCGGTCAAAGTCGGCGCCTTCGCCGAGGCTTCGATGGACCTAAACCAGAGCGGCGGTGTTCTCCCGTTTGCGGTTGGTCCCAGCGGGGCCGGCTCGAATGAGGCGTGTTTCACTGCCCAGTCCTCTGGAACCCTGGACATCGATCCCTGCACCAGTTCCACCGAGGGAAACTTCGGAAAGCTGAACCTTCGCTTATACGGAAACGGGACGATGAGCACGCCGCAGATCTGCTCGGGGGGAACCGCGCAAAGAATGGCAACGAATATTGTCCTCGGCTCGGATCACCCGATTGAAGTAGCAAGCAAATCGCCGGGGACTGTTAACGACGACACCAACTGCCCGCTAATTACCAACCCTGTCGATGAGGTGGAAACTTGGACGGGAAACGCGGAAGGGGCCCTAGCTGACGGCTTTTTCAACGGTATCGCCTCTCCCAACTGGGAGGGTCGGCTCTCCTGCAAGGATGGCGACGTCACCGAGAACCCGGCGCAGGGTTTTATCTCCCAAGACTGCGTCGACATCAACAACAACCTCCCGGAGACGATCGACCACACACCGCTCTGGTACTACATCACGCCGGGCGCTAACTCCGAGGTCGTGGGCGGGGCTTGTGCTCCCGGAGGCGGAGCCGTCACCAACCGTGCCGAGATGGTCGCCTGTCTCGCCGGTTGGAATGCCTGGGGCGCCCACACCATGTCCCTGTTCGAGGCCGAACTGAGCAATAGCCCAAGGTTTGCCGCCGTGCCGATCCTGAACAACAACCCAGGAGGCGGATTCGGCACCTACTTGATCACCGGGTTCCTTCCGATCTACATCGAGACCATCTACTTCCAGTGCACCGCCAACAGCTGCGGCATAGTCCACAGCCCCGGTGAGGGCTCCGACGCCGCCCAACCGGCGGCCTGCCCCATGCCGCTCACGGCCGGGATTTCATCGTGTGGCTGGAAGAGCAACGGCAACAAGCTGATCGCAGCGGTGTCGTCGTTCATAATCACGTTGGACATGCTTGACCCCGAAGTCGCCGCAAACTTCCCGAACCAAGAAGGAACCATCGTCTTCAACCTGTCCGGGTGACCGACATCCCCGCCGATGATCCCACCCTCCCCACAACGAATCCCCTACCCCCCACACGACAGCACCTCTAGACGCTGACCTATAGCTGGAGTGTCAACGGTGATGTTATAAAGGAGCGGGGTACTCAGTTCAGTCTGTGAGACCTCGACCGGACGAAGACATATAGCGCCAGACCCATCGACAAAAGAGCTATGAACAGCGAGTAGCCAACAAGCAACGGCAAAAACAGCCAGATCACATCGAAGTTGTTTGTTCCGAAAGCAATAAGGGCGAACCCTCCACCGGCGACAGCGATAACACCAATATTGAGATATCCAAACGCCCGGACCATGTAACGGTCTACACCCATACCGTCAAGCTAGGCGCAGGCTCATTCGAGATTCAGAACCTTTGCTGAAGGGACCCGCATGGACTAGTGCTCGTACCAGTGACCGTCACTTTCAGCCGCATTACCGAATGGGTGCCGCTCACACCCATGACGGCACTTATATACGGCCCCGTTTTTTCGTCTGGTTTCAGATTCGTCTAAGCCATCGGACCGGTTTGTCGGATCGACGGGGCTGCACAAACTCAACTCGATCACCTAGCACAGCTTTATCGATCTGACTTCTAGCGATACGGACCGAAACCAGCTCACCGT
>CAXMPK010000083.1:0-7646 GCA_964195405.1 uncultured Acidimicrobiia bacterium
GACAGAGGCCCTTCCCTCGGTCCGGAAGTACGGGATCGATGTGGCCAACATGGGCAACAACCATTCCGGCGACTACGGCAAAGAGGCGCTTATTGACGGGAGGGCTCAGCTGACGGCCCACGGCATCGCTCCTGTAGGCGCGGGGAAAGACCGCGACGAAGCGGGTTCGCCCGCAGTCTTCGACATCAACGGCTGGACGGTGGCAGTTGTCGGATTTGGTGGTGTTGCGCCGAGCAACAGTTGGTATGCGACCGATGATCGGGCGGGTATGCGCAGTGGTGGCGATGTCGACGGAATGGTCGAAGCGGTTGAGGCGGCTGATGCCATAGCTGACATCGTCATTGTCACCATCCACTGGGGCAGAGAGTTGGAGACGGTTCCCCGTCGGGAAGTCATAGAGCGCGCCGAGGCGATGATCGAGGCGGGTGCCGACGTGATTTTTGGCCATCACCAGCATCGGCTGAATCCGCTGGAGATGCTGGATGGGGCAGCCGTTTTCTGGGGAATGGGGAACTTTGTCTGGCCGAACAACTCGACTCCGAGCGCGACGACAGCGGTGGCACGGGTGGTCATCAGCCCTGATGGGACGATCGAAGCCTGTCTGATTCCTGCGTTCGTCGAGACTCATGGCCACCCGGTGCTGACCGGGGAGCCGGAATGCGGCCCTGGACTGTGACAGAGCGTTTCTGGCCGGTCATTGCTGTGGTGGGCGTCGGCGCCACTCTTGGTGTCGGTGCGTTTCTGATTTTCGATGTCGGCGAAGACACTGCCAGTGCTCCACCGGTCGCTGACGCGACTGCCCCCTCGACCACGATCGGCGCCAAAGACGACGGGAAGGTATTGCCACCGGACCCCAAGCCAGCCACCACGACAACAACTACTCCGCCGGCGACCACAACAACGTTGCCGCTACGGGATCCCGACACAGTTCCCGGATGGACCGTTGGTGAAGCCTGGGGGAGCGTCGACGGGCTGACCATGTTCCGTGGAAGCCCAACTCGCACCTTCTACGGAACCGGCCCGCTGTCTTCGTTGCCAGCTGAGGTGTGGCGCTATCCGGGCTCTCAGATGTGCGGCACGTCGTCGGCCGGGGGCGAATCGAAAGTCTGGTGTGGGATGGGCTGGACAGGTCAACCGGTGGTCTACCAGCGTGATGACGGGAAGACAGAGCTGATCTTCGGGGCTTATGACCTCGCTGTTCACTTTGTCGATGGCGAGACGGGTCAGGATCTGCGTACCAAGTTCGTGACCGGTGACATCATCAAGGGGAGTGTCAGCTTGGACCCCGACGGCTATCCACTGATCTACTTCGGGTCAAGAGACAACCAGCTTCGGATTGTCGCGCTGGACCGTGATCAGCCCGAGCAGTTGTGGAGTCTCGACGCCAACGCAGTCAACGGGATCTGGAACAACGACTGGGACGCCAACCCAATCATCATTGACGACATCATGTATGAGGGCGGAGAAAACGGGTGGTTTTTCGCTGTCGAACTCAATCGGGAGTTTCTCGACGATGGTTTGGTAAATGTCGATCCCGAGATTCTGTTGGCGATGCCTGGATACAACGATGAGCTGATTTCGAAGTCTGGCCGCAACGTATCGATCGAGTCCTCAGCGGTGGCCTACGGGCAGCGGGTGTACTTCGCCAACTCCGGCGGGCGAGTCGTCGGTCTGGATGTCTCCAACATCCGGTCCGGCGAAGCCAACGTTGTCTTTGACTACTACGCGGGTGGTGACATCGACGCGACGATGGTCGTTGACGAAGACGGCTTTTTGTACGTGTCGATCGAGCATGAGCCGTCACAGATGAAGACAGTGGAGACAGCTCGAAATCTCGAAGTCGGCCAGCTGATCAAACTCGACCCGTACACCGATGGGGACCCCCGGATCTGGGGCATCGACATGACCAGCGGCACGTTTGACTCGGGGATATGGGCGACACCTGCCCTTCACTCGGATCTTCTCTATGTAAATACCCACCTAGGCGATCTGATCGTTGTGGACACCGCCTCGGGCGAGCTTGTGTGGTCCGACCCGGTGGGATGGCACTCCTGGTCCTCCCCGGTCGTCGTCGACGAGACATTGGTGGTGGCGACTTGCACTGGCGAGCTGCGGGGCTATTCGTTGGACAACCCGAGGGCCCCGGTTCGGCAGTGGACCATCCAAGTGAGCGAATCCTGTATCGAGGCCACCCCGGCCGTGCTTGACGGACAGATCTACCTGGGGTCGCGTGACGGCTACATCAGGGCCTTTCGCTAACCAATATCACCAACCCTGTCAGCATCACGTCATCTATGTCCTGAGTTAGCGGCGTGGTCGGCCATATCATCGCCGGCCAATGAGAATGTTGTCAGGTGCGCTGTTGCTGATCGTGGTGGGATGCGGAGCCGCTTCCGTGGAGACGACAACCCCCGCACCGGCCACTGTTCCGACCACCCTTCTGCACACCACCACATCCACGCTGGCCGGGGCGGTCGACGAGTGCCCGCCGGCGCCCTATGAAGTCACTTTTCTGCCTATAAATGTCAATGAGGCCGGTTTCGATCCTTCGGGTCTCGAACCCGATGTCTGGACTTCGGTTGGGGGTAGTCAGACCACCTTCTTTGGTCGTTCCGACGGCACTGTGGCGATTGCCGTAATTAGAGGCGCACTGCCCGCGGTCGACTGGCCGGCCGAAAAGGGTGAGATTGAGATCGATGGCATCCGTGCCGCAGTGGGACCCCACCTTGACGGCACTTGGGTCGCAGGTTGGATCGTCGCTCCAGAGGCCAGATGCGACCTGTACAGCGTGATCTTCTACCCCCCCTGGAATCCCAAGGACGTTGAGGCTGTCCTCTTGAGCATGAGGCGCGTCGCCGGATAAGCAGGAACCGATCCGCCTCCCCTGGCCGTCCAAGGACCAAGCCAATCAGGAGGACAAGAGATGAGAAGGCTCGGATTCATTGCGGCGCTGGTCGCCGTCACCGTCTTGGTGGGAGCACCGATTGCCCATGCGTGTGGATTCCTCGTTTCGGAAAACGGGGCTGTGCGTCTCGGGCGCACCACCACCTTTGTGACCTGGGAAGACGGAATCGAACGATATATCACCAACTTCAGTTTCGAAGGAGTTGCCGACTCGTTCGGCACCATCATCCCGCTCCCAGCGGAGCCCAGTGACGTGAGCAGGGCAGGGGATTGGACTCTTCAGCGTCTTCAGATCGAAGTGGCGCGTGAAAATCCTCTCCTGGTGTTTGGTGCTTCGAAATTGGCTTTTGAAGCGCGGGATGCCGAGGTGATACTTCAAACGACGATCGACTCACTGGACGTTGTGGTCCTCAAGGGCGGTGCTGCCCAAGTGCTGACCTGGGTCAACGAGAACGGTTTCGACCTTCCAGAAGGTCCGGCGACCGACCACATGCTTCAGTTCTATGCATCGAGATCGCCTTACTTCCTTGCGGCTCGCTTCGACTCCGAGCGTGCCGAACAGGATGATTTTGTAGCCGGCGACGGCATCCCGGTTCAGATAACGATGCCGACACCGCGACCCTGGATCCCGCTGCACATCCTTCATGGAGCACAGCCCGACACGTCGATCATCAACGCCGACATCTTCCTACTCACACCAGACCGACCGAATCTTCTCCATGGAGAAGGTCTCGAAGTCAATGTGTCCCAACCGGCCGACGATTTGCTTTTGAGCGATCTGCGCTCCGACGAGAACATGGAGTGGATTCCAGATCAGGGCTGGTTCACACATCTGATACTGGAGACAGATGCCACCAATCTCACCTATGACCTGTCCGTAGGAGTGGGGGGCACACCTCCGTCGTTCGTCGACGCCGGCTTCACTCGTATCGAGCCCACCGATGTCACACTTCGCGCTTTTGGCCTACAACAAATTCATTGGACCCACGGACTCCTCGGTTTGCTGCTGGCCGCGGTAGTCGGTGGTGTTGCTGTTGGGTGGGTGATGGGTCGACCGTCCGGCGACGTATCCTCAACTACTTGAGGTTCAAGAAGGGGGAGGGGCCCAACGGCCCCTCCCGCCTTTTCTTAGTTGGAGGCCGGCTCCTCCTGACTTTCCTTGAACAGTTCGCCGATGGCGGCGACTGAACCGAGAACACCTGAGGTGTCCAGCGGCAGGAAGACCTTGGTCGCCTGTCCGTCGGCGATGCCTTCCAGGGCCTCCATGTATTTGATGGCAAGCAAGTCGGGAGTCGGGTCTCCATTGTGGATAGCGGCGAACACCCGCTCAATGGCTTGCCCTTCGCCCTCGGCGACCGTGAGCTTCTGGTACTTCTCGGCGTCGGCGACTCTCTTGATCGCCTCGGCCTGACCATCAGCCTCGAGCACCCGGCTCTCCTTGACACCCTCGGCTGTGAGGATGGCTGACCGCTTCTCGCCTTCCGCCTCGGTGACAGAAGCACGTCGATCGCGCTCGGCCTTCATCTGACGATGCATGGCCTCGGTCACGTCGACTGGGGGCTCGATGCGTTGGATTTCAACACGAACCACCCGGACACCCCACTTGTCGGTGGCGTCGTCGAGAATCTGGCGGAGCTTGGTGTTGATGACCTCACGTGATGTGAGCGCTCCATCGAGGTCGAGGTCGCCGATCACGTTCCTGAGGTTGGTCTGGGCCAGCTTCGTAACCGCGAGAAGGAAGTTCCCTACGTTGTACTCAAGCTTCACCGGGTCGGTCGCCTCGTGATAGATCACTGCGTCCACCGTCACCACCACGTTGTCTTTTGTGATGACCTCTTGTGGAGGCACGTCGATGACCTGTTCACGCATGTCGACCTTGGTTATCCGCTTCACGAAGGGCATGACCCAACGCAGACCCGATCCAACCGTTTTCTGGTATCGACCGAGGAATTCGATCAGAGCCTTTTGGTAGGGCCTGACCACCTTGAACCCCACAGCCGCGATGACAATCAGCGCAAGCGCGAGGATCGCAAAAAGCACTATTACCGCTTCCATATTGTTTCCCTTCTCCTTTTCTGACTCCTGTCAGACCCGAACTCGATCAACTTTCGACTCTTTCGACAATCAGTCGAGTTCCTTTGATTTCTGTGACGACGATACGTGTGCCGGTCTCGATGGGAGTATGCGCCTTCGCTCGCCACTCCTCGTTGAGTATTCGGACCAATCCAGCCCCGGTGCGGGGATCGATGTCCTCGAGGACCATCCCCATCTCACCGACCCAGCGATTGGCTCCGACCCGGGGCTGATCGCCTTCGTCCTGACGAACGATGTATTTGCGTAGGTAGGCGAGCGCGAAAATCGACACTCCGAAAAAGACCAGCCACTGGGCAATGACCGCAGCTCCGATCCAGGCGAGGATCGCCGCAGCCGCCGCTCCGATCGCAAACGGCAACAGAAAGAATCCAGCCGTGAATATCTCGCCGATACCGAGGACGACGGCCAGAATCGTCCATAGCCAGCGCCAAACTTCAGTGTCCACGTCGTTACCTCCTTGTCCGACAACGGCGGCGGCTGCAACTACGGTTGCGGCGCCGATCCCGTAGGAGATGAGATCTCTCCTGGACATCCGTTGTTTTCTTGTCTCTCCACTTTGTACATCTTCCCAACTGGCAACCGGCCGACCCTGGCTGGCTTCGGCCCAGTCAACGGCGAACGTTGCGGTATCCCCGACGACATCGCCGACAGGCCTGCCGTCGGCCTCTGCCTCGGTCAAGTGCTGATCGAGTTCCGACCGCATCTCGGCGGCGTCGGCGTCCGACAGCCCGGCTTCAAGCCAATACATCTCAACCTCTGCTGCCACTCGAGTACGTTCGCTCACGTCTCATCCCCGTTCACAACTGCGTCCACCGAGCTCCGAAACTGGAACCAATCGGCCAGCCATTGCCCGAGCACCTCAGTGCCGTCTTCAGACATCCGGTAGTACTTGCGGGCCGGCCCTTCCGAACTTTGCACCAGATAGCCCTCGATAATCCCTTGCTTCTGAAGACGCGACAGAAGTGGGTATATCGAGCCCTCACTGGCAAGATCGAGTCCCCGTTCACGCAGCTTGCGAACCATTTCATATCCATATGAAGCCTCCTCCTCGATGATTGAGAGAAGGCACATGTCGAGAACCCCATGAAGAAGCTGCGAAGTGTGGCCCCCGGCACCTCTAAGTACCATGCAATACATATTACCGGGCGAAACAGGGTTGTCAACAACACAAGAGTGGGATTTTTGGCGCCTTGCCCCTTTCTGTGAAGGTTTTTAGGGGTATAGCACGGGAAAATCTTCACAGAAGGGTCCCAACTGGCTTTCAGTCCAGGAATCTGATATACTAACACTCAGATTTCCACACAAGACGAGTTATACATGAATACCGAGAAACTGACCACGAAGAGCCGGGAAGCCCTGCTGACGGCTACCGAGATGGCTCGCGAGCACAACCATGGCTCGGTTCTCTCCGCCCATCTGGGTCTGGCACTGTTGGCCCAGCCGGATGGGATTGTCTACCCCTTGCTCGACAGTCTCGACGTGACCCCACTCGACCTACGTCACTCTTTAGAGGGAGTTCTCGACGGTCAACCCAAGGTGTACGGAGATGCTGAGCTTGTCAGCAGCCCAGGTCTCAGTGCGGCGCTGGCGGCTGCCGACCGTCAACGCTCGTCCATGGGTGACGACTATCTGTCCGTAGAGCACCTCATCCTCGGTCTTCATGAGACCCTCGGACTTGATCGAGACAAGACATTGGATGCCATCAAGGAGATCCGGGGCACCCGTCGTGTCACGAGTGACGATCCCGAGTCGACACTTGAAGCCCTCGAGCAATACGGGCGTGACCTGACGGCGGTCGCTCGCGAAGGCAAGCTCGATCCTGTCATCGGTCGGGATGACGAGATCAGGCGGGTCATCCAGGTTCTCTCCAGACGCACCAAGAACAATCCGGTATTGATAGGAGAGCCAGGGGTCGGTAAGACTGCCATCGTCGAGGGTCTCGCTCGGCGAGTCGCCGATGGCGATGTTCCCGAGGGTCTCAAGACAAAGAGGATTGTTTCTCTCGACCTTGCCTCGATGGTTGCCGGGGCCAAATACCGAGGCGAGTTCGAGGAGCGTCTCAAGGCAGTTCTCGAGGAGATCAAGGAATCAGAAGGCGGTGTCATCACGTTCCTCGACGAACTTCACACACTCGTCGGTGCTGGCGCTGCCGAGGGCGCGATGGATGCCTCCAACATGCTGAAACCGATGTTGGCTCGTGGCGAGCTCAGGCTGATTGGTGCGACCACCCTTGACGAGTATCGCAAGCACATCGAGAAGGACGCGGCGTTGGAGAGACGGTTTCAGCCGGTCCTGGTTGAACCGCCGACCGTGGAAGAAACGATTGGCATTCTTCGCGGGCTCAAAGAGCGCTACGAGGTTCATCATGGAGTCCGTATCACCGATTCGGCCCTTGTAGCGGCTGCCGTCCTGTCCGACCGCTACATCCCAGCTCGTTTTCTGCCCGACAAGGCAATCGATTTGGTCGACGAATCAGCGTCTCGGCTCCGCATCGAAATCGACTCCATGCCAGAAGAGATCGATGAGCTGACCAGACGGAGGATCCAGTCGGAGATCGAACGTGAAGCGCTAAAGAATGAGTCTGACGCTGCTTCTGTTGAGCGTCTCGAGGGTGTGGAACATGAGATCGCCGATCTCAATGAGGAGAT
>CAXMPK010000084.1:0-17161 GCA_964195405.1 uncultured Acidimicrobiia bacterium
AAGGCCTCTACTTCGGCGAGTGACGATTCCACTGGCGGAGACTATCCAACTTCTGCGTGCATCAGCGATCGCTGAGGGCGCCACCAGAGACGCTTACGCCTCGGCTAGGACCTTCTCCATCACCGAGTCGTCGATGTCGTAATTGGAGAAGACGGCTTGAACGTCATCAAGGTCGTCAAGGGCGTCGATGAGGCGAAGCAAGCTCTTTGCCTCCTTCTCCTCCACCGGCACCGTTGTTGACGGCAGTTGAGTGATGTCGGCTGACTCGATGTCCGCCCCCCCGTCTTCGAGCGCAGCACGGACCGATCTCATCTCGGAAGCATCGGTAACTACCTCAAACAGGCCCTCTCCAGCGTCACGAACATCCTCTGCTCCCGCATCCAAAGCCAGGAGCATCAATTCGTCCTCATCGCCGGTGGTGAGAATCACACCCTTCTGAGTGAACAGATAGCCGACTGATCCCGGCTCACCGAGATTCCCGTTGTGACGGGTGAAAGTCGATCGGACATCCGACGCCGCCCGATTGCGGTTGTCGGTGAGAACCTGGACGTAGACGGCCACACCCCCGGGCCCATATCCTTCGTAGAACATCTCCTCATAGATCGCACCTTCGACTTCACCGGTGCCACGTTTGACGGCGCGATCGATGTTGTCGTTGGGCATGGAGGCGCCTTTGGCCTTGTCGATGGCGGTGGCGAGTGTCGGGTTGAATTCTGGGTTGCCCCCGCCATCCCTTGCGGCAACTTCAATCGCCTTGGCAAGTTTGCCGAATAACTTTCCGCGGGCGGCGTCCTGACGGCCTTTGCGATGCTTGATATTTGCCCATTTGGAATGTCCGGACATTTCGAAACCTCAGATCGAATCCAACAACATCTGATGAATCCGCCCATCACCCGTCAACTCGGGGTGGAAGGATGTCGCCAAGATTCGGTCCTGACGAACCATGACGGGATGATCGTCGATCGTGGCCAATACATCTACCTCGGACCCGACCTTCTCGATCCACGGTGCCCGGATGAACACAGCGTGAAATGAGTCATTGAGACCGGAAACGCCGAGACTCGCCTCAAAGGACTCGTTTTGGCGGCCGAAGGCGTTGCGCTTCACGACCACGTCGAGGGCGCCGATCAGCGGCTGGTCAGTGTCAGTGACAGCCGAGGCAAGAAAGATCAGGCCGGCACAGGTTCCATACACCGGAAGACCGCTTGCGATCGACTCTCGCAGTGGCTCCAACAAACCGAACCGCACGGCCATCTTCCCAATGGTTGTCGACTCACCTCCAGGGATGATCAGGGCATCGACAGTGGCAAGCTGATCAGGCCTTTTCGTTGACTCGGCTTTAGCTCCGAGCGATTCCAAGATCGAGATGTGCTCACGAACGTCGCCCTGAAGGGCCAGGACGCCGACTCGAGTCATCTCACCATCCTCGACGTGCGAGCTGCTCGGACTCGGACAGGGTGTCGATCTCGAGACCCGGCATTGCCTGGCCCAGTCCACGTGACACCTTGGCCACCACTTCAGGCTCGTTCCAGAATGTGGTTGCTTCGACGATCGCACGGGCATAACCCTCGGGGTCAGAGCTCTTGAAGATGCCAGAACCGACAAACACACCGTCTACACCGAGACCCATCATCAGAGCAGCATCAGCAGGTGTGGCTATGCCACCGGCGGCGAAATTGACGACCGGTAGCTTGCCGGACTCGGCAACCTCTTTGACCAGTTCATAAGGCGCTGATAAATCACGGGCCGCGGCCATCAACTGTTCCAGGTCCATCGAAGCAATCGAGCGTATTTCCGATGTGACCGTGCGCATGTGACGGACCGCCTCAACGACATTCCCGGTGCCGGCTTCACCTTTGGTCCGGATCATGGCAGCTCCCTCGCCGAGACGACGCAGTGCCTCACCAAGATTTCGAGCACCGCAGACGAAAGGCGTGGTGAATGCCCATTTGTCGACGTGATTGTCGTCATCCGCCGGGGTCAGCACCTCGGACTCGTCGATGTAATCGATCCCCAGAGATTGAAGCACCAGGGCCTCCGCGAAGTGCCCGATCCGGCACTTGGCCATCACCGGAATGCTCACAGCGGCCTGGATGCTCTCGACCATCGACGGGTCAGACATACGCGCCACGCCACCGTCCTTGCGAATGTCGGCTGGGACACGTTCCAGAGCCATGACGGCAACCGCACCGGCTTCCTCGGCGATCTTTGCTTGCTCGGCATTGACGACGTCCATGATCACGCCGCCTTTGAGCATTTCTGCTAATCCACGCTTGACGCGATCGGTTCCGGTTTCAGCCACGAGGTTCTCCTTTGGGAACTCTGGATTGTACTGCCAATGGGGCCCCTCTCCCAAGGGAGAGGCTCTCTCCTAAGAGAGGCTCTCTTGGTAGATGGTGCGGTAGGCGGCGGTGACCACACTCCAGTCGAACTCGGCTGCCCGGGCGCGGCCGGCATCAGAAAGCCCTGATCTGATGTCCTCATGTTGAAGCAGATGCACGATTTCGGCGGCAAGGGCGATGGCATCCCCGTTTTCGAAGTACTGGACGGCATGACCCCCCACTTCGATGAACGCATCGAGATCGGAGGCAATCACCGCAGCACCGGCCGCCATCGCCTCGAGAAGGACAATCCCGAATGACTCTCCTCCGGTGTTGGGGGCGACATAGATGGCGGAATTGTTGAGTACCTCGGTCTTGGTCTCGTCGTCGACCCACCCGAGCCATTCGATGCCAGGAACATCTCGTTCGGCTCCCATGACGACCAATTCGGTCTCGGGCTCTGATTCGAGGACCAACGGCCATGCCTCGAGCAGAATCTCGAGACCCTTTCTCAGTTCATCTCTCCCCAAGAACGCCACACGTCTCGGACTTCTCTCGCCGTCCACTCGAAGCGAGGCAGCGTCGATTCCATTGGGGACGATGGTTACACCGAGATCCGGCGGCAGTGCAGCCCGAGCCGTCTCCGAGACTGCTGTGACCCGACGGAGATTTCGCCCCAGCAATGTCTTCAGCCTTCCGCCCAGCAGTGTGTAAAACCTCCTGCCCATCTCACCTGGTGCAGCATGAAATGTGGCAACCACCGGAACTCCGACCCGCAAAGCAGAAAACGACACGGTGGGCATCAGCGGTTCATGGACATGGAGCAGATCGATATTTCCTGCGACCGACCTCATTACCCGAAGGACGGTGGGGTCGATCGAGATGGGCACTTTCGAGCCGTTGCCAGGGACTACCACCGAACGCCCCAGGTCCACTCCCGAGACCCCGCTAGGCAGACCGGGACCGATGACCACAGCCTCATCGCCTCCGGACTCTAGGGCCTTGGCCAAACCCAATACCTGCGCCTGCACGCCTCCCGGTTTCGAAAGGTCGTAAGGGCAGACCAGTCCGATCCTCATGGTGTCACTCCTGATCTGAAGGCCAATTGGGAACCACGAGGTGCCACTGATCGGGAGCTTGAAGGATCAGTTTCTCCAACTCGCCGGCCAGGGTCTGGGTCATCGCCTTGATCTTCTCGGACCGTGTGCCCTTGTCAGGAATCGCTATCTGTGGCCTCACCACAACCCGATGGCCGCGCCGTTCGAAGTAGGCAGCGACAGGAAACAACGGTGCGCCGGTCCTGACGGCCAGAGTGGCCGGACCGGGAGGAATTGTTGTGGTCTCACCGAAGAACTCGACTTCGATCCCTCGACCCTTCAAATCCCTGTCCGAAAGCAAGGCAACCGCCTTGTTGGCAGTCAGAGCGCTCTCGAGATCACGCATCACTTGCATGCTTCCCGTAGCAAGAACGATTTCGATACCAAAGTCGCCCCGCATCGCCGTGAACCATTCAGTGATGCGCTTGTTGGGGAGATCCTCTGCCACCGCCACCACCGGAATCCCATTCGCCACTGCCACCGGTGCCGCAACCTCCCAATTGCCAATGTGTGGGACGGCGAAGATAATCCCCTTGCCGGCGTCGCGAGCTTCCAGAACCCAATGAAGCCCTTCCACCTCGGTGCGATCCAACATGTCGGGCACTCTCTTGGCCCGAACCCACAAGGACTCGGCCAAATACTTCCCATAGGACTTCATGACCGACTCCGAGGCTCCTTCGATATCGGCCCCGTCCTCCAAAACTCGTGTCATGTGACGCTCGGCCATGCGGCGCCGATCACCGTCGAGAGCGTGCCAAACCCGCCCACCGACTCCACCCAGCGATTTAGCGGCGCGATCGGAGAGAAGACCGATGAGCCCAACACCAGCCCGGAGACCGACATAGGCCAGAAGGCCCTTCACGGAATCGAGCGGTAGGTGCGCACAAACCGAATCAAGACTGTGAGCCAGACGAGGATCAGGAAGATCACGAGCATTGGCTCAACAACCCCGAAAACAAGGCCAAGAGTGAAGACGATGATCCGCTCTGCTCGTCCCATGAGACCCCCCTTGCCTTCAATGCCTTCTGCCTCCGCTCTGGCTCGCAGATAAGGAACCAGGAGCGCCCCACCCACCGCCAAGACGATCAATAACAGCACTCGAGCGTCCCCTGCCATGGCAAAGCCGAGGCCGGCGAATGCGGCAATCTCGCCGAGACGGTCGAAAACCGAATCAAGGAGCGCACCTTTGGCACTAACCGAATTGGAAGCGCGAGCGACGGCTCCGTCCAAACCGTCGAGGAGCGACCCACCGGCGACGATCCAGGCCCCGAGAGCAAGCCGGCCGGACGCAATCACCACTGCACCGGTGATGACAACGATGAGCCCGAGCACGGTCATTGCAGCCGGCGTCATCCCTGCGGCAGCCAGCCCTTTGCCAATTGGCTCGAGAAACCGGGTCACCTTTGGACGGACCCACATGTCAATCACGGGTCGGAAATTAGCACCCGCCTGAGGACGCCTGTGGTTCGCCCGCGGTACGCCTTCCGTTCGCCTGCGGTTCCTTGCCAAAAGCAGGGTTAGGATCGTCGTTCTTTCTATATGGAGGTCAAGTGGTTCCCGAGAGAGTTCGCAACATCGCCCTCGTTGGTCATGGTGGAAGCGGGAAGACCACGCTCGGAGAGGCCCTCCTCTTTGTCGGAGGAGCAATCAACCGCATGGGCTCGGTCGAACAAGGAACCACAACATTCGACCATGAGCCGGAGGAAATCGAACGTGAGATCTCCCTAGGGCTCTCGGTAGGTACCGTCGATTGGAACGACACCAGGATCAACATCATCGACTCGCCTGGGTCGAGCGACTTTGTAGGTGATGCCCGATCCGCGCTCCGGGCGGCCGACTTAGCCCTCTTTTGTGTCTCGGCAGTCGACGGTGTCGAAGTCCAAACCGAACAACTTTGGAGGGCTGCCGGGGAGGAGGGAATTCCACGAGTGGTCGTCGTCACGAAGCTCGACCGCGAGCGGGCCTCCTACGAGCGAACCCTTGACCAGCTGCGGTCAGCCTTCGGCAAGGCAATAGCCCCAATTCAGGTTCCCATCGGCCAGGAACAGGACCTGCGCGGCCTAGTCCGCGTGGCCAGCGAGCGAGCCTACGAGTATCCGGGGGGGTCGAAGATCGGGTCTTTGGTCGATCTGCCCGAAGAAGTAGAAACCCGTGTTCACGCTGCCCACACCGGACTCATCGAAACCGTGGTCGAAACCGACGACGCCATGATGGAAGCATATTTCGATGGCACCGAGCCGACACGGGACAAGATCGTCTCAACTGTCCATAGCGGGATTGTCGCTGGCGACATCCACCCGGTCTTGGTCACCTCGGCTGAGAAGCTGATCGGCATCGACACCCTGTTTGAGTTCATAGTCGACTACGGGCCAAATCCGCTCGAGCGGGTGATGCCATCGCTCGAATCAGGCGATGTTGGAGCAACCTCGGCTGACGGCCCACTTCTGGCTTACGTTTTCAAGACTATTACCGACCCATTCGTCGGACGTATCTCCCTTTTCCGCATTTACTCGGGGACCGCGAAAGCAGACCAAGATCTCGAGATAGCCAGAGGCGGGAAAGTCAGACTTCACAACCTTTTCAAGCTCCAAGGCAAGGAACATCATGATGTCAGCGAGCTGCCCGTTGGCGGCATTGGCGCTGTGGCCAAGGTCGAGGATCTTCACCCGGGTGACACCATCAGGTCTCAGGGTCTCGACGCAACCATCACACCCGTTCAATACCCGCGGCCAGTAGCTGAGATCGCGATCACACCACACTCTCACCATGATGACGAGAAGCTTTCGACGGCCCTGCACCGCATGGAAGAGAGCGACCCCACGGTGAGAGTCGAGAGACGCTCCGAAACGGGAGAAACGATCCTCGCCGGGCTTGGCGACACCCACCTCGATGTCACGCTTGACCGAATTCACCGGATGTTTGGCGTGGAGATAGACGCTGCTCTGCCAGCCATCCCCTATCGCGAGTCCATCACGGCATCTGCCGAGGCAGAGGGCAAGCACAGAAAACAGAGCGGCGGCCGGGGCCAGTACGGAGTGGCCAAGCTCCGCTTCTCACCGAGACCCCGTGGCAGCGGCTACGAATTCGTCAACTCGGTCAAGGGTGGATCGATCCCGCGGGGTTTTATCCCTGCGGTCGACAAAGGCGTCAAAGAGGCGCTCGACAGAGGGATCGTGGCCGGGTATCCCGTCGTCGACATTGCAGTCGAGGTGTACGACGGGAAGTACCACCCGGTCGACTCGGACGAGATGTCATTTCGGATGGCTGGAATCCACGCCTTTAGGAGTGCCTCGGACAAACTCCGCCCGGTTCTCCTCGAGCCAATAATGAAAGTCGCGGTCACGGTGCCCGAGGACCATCTCGGAGACGTTATGGGAGATATCAACTCGAAGCGAGGTCGAGTCCTTGGGATGGAAGGTGAAGGCAACCTTCGAGCGGTGTCGGCTGAGGTCCCGATGGCTGAGATGCAGCAATACCCTGCGGAACTGCGATCATTGACCTCGGGGCGTGGCACCTTTGAGGTCGAATTCGACCACTACGCCGAAGTGCCGCACAGTGAGGCCCAACAGGTGATTGCAGCCGCTGGCTCCTCAAAGGAGTAGTGGCCGGAAAGGAACTAGATGCCCGATGCGGTTCTCCGTCATGGAGACACAGAAATATCGTTTCCCACATACGAGGGAACGGAAGGCGACATAGCTGTCGACATCAGCAAGCTGAGAGGCCAGACCGGACTGGTGACAATCGACAAGGGTTTTGGCAACACCGCCGAAGGCCAGTCAACAATCTCTTTCATCGACGGGGAAGCCGGCATCCTCCGCTACCGCGGCTATTCCATCGAACATCTGGCCAAGAACGCTTCGTTCCTCGAAGTCGCCTATCTCCTCCAATACGGCGAACTCCCCAACAAGGCAGAGCTCGAGACCTATCTCGACGCCATCACCCTGCACACGCTCTTGCGCGAAGACGTCAAGCATATGTTTGAGGCCTTTCCCCACACCGCACACCCGATGCAGATCCTCGCCTCGGCCACCTCGGCCCTAGCTACCTACTACCCCGACGCTCTAGACCCTCTCGACGAAGCTGCCGTCGATGTCAGCGCCCGAAGACTCATTTCCAAGACACCAACCATGATCGCCTGGTCTTACAAGTACGCGGTCCACCAGCCGTACGTCTACCCGGATAACGATCTTGATTACTCGTCCAACTTTCTGAAGATGATGTTTTCGGTCCCTGCCGAGGACTACGTCCCCGACCCGGTGGTGTCTCGAGCGCTCAATATGTTGCTGATCCTTCATGCCGACCATGGCCAGAATTGCTCAGCTTCGGCGGTCCGTCTCGTCGGCTCCGGTCACGCCAACATCTTCAGCTCGGTGGCGGCGGGCATCCACGCATTGTCTGGTCCACTACACGGTGGAGCCAACCAGGCGGTTCTCGAAATGCTCGAGCAAATCATTGAAAGCGGCCAAGACGTCGACACGGTGGTAAAGCGTGCCAAAGACAAGAACGACTCATTCCGTTTGATGGGCTTTGGTCACCGCGTCTACAAGAATTTCGACCCCCGGGCCCAGATCCTCAAGAGTGCCGCCGAAGAGGTGCTCGATTCACTGGGTGTGGACGATCCGATGCTCGATTTGGCCCGCCAACTCGAGGAGGTTGCCCTCTCGGACGACTACTTCGTCGAACGCAAGCTATATCCGAACGTGGACTTCTACTCCGGGATCATCTATCGAGCGATGGGGTTTCCAACCGACATGTTCACGGTGTTGTTCGCCCTGGGGAGGCTCCCGGGTTGGATCGCGCAATGGAGAGAACTTGCCGCCGACCCCAGTACCCGCATATTCCGCCCCCGTCAGCTCTATTCGGGCGAACCGCTCCGCGACTGGGTCCCAGTCGAAAACCGCTAACCAGTTTTCGCAAACCTCAGCTACTACGACCCGGATACGGTCCGAATCCGCTCATCTATCGCTCAAACCGGAGCGATTGTCTCCACGTACGGGGTCTCGACCACATCACCGTTGACCGCGTCCAACACAACCAGTCCGCGTTGATCCGGTGGCTCGGAAGCGGAATAGAGGACAACTGCCCACCGCGGTCGGGAACGCCAACCATGAAACCTCACAGCCGCGGAGGCGTGACCCACCGGAAAATCGACTGCACCACCGGCCACCGTCAACGCGGTGTTCTCATCGATATTCAAGGGCCAGGTCGAGAGGAATTGCCACACAGCCAACAGACCAAAACCAACCGCCACCAGCCAACCCCCATCGATTGTGAGACCAGCTATCACCCCGGCAACGACAAACACCCATCCCGCCGAACGACGACGCTCGGGTGACGGAAACAGGAAAGGACCAACAACGTTGGCGTCGAGCTCATCCTCGATGGCGATCTCATCGGCGAGGTCGCGATCGATGTGTATTCCTTCTCGATCGACCTTGTCGCTCATGCTGAGGGTCTTTGCGCCATCTCGACCAGTTGGTTGGTCGCCTCGATGAGAGGAACCCCCCTGGTGTCCCGCTCCTCGCCATAGAGACGGAATCCGACCGTCGAATCGTGGACATCGTCATCCCCCACCACGATCACAGCAGGGTGTTTCTGGGTGAGCGCCCGCCGAATCTTGTCTCCGACCGTCTCATGTGAAACATCGACCTCCGATCTGAGACCCGCATCACCGAGCCGAGCCTCGACGGTGCGGGCGTACTCCTCGTGACGATCGGCAACCGGGATGATCGAAACTTGAACGGGTGCCAGCCACATGGGAAAGGCGCCTGCATAGTGCTCGACAAGAATTGCGGCGAAACGCTCTATCGAACCGGCTTTGGCACAGTGGATCATGTAGGGGACCTCGGCAACGTTGCCCGACCCGGTGTATTCGAGTTCGAAACGCTCGGGCAGCGTGAAGTCGAGCTGAATTGTCGAGCACTGCCACCGTCGCCCAATCGCGTCTTTGATATGAACGTCGATCTTGGGCCCATAGAACGCACCCTCGCCCTCAGCAACCCGATAGGGAACGCCGTGGGCATCCAACGCTTCGGCAAGCGCCTTCTCCGTGATTTCCCACCTGCCGGGATCTCCGATCGCCTTTTCGGGGCGGGTGCTCAGATCTGCTTCAAAGTCATCGAAACCGAAATCTCGTAACCAAGTCAGGACGAAGTCGAGGTGCATCTTCAGCTCATCTTGGATCTGGTCCTCGGTGCAGAAAGTGTGTGAGTCGTCTTGGGTGAACCCTCTAGTTCTCAGCAGTCCATGAATTACGCCTGACTGCTCATATCGATAGACCGAGCCCAGTTCTCCAAGTCGGATAGGAAGATCGCGATATGAGCGGCCTCGACTTTTGTAGATCAGAACGTGGAACGGGCAGTTCATTGGCTTCACCCGATATTCAGGATCCCCCTCGTACTGCATTCCGGCGTACATGTAGTCGGCGTAATAGTCGAGGTGACCTGAGGTCTCCCACAGCTCGGCCTTCCCGATGTGCGGAGTAAAAACAAAGTCGAACCCGAACCGCTCGTGGACAGCCCTGCTGTGGTCTTCGATGATCTTGCGCAATTGACCGCCCTTGGGATGCCAAACAGCGAGACCCGCGCCAAGTTCCTCAGGCCAACTGAACAGGTCGAGCTCAGCACCAAGCCGACGGTGGTCACGCTTCTCAGCTTCCTCGAGACGGGTGAGATACGACTCCAGGTCTTTCTTCGAAGCCCATGCTGTGCCGTATATCCGCTGCAACTGCTCCCGGTCTTGATCCCCGCGCCAGTAGGCACCGGAGCTGCGAAGAAGCTTCACCGCGGGAATCCGCTTTGTGGATGGCAGGTGAGGTCCACGACAGAGGTCGATGAAATCGATGTTCTTGTATGCCGTCACTTCGTCTTGGCCGGACATCTCGGTGGGATCGACGTTTTCGATGATCTCCAACTTGAACTTGTGGTCAGCAAAGACCCCCAAAGCCTCTGACTGACTCATCGCAATTCTTTCGAACGGCTGATCCTCAGAAATTATCTCTCTCATCCGAACGTCGATGCGATCGAGGTCTTCAGGTGTGAAGGGATCGGCAACTTGGAAGTCGTAGTAGAAGCCATCTTCGATGACAGGCCCGATTGCGAAGCTCGACCCGGGATAGAGGTCAAGCACTGCCTGGGCCATCACGTGCGCAGACGAGTGTCTGAGAACATGAAGACCGTCGTCTGAATCGAGGGTGATCACGGAAAAGTCGCCATCCTGAGTGATGGGCCGTGTCAGATCGAGGAGCTGGCCGTCGACCTTTACCGCAACCGCCGCCTTGGCAAGTCCAGGTCCGATAGAGCGCGCGACATCTGCCCCTGTCACGCCGTCGGGATGGGAGATGATTTTGCCGTCTGGATATTTGAGACCTACTGACATGCCGTTTTCTCGCTAGCCTGAGTTGGCAGAGTAATTCGGTGGTCAGCCATAGTCGCCACCAAGCACACAAGGGGTGTCGAGGGTATGGACGCACGGGGACTGGTTGAAAGCCTCTATCCAAATGCACGTATTCGCGAACTGGCCGCCGGAGCCAACAAGGTGTTTCGGGTCCACGAAACAGAAACCCAAACGTCCATTGTCAAGGTCTATCCCGTCGTCTCGAGGGAGCGCCGAGAACGACACGCTCTGGAGGCGTTAGCTGGCATCGAGGGCGTCCCCACGCTCGTCAAAAACGGAATTGAAGATGAGACCGCCTGGCTGAAGATGACCGACGGTGGTGTCTGGAATCTGGCAAACCTTCCCAAGAATCTCGACGTGATCGAGGCAGCCGGCCGAACGCTTCGCAGGGTTCATGGTGCACATGCCAATATCACCAACCTCACCGTTGGCATCGATGCCGACTACGTACTCAGCCACTATCGGTCAACCGTCGAGCGTCTGGGACGGTATCGACGACGGTTCCAATTGGACCAAGCCGTCCTAGACAGAGCACTCGACATCGAGCCGCCACTGGCGACCGATCCAGTGCCGTCGCACACTCGCCCGATGCCGTCGAAGTTCGTTGTCGACGAGGAATCCGCGGTCACACTCACCGACTGGGAGTGGGCCACCCTAGGACCGCCGGAGTGGGATCTCACTCTTGCTGTGTGGCAGTTCGCATCGATCAATGGCGAAGATGCTGCGGCCGCCTTTCGGAAGGGCTACGCCGCTGAGCTTCCCGAGAGCCGCTACCGCTCGTGGGTGGCCTATCACGCGGCGATGATGATGCTTGACGCTGCCGAAACTCGTGAAGGACGGCTCGGTGACCTCAGCTATCTGGTCGACGATCTCACCCAGGCGGTCTTGGGCAACTAATCACCTGCCCGAAATCCGCGGAATCCCAGGTCAGCGCTCTTAGCCTCTCCTTTGGTCAGGCAAGGAGGACGGACAGTGCTAGAAGCTCTTGTTGTAGCTACGGCGACTACGGGACTGTTCGCGCTCGCGAAAGGGATCAGGGGCGGTCACAGGTTCCGGGTCAACCCAGGTTTTGTGATGAGCTCACGAGACGAGCGAGGCGACGATCTCCCATGTCCCTGGTGTTATGCACCGACCGAGGCGCGTGACTCACGTTGCACTGGTTGCGGACGGGTGTTCGGCTGAATCCAGAGGTCGGGACAACTCGGCGACCACCCCTATTGTGAACGCGTGAGCAGGGTAGGACTGGTTCTCGGTGGAGGGGGCATAACCGGGGCCGCATACGAGATGGCTGCGCTGATGGCGCTCGAGATGGCCACCGGCTGGGATCCCAATGACGCAGACGTAGTCATCGGCACATCGTCTGGCGCATTCGTGACGGCACTTCTTCGTAACGATGCTCTCGCCCTGGATTCTCTCGTCTCACCAACGGATGACCATGAGGACGTCACCGACCGAATCCGGTCCCATATTTACACAAAGGGGCCGAGTGGCAGTCTCGGCAAGTGGGTTCGCCATGGGATCGTCCCCGGTGTGCGCAGGCCCGGCCTCACAATGCTTCTCGGCTCCCCCGCCCCATATCACGCCACTGGTATTGCCAATTGGCTCACCGCCTACATCGGCGATGATGCGGCCCAGTCCTGGCCTCACCGTGCAACGGCCGTGGTGGGTCATGATTTGGCGTCCGGGACCCGGGTGGTGTTTGGCACCAATGATGCACCCGACGTCTCCATGGCCGATGCCGTGGCGGCGTCGTCCGCGGTGCCGCTGGTCTTCCGCCCCTATCCGATTGGAGAGAGACTCTACGTGGATGGAGGGGTTTCGTCGGGAACCCACGCAGACCTGGTGTTGGGATCGGAGGATGAGCTCAATCTGGTTCTCGTGATGGCCCCGCTCGCGGCCGAGGTCTCACGGAAAAGGGCTCGGTTTCACGAAAGGGTATTCGACCGGGTCGGTTCCCGATCCCTCGACGAGGAGATTGCGATGATTCAGTCGGCCTGGCCCGACACTGACGTTGTCGTCCTCAGACCATCACCGTCTGTCCAGAACGCTTCACGGCCGAACCCAATGGACCCGTCGAGGTCGGTGCCGACTTTCATGCGGACCCTGATATCGATGAAACGAACATTGGCTCGTCCCGAAATCTGGGAGAAGCTCAACCACCATCTCACTGACCAGCCGGCGAAGAAAGTTGCTGCTCACTAGTTGCCGAATCAGCGCCGGCGGCCATCCTCGAGATCAGATAGACGAGGCCTGCCCCCAACAGGGTCGCAACCCCCACTACCGGCCAATCGTCGCCCGGGGCGCCGAGGTCGGCGCTGAAGACACCGTCCGGCCAAGGCCAAAGGACGCGAGTGGACCCGGCCATTAGGCCAACAAGCCCAGCCAACATGGGGCCGTGATGGTTCTTCAAGGCCCAATTGAGCACCTGTGAGAACAGGGCGAGACCAACCACCGCACCAAGGCCTACTACCGCAATGGTGGTGAGGTCCCGGTCACTCACCGCGCTGAGAATCGGGGCATACATCCCGAGCAACAAGAGGATGAGCGAGCCGGAAATGCCGGGAAGGATCATTGCGCAGATTGCCAGCGCCCCGGCACCAAAAAAGGCCAAATATGACGGATCGGATGCTGTCTTGGCTTCGCCAAGTCCCAGTAAGACAAAGAGAGATAGTGCAACCACCACGACGATGACCTTGTGTTGTGCGGTCGGATTGTCGATCAGTTTCCAGGCGATGACGACCGAACCGACGACAAGACCGAGAAAAAAACCTGCGAGCACAGTCGGCCGTTCTTCGAGTTGGTCCTCGAGGAAGCTGGCAAGAAGCACAACAGCAAGAAGAATGCCCCCGAGGAGCGGCAGCAGGAAACCCCATTCGACTCGTTTCAGATGGGTCCGAAAACCTTCCAGATCGAACTTGACCACACCGCCCAGGGCCGAACTGCCCTCACGAATCGAGCCGACCAGTCTCTCGTAGATTCCCAGAACCAGGGCGATAGTGCCGCCGGACACACCAGGGACGAGATCGGCGGTACCCATGAGGAACCCTCCGACAATGGTGCGGATTGTTTGAATCAATAGGCGGCGAGTATGGCGTTCGCCACACCCAACCCCAAGGACTCACATAGTGGATGGCTGAAAGTTCGCCCCCGACAACATTGCCACCACGTGTTCGCCTGGTTCTGGTTGATAAGCGCCATAAAGGAGGGCGGCAACTGTGGTTGCAGCCGACGGTTCGACTGCCAGCTTCGTCGTCTCCCAGAGCCATCGTTGGGCAGTGATGATCTGGTCATCAGACACCAACACCGAGTCGTCGATCCAACGATTGGCGTACCAGGCGTGGTCACCGATCATGGAGGCACCAAGTGACGACGATGCCACTCCCCCGACGGTGACGTTGACGGGTCTCCCAGCGGCCCGGGCAGCGTGAAGGCTGGAACACAGGCCAGGCTCGGTTGCAATCACTCTGATGTCGTCGCGACACCAGCTGGCGATGCCCCCGATCAGGCCTCCGCCGCCAACCGCTACCAGAATCGAACCCACATCGGGGACCTGGTCGATTATCTCTTTTGCAGCAGTTCCCTGGCCAGCAACCACCTCTGATTGGTCGTAGGCATGCGCCATGAAGGCCCCGCCTTCTTGGGAGAACCGCTCACATTCAGCGAGGGCTTCTTGGTAGTAGCCAGGAACGACACGTACATCGGCGCCGTGTTCACCGATGCGGTCGATCTTCTCAGCGGGAGAGGTCTC
Organism: uncultured Acidimicrobiia bacterium; assembly: GCA_964195405.1. GTDB lineage: Bacteria > Actinomycetota > Acidimicrobiia > Spongiisociales > ZC4RG35 > CAXMPK01. The sequence goes on from CAXMPK010000084.1 coordinate 14,562, forward strand.
TGGAACGAAGACAGTCGTCGAGTAGCCGAGTTGGGAACATGCGTAGGCCACTGCGATCCCGAAGTTGCCACCAGACGCAGCCGCAACACCATCTGTTGGGCGTACAGCCGTCAGCAGTGAGAAGGCACCCCTCACCTTGAACGAGCCGGTCGGTTGGGTGTGGTCGAGTTTCAGGGAGAGATCGAATCCGTGATCGAGCACATCGCCAAGACCCAGAACCGGTGAGCGGAGGACGTGTGAGGCCGTGCGAATCGCGGCGGCGTCGATGTCTTCGCGGGTGACTTCTAGGTCCATGAGAAACGCCACCCTAGAGCCGGCTATTTCCTCGAGGCCCCTAAAGGCTCAACCACACTCCGATGGCGATCACGAGGAGGATCGACAACGCCAGTAGAGCCGTGATGTTGGTCCGGCCTCTCCAGGTTCCGGACAAGCTGTTTCTGGTGCGAAGCCACCAGGACGGCCTTTCTGAGGAGGCTCGCAGCAGGTCGAGTTCGGGCTTTTCCGCCATTCGATTCTGAACTTGAAACTCGTCTGTCATATCTCTGTGGAAGGTGGGCTCGCACCATACCCAACTTGCAAGCTGCATGTTCGCGACTTCGACTGTCGAGATACGGGAACCGTTTGCCCCGAACCCACTGGAAGGTTCTACGTTGAGACCGACATGGACGATGCTCTTCTCATCCGAAGATCTCGCTTGCGATTGGCAACAGTTTCGTTGGGGCTGCTCCTGGTCGGGCTGGCAGGGTATTTCGGGTTCGTCGTCTTTGTGGAGAACGATGCGATCGGGGGCTTGGGCGCCGGAGTAATGGGCCTGGCGGTGGCGACAGGGTTTGCAGCGTTCTTTTCCCCATGCTCCTTTCCGTTGCTTCTGACATTCCTCAGCCGCCAATCCGAAGCCGGCTCTAGCAAGAGGGGTCTCGTATCGTCGCTGGTCGTCGGTCTCGGCGCGGTGACTTTCTTCGCCGTCGTCGCCCTGGCTCTGGTGGTTGTCGGTGAGGGTCTGGCGCGCGTTGTGGGTTTTGACACTCTGGCCGGCAGATTGTTCAGAGCCTCCATTGGTGTCTTGCTTGTGTTCCTGGGTTTGCGACAGGCGAGCCTCATCAAGGTGAAAATGAGAGTGTTCGACTCTGTGGCTGCGTCGGCCGCTGATCGCTTCGACCCGTCAAGACACGAAAACCGGACCAGACGCGACTTCGTCTACGGGTTTGGCTACCTCCTGGCGGGGTTTGGCTGAACAGGGCCTTTGCTCGCCGGTCTGGCGGCACAGTCACTGACTGTCGGTGTTCCTGTCACGGTCGCAGCGGTGGCGGTGAGCGCAATCGTGTTTGTCATGCTGCTATTCGTTGCATCCATCACGGTTTCACTTGTTTCAAGCGATTGGATCAGACCTGCCCGCATGGTTGGAGGTGGGGTACGACGGTGGAGTGGCTTCATACTCATGTTCGTCGGCGGATGGTTTCTCATCCTTTCGATTCTCCCATCACCGATCATCTTCTGAGTAGCGGCCAAGACCCCTCATTAAGCGACAAGACTTGAACTAATTCGGTGATGCCCTCGATGTCCGATTTACCGATAACTAGCTTCCCGACCCGAACCGGATGAGGTTGGCGTCCCGATCGAGACAGGCTCCCTCTCGTAGTCCATAGCTGGTGTTATTCGGCGCCACCAGTCGGCCATCGATTCCTGCGCGTTCCCACTCCTTATAGAGGGCATCTGCGTCGTCAACGTATAGGTAGACCGCGCTCATGTTGCGCCTCGGTTTGAGATCGTCCACTTGGGCCAGGTGGAGTTCGATGCCCTCGCGTTCTGCGAACGCGTATGCGTCCGGGCCTTCATACAGGCGAACCGTGAACCCGAGCTTGGTCGGTCGCACGGCTCGTCGAGTCAACAATGTCTGTGAAGAGGAGTGATGCCACCAGTCGATCAGCTCTTGTCGGGTCGCTGGCGTCGGTAAGGAATGCTTCGAGAGCCTCAATAGTCGCATCAGGATTCTCGAAGTACGGATAGGTGTCGGCTCCGCTGATTTCGACGAATTCGGCTCCTTCGATGTGCTCAGCTAGATACTGACCCTGTTCCAACGGTGTGAAGCCGCTATCGGCTCGATGGATTACCAGTGTTGGCACTTCGATGGAACTCAAGAGTGAGCGGGCGTCAGCCTCAGCCGTAGCCATCGCGTAATCGGACAGTGCCGTTGGGCTGGCTATGGACCGTTGGAGTTTGGTCATCCATTGAGCTGACCGAGGGTCTGAGCGGAGGCTGGGAACGAAACGGTACGCCCACTCTCCCGGTGCAACACCCCAACCTTCGGCCGCGGCTTCAGCTACAGCGTCGTAATCCTTCAGGGTCAACCCAATCTGATAGTCGTCAGCCTCCAGATAGCGAGCAGTCGTGTTGAACAGGATCAACGCTGCCGTACGCCTAGGGCGAGTCGCCGCAAACAACAGACCAGCCGGCCCGGCATCAGACATAGCAAAAAGAGCCGCCCTCTCCGAAGCGGCCGCGTCAAGGACAGCCTCGATCTCCTCTGCATACGATTCCCATGGCGGTAACCCGTCAAGCGGCAGCGGATCAGAACCTCCCGTCCCTCGCCGATCGAACTG
>CAXMPK010000085.1:0-12563 GCA_964195405.1 uncultured Acidimicrobiia bacterium
ATCGAAGTCATCGACAGACGCGGGGAGCGATACGCCTTCCCCGTTGTGTCACTCTCACTGGGTGTAGCGTCTACCGACGTGCGCGAGATTGAGACCCAATGGGAGGCGTCGGCGATAGCGGTGGAGATGAAGGAGTTCGCAAAGAAGCAGCCAGGTTCCACTTACCGCATCGATCGCCGCACGGCATAGGTGGTCGTCGACCGTCACCTGAAGCGCGCCTTTGATCTGGCGCACGACTCGATTCGAACCCATCCCAACCCACGTGTGGGAGCTGTCGTGGTGTCGGCCGATGGAGAAGTCGTGGGTGAGGGGTGGCATGAAGGACCAGGCACGAAACACGCCGAGGTTATGGCGCTGGCCAACGCTGGTGACGCCGCCAATGGTGCAACCGTCTACGTTTCATTGGAGCCGTGCAACCATCACGGACGGACGAAGCCGTGCACCGATGCGCTGATTGAGGCGGGCGTCTCGAGGGTGGTTGTTGGCACTGAGGACCCAGACTCCCGTGTTTCGGGTCAGGGAATAGAGCACCTTCGCCAGTGCGGACGGGGGATGGAGGTGGAAGTCATAGACCACCCTTCGGCTCGCAAAGTAGACCCTGCATACTTTCACCACCGTGAATCCGGCATGCCTCTGGTGACCGTCAAGTGGGCGATGACGTTGGACGGATCGGTGGCGGCCGTGGATGGCACCTCGCAATGGATCACAACCGATCTGGCTCGGACACAAGTTCATGACCTTCGCTCGCAGGTTGATGCAGTGGTGGTTGGCGCAGGCACCTTGCGGGCCGACGATCCGCGCTTAGATGTCCGAACCATGGGCTACAGAGACACCCAGCCACGTCCCGTCGTCGTAGCTGGGACCGGACGGCTTCCCGACACCGCACAACTCTGGGAACGCGAGCCGATTGTGGTCTCCGCAACTGAGATGGAAGTGCCGGCTGGTGAACTCCTCGTAGTCGGCGGTTCCGACGGGCTGCCAGACCCGGTGAACACCTGTTCTTCGTTGGCGGATTTGGGGCTCTTGCACCTTCTGCTCGAGGGAGGGCCCACCCTTGCGGGAGCCTGGTGGAGGGCTGGAGTCGTGGACAACGGCATTGTCCACATCGGGGCAAAAGTTGGTGGAGGCACCGGTCGGTCCCCGATGGACGGCGTTTTCTCGACAATCGCCGACGCGGATGACGTGGAATTCGACACAGTGCGTAACGTTTCCGATGACATTGTGATCGCTTTCAAGAAGAGATAGAGATGTTCACCGGCATTGTCGACCAGGTGGGGACAGTTGTTTCTGCCGAAAACCACGAAACGCATCGAACACTCAGACTTTCGGGGTCTGACATTGGCGAAGTGCCAGTTGGGGCGTCGATAGCCGTCAATGGAGTCTGCCTCACCGCAGTAGTGGTGACAGAAAGGGAGCTCACGGTCGAAGTGATCCCGGAGACCCTCGAGCGCACCAACATCGGTTCTCTGTCGGGCGGCGCTCGGGTGAACCTGGAACGACCGATGGCGGCGAACGGTAGATTCGACGGTCACATCGTCCAAGGCCATGTCGACGGTGTAGGAACCGTCACGGAGCTCTCGGTTGACGACGCCGGCACGGTGCTGACGATCGCCCCTCCGGGCAATTTGATGGCGTTTGTCGTCGAGAAGGGCTCGATAACGGTGGACGGCGTCAGTCTGACCGTGTCGGGATTAAACGATGCCTCGTTCAGTGTTGCACTCATTCCACATACCCTCGATGTGACAACGCTCGGCTTGCGCAAGACGGGAGATGTCGTAAACCTTGAGGTAGACGTGCTGGCAAAATACGTGGAAAGACTATTGGAAGCCCGAAAGTGACATTCGCACCAATCGAAGACATCGTCGAAGCCATCGGACGCGGTGACCTGGTCATCATGGTGGACGACGAGGACCGGGAGAATGAAGGCGATCTGATTCTCGCTGCCGACTCTGCCACGCCCGAGAAACTCGGGTTCATGCTGCGCTACACCAGTGGAATCATTTGTCTTCCGATCGTCGGTGAAAGACTCGACGAGCTTGAGCTCCCGATGATGGTGGCGAATAACACAGACGTTCGACGGACAGCCTTCACAGTCTCGATCGACGCAACAGTTGGCACCACAACGGGAATCTCATCTGCAGACCGTTGTCGCACCATTGAGGCCATGGTGAACCCTGAGTCCAAACCCGAAGACTTTTCACGACCAGGGCATATGTATCCGCTTCGCTATGAGCCAGGCGGTGTCCTCAAGCGTGCCGGCCACACCGAGGCCGCAGTCGACCTGGCGGAGCTGGCGGGTCACTATCCGGCAGGAGTGTTGGCGGAGATAATGAATGACGACGGTTCGGTGGCCCGATTGCCGCAGCTTGTCGAGTTTGCAGAGAAACATGACCTCCTGCTGGGAACCATTGCCGATCTCATCGGGTACCGGCGTGAACGCGAGCAACTCGTCGAGCGGGTCGTCGAGGCGAGAGTCCCCACCGCCCACGGCACCTTCAGAGCCGTCGGCTACCGATCATTAGTTGACGACCGACAACACATGGCGCTCGTCATGGGTGAATTCGGTGACGGTGAAGGAATTCTCACCCGTGTCCATTCCGAGTGTCTCACCGGGGATGTCTTCGGGAGTCTTCGTTGTGACTGCGGCCAGCAGTTGGATGCTGCGTTGGCGCGGATTGGCGAAGAGGGCCGCGGGGTGGTCCTCTATATACGCGGCCACGAGGGCCGCGGAATCGGCCTTCTCCACAAACTGGCGGCATACCGTCTCCAAGACGAAGGACTCGACACAGTCGATGCCAATGTGAACCTGGGTCTACCGGTTGATTCCCGGGACTATGGCGTCGGAGCTCAGATTCTCTACGACCTCGGTGTGCGGTCGATGCGGCTCATGACCAATAACCCCACCAAGCGAGCGGGGATCGAAGGTTATGGGCTGTCCATCCTCGAACAGGTTCCGCTCTCGGTAGAGGCAAACGATGAGAACCGAGGCTATTTGGCGACGAAGGCAGTGCGACTCGGCCATGAACTCGACTCAGCGTGATCGAGGGAAAGCTCGACGGCGCCAATCTTCACATCGGGATTGTGGTGGCCTCGTGGAATCAGACGATCACAGATCGGCTGCTTGAAGGCGCAACGACACGTTGTGCCCAAATTGGTGTTTCCAAGGTGACTGTCCTGAGGGTGCCCGGTGCCCTCGAACTGCCTCTGGGAGCACAGGCTCTGGCCAAGAAGGGATGCGATGGGATCATCGCCATCGGTACCGTCGTCAAAGGTGACACCGATCACTATGACATCGTCGTCAGGGAGTCAAGCGCCGGCGTCAGTCGAGTGGCCTTGGACACGGGAGTGCCAGTAGGCAACTCGATTCTCGCCGTGCACGATCTTGGACACGCCATGGAGAGGTCCGGGGCTGGCGAGGCCAACAAAGGCTTCGAGACGGTAGATGCCGTGGTGTTGACAGCCACTGCACTGAGCGACTTGGCCAGGGCTTGAACTACCCGATAGTGAGTGGTTCGCATCGGCTGGTAACCTTGGAGCCACAACAGATAGTAAGAGCGGAGGCTGCTGCTTCCCCACCCGGCCGTAGACCCGGGCCAAACCGGCCCAAAGGATCACAACGAGCCGCGGTTCATGACAAAACCGGTTTGAATGACATGTCGGTGTTTGCGGTTGCGGCAGGTTTTCGCCTGCTGCTTTTTTTGTTGGGTAGCGCGGCCGGCGACGGCGCGAAAGACAGATATTCGTACCATCAACAGGAGGTACCGGCATCAGCGAATTGCGTGTGAATGGAGCCATCAGGGCCAAGGAGGTCCGAGTGGTGGCTCCCGATGGGGAGCAGATCGGAGTGAAGAAGATCAACGAGGCGATCTGGCTCGCGGAGCAGCTTGAGCTCGATCTCGTGGAGGTTGCCCCCAACGCGAAGCCCCCTGTTTGCAGGCTGATGGACTATGGCCGTTACAAGTACGAGCAGTCGGTCAAGCAACGTGAATCACGCAAGAAACAGACCCGCACAAACATCAAAGAGCTGCGCATGAGAGTTCGGATCGGCGAGCACGACTTCGACATCACCAAACGCAAGACCCGGGATTTCTTGGCGGACTACGACAAGGTCAAAGTCACCATTCGATTCAGGGGACGCGAGCGTGAACGTCCCGAGTTCGGCAGGGATCTAATGAACCGCCTTGCAGACGCGGTGGCCGAATTCGGGACAATCGAGCAGGACCCGAAGGTGGAAGGCGGATCGATGACCATGGTCCTGGCACCCCTCCGCCGGATAAAAACCCCCAAGCCCACTCGCAACGACGAGCAGTCAGAGGAATAGGAGGCACCTGTGCCAAAGATGAAGACACACAGCGGTGCAAAGAAGCGAATCAAGGTGACCGGTACCGGCAAGTACATGCGCCGTCAGGCTGGCCGCGGGCACCTGAAACTCGCTAAAGGCAAGAGCACCTACCGACGCCGAAAAGGCGAAGTAGAAATGGCTCCAGGCGACCGCAAGGTCATCAAGAAGCAGCTCGGTCGCTGATCCAGGAGGTTTGAGATGGCTCGTGTAAAACGCGCAGTTCAGGCAAAAAAGTCACATAAGAAAGTTCTGGACAGGGCCAAGGGATACAAAGGCGCCCGTAGCCGTCGTTATCGCACCGCCAACGAGCAGGTTATGCATGCGATGTCGGATGCCTACCGCGACCGACGTGCTCGCAAGGGCGAGTTTCGTCGACTGTGGATATCCCGGATTAACGCAGCGGCTCGGCAGAACGGGACCACCTACAGCCAGTTCATTGCTGGGCTGAAGACTGCGGAGATCGAAGTCGACCGCAAGATGCTTGCTGAGATGGCGGTCAATGATCCCGCCTCGTTTGCCCAACTTGTTGAGGTTTCGAAGCAGGGCTGACCATCGATTCAAGCGAAGCAGCGAACACGGTCCGCAATCACCGCAACAAACTCGTCGTGGATGCGGCCCGCCTTCATCGCCCAAGGGCTCGCAGGGAGCGAGGCGAAACCCTGCTCGAGGGTCCCAAGCTGCTCAGCGATGCCTTGGCGGCTGGCGTGGTCGTCAGAACGGTGTTTGCATCGCCTGGTGACGAATCACATCCCGACTCTTTTCCCGTCGACGATCGCGCCCTTAAGCGTCTTGCCGACACGGAGAGCCCCAGGGGGCCGGTTGCAGTCATCGAGATTCCCGAGCAAGGCGAAATCGGGAAGAGGGACTTGCTGATCGCATACGGCGTTTCCGACCCTGGCAACGTCGGAACATTGATACGGACCGCCGCTGCTTATGGCTGGGCCTTCGGATACACGGAGGGCTCTGCCGACCCTTGGTCACCCAAAGTGCTGCGTGCCGGGGCCGGAGGCCAGTTCCAAACCACAATTCACCGATTCGACGACTTACCGGAGTTGCCATTGGTGGCGACCGTGGTCGAAGGTGGGCTGCCACCCTCCGACCTCACCGACCATCAAATTGCCGTACTCATTGGAGCGGAGGCGGCTGGGTTGCCGGCCGAGGTCATTGATGCCGCCCGGTACAAAGTCACTATCCAAACTCCAGGGCCAATGGAGAGCCTCAACGCAGCGGTCGCAGCCGGGATCGTGATCCATGAGCTTTCCAAACGAGAAAGAAATGAGGTTGGCCAGGTCTAACCTGCCGCCCATCATGGATCCGATTGCAGCTCTCGACGACGCGATAGATGCGGCGCCCTCCGCTGTAGACGCCACGTCGAGTTTGGCGGAACTAGAAGCCGTCGAGACTTCTCTCCTTGGCAAAGACTCACCTGTCGGAATGGTCCGGCGGTCAATGGGAAACCTGGACCATGGTGATCGACCCAAGGTTGGAGCGAAACTCAACGAAGCGTCCAAGCGGATCGGTGAAGTTCTCGGTGCTCGCCGTCACCAACTCGAGTTAGTCGAAGAGGAAGAGCGGCTCAGACTTGAAGCCATTGACGTCACTCTCAAATCCATCACGTTCCCTGCTGGTTCGTTGCATCTGGTCCAGCAGACAATCGATGAGGTGATCGATATCTTCATTGGTCTCGGATATCAGGTGGCCTCTGGTCCCGAAGCCGAGCTTGCTTGGTACAACTTCGACGCCCTCAACACACCACCAACCCATCCATCCCGATGGGAGACCGACACCATGTACCTCGATTGGGGAGACCCCAACGACGAAGTCTTACTCCGAACCCACACCTCTCCAGTGCAGGCCAGATGGATGGAAGAGCACGATCCACCCGTCTACATCGTGGTACCGGGCCGTACCTATCGAAAAGACACCGTCGATGCCACCCATCTCCCGGTCTTCCATCAGATCGAAGGCCTCGCCGTCGACACTGATATCACTTTCGGCGATCTAAAAGGAACACTGCTCCATTTCGCCAGGGAATTCTTCGGACCGCAGAGCCAAGTCAGACTCCGGCCACACTTCTTCCCATTCACGGAGCCCAGCGCTGAGCTGGACGTCTCATGTTTCAACTGTGATGGTGGCCAGACAGGATGCCGGGTTTGTGGGGGGGCAGGCTGGCTAGAGCTCCTCGGATGTGGAATGGTCGACCCGAACGTCCTCGAAGCGGTCGGCTATGACCCGTCAGCGGTGACAGGGTTCGCTTTTGGCATGGGCCCCGAACGTCTGGCGATGGTCCGCCACGGTATCGATTCGATGAAACACTTCATCGAAAACGACATCCGTTTCCTGAGGCAGTTCTAGTGAAGGTTCCGCTCAGATGGCTCCAGGAGTTCATAGATCTCCCGACCACCGACCTCGAAGAGCTCTCCTACGGGTTCGACATGCTTGGCTTGACGGTCGAAGGGATCGAGGAGCACAAGGCCGATTGGTCAGAGGTTGTCGTTGGTCGAGTCGTCGAGATCAGCGCCCATCCCGATGCTGACAGGATACGGGTCTGTCAGGTAGACACCGGATCCGGCCCTGAGCAAATCATTTGTGGCGCGTGGAATTTCGAAGAAGGCGCCATTGTGGCCGTCGCCAAGCCGGGGGCCGTTCTGCCCGGTGATTTCGAGATTGGTCAACGCACCATCCGTGGCGTCGAATCAAACGGGATGATCTGCTCCGAACGCGAATTGGGACTTGGTGACAACCATGAGGGAATCCTGGTCCTCGACAGCGACGTGGAAGTCGGGTCGGTATTCGCCGACGTCATCGAAGTCCCCGACCATGTCTTCGACCTAGATGTGACGCCAAACCGACCGGACGCACTCTCCATCGTCGGCGTGGCACGCGACCTTGGTGCCTACTTTGGAATCGACCACCACGTACCACTCCTAGAGCTGAATCCGGTGGCCGGAGCGACTGCGATCTCAGTCGAGATTGCCGACAGCACCGGTTGTCGCCGTTTCACCGCGCGCGAGATCAGAAACGTGACGATTGAACCATCTCCGTTCAGGATCCGACATCGACTGCACAAGGTCGGTGTTAGATCGATCTCCAACGTGGTCGATGTGACCAATTACGTGATGTTTGAGTTAGGTCACCCCCTTCATGCTTTTGATGCCGACTCGATTACAGGCAGCCGGCTGGTGGTGAAGCGGGCAACAACAGGTGACACGTTGGAAACCCTGGACGGCGAGAAGCGAACTCTCGAGCCCGATGACCTGATCATCTACGACGATGCCGGCCCGACATCCATGTCCGGAACCATGGGTGGAGCCCGGAGCGAAGTGTCAGACGAGACGACACGTATCCTCATGGAGGCCGCTTCTTGGGACCCTCCGACGATCATGAATATGTGGCGACGCCACGACCTGCGTTCGGAGGCCGCCACCAGGTTTGAACGTGGTGTTGACTCCAATCTCGCAGACATTGCCAACCAGAGGGCTAGTGCCATGGTCGCTCTCCTCACCGGTGGGGAGGTTCTCGAGGGGGCGGTTGATGAAATCGCTATTCAGGTCAACCCTGCTGTGGTTGAGCTCACGATTCACGAAGTCGAACGCCAGCTCGGTCCTGATTTCACGGTCGACCATGTCACTGACATCCTCCAACGTCTCGGCATGTCGGTCGATGGTGCCGACCCGATGACAGTGACGGTCCCAACTTACCGGCCCGACGTCTCGCGCCCGGCGGACCTGGTCGAGGAAGTGGCGCGCATCCACGGGTTCGACAAATTCGAGGCGACGTTGCCGACCGGGCCTACCGGTGGTCTAACGATCGAGCAGAAACGCCAGCGCCTGATCAACGAGACACTTGCCGCACTCGGGCTCGATCAAGCGATCAATCTCCCGTTCGTCGGTGTCGAGGATCTTCGCAACCTCGGGATGACGGCTGACGATGGCGATCTCCTCACGATCAAGAACCCTCTCCGAGACGAGGAGAGCAAGTTGCGTCCCACGATGCTGCCTGGTTTGCTCAACTCACTCCGCTACAACATTTCTCACGGCGCAGCGTCAGTTTCCCTTTTTGAGATCGGTCGTGTCTTTTTCCCCACCCCCTCCGCTGAGAACCCGAGGCTCCCGAAACAAATCGACCGGTTGGCCTGGGCTGCTATCGGGATGACGGGTTTGGCAGGCCTCGAAGGTCCATCGACCGAGGTCGACGGATCGCTTTCACTCGCAATCTGGCGCCGGTTGGCAGATGTTCTACGTCTCGACGATGTCTTGCTGGAGACGGCATCCCCGTCCGGCTATCACCCCGGACGCACCGCCGCTGTGTCTATAGCCGGGGTGTCCATCGGTCATGTGGGTGAATTGGCGCCGAGCGCGGCAAAGGCATTTGAGCTATCTGGGCGTGTTGCTGTAGCCGAGCTCGACCTGTCCCAGCTCCTCGTTCCCTTGGATCCCGTCCTGGCTCAATCTCCTTCAGTGTTTCCGTTCGTCGATTTCGATCTGTCTTTCTTGGTAGCGGCCGATGCGCGCGCTTCCGACCTGGTGGAGTCGACAACTTCTGCCGGCGCCAAACTGGTGGAGAGTGCCCGGGTATTCGACGAGTACAAGGGAGTGGGGGAGGGGCGCAGGGCGCTGGCCATTCGTTATCGATTGCGGGCTCCGGATCGGACGCTCAGTAACGAAGAGGTCGCCCCGATCCGAAAGGCGATGATCGATGCTGCAGCTGCAATCGGGGCCGAGCTGCGCGGGGTTTGATGCAAACAGCCGAGTTGAGTGATCTGCTATCCGGAGCACCCGAGGATGCCGCTCCGCTGCTACTTGGCAGTTACCTGGTGTCCGAGGTCGATGACAAGCTGGTTCGCATTCAGATCAAGGAGGTCGAGGCATACAAAGGTGCTGACGATTCGGCCTCCCACGCCTACAGAGGGCGCACGGCCAGAAACGGCTCTATGTTCGAAGGGCCCGGAACCCTGTACTGCTACCGCTCGTATGGTGTGCACACGTGTGCCAACACCGCCGCCGGTCAGCTTGGCACGGGTTGGGGGATCCTTCTCCGAGGTGGTGTCCTCGTTGACGGCGAAGGGGTTGCTAAACAGCGGCGCCAGCGCGACGACCAGCTGACCAACGGACCAGGGAAGCTATGTGAGGCCTTGGGAATCACGATTAATCACAATGGCCTAGATCTTCTCGATGCCTCTTCGCCCGTGCGGTTGGAGCCGGGCCCGGCGCCCGATCTCGTCGTGGCCACACCCCGGATCGGAATCTCCAAAGCCAAGGCGCGCCCATGGCGCTTTGTCGCGGTGTCACAGGTCTCCGCGTAGACCAACGCGGGGGGTTTACTCTCCTCGACGATGACATCTTCCCAACTCGAGCTTCTCCTGCGACATACCGACAAGGTCGTTCCCGAGTCCGATCTAGTCGCGAAGCTGGAGGCACGTGAGCCTCTACGGGTAAAACTGGGGCTCGATCCAACGGCACCTGCTGTCACCCTGGGTTGGGCGGTTGTATTGCGCAAGCTCCGCCAATTTCAGGATCTAGGTCACACGGCGGTCTTGATCGTTGGCGACTTCACAGCTCAGGTGGGCGACCCCTCGGAGAAAGGCTCGCAACGGAAGCGTCTGAGCGCCGACGAGGTCAATCTCTATGCCGAGGAGGTTCTGGGCCAATTTGGCAAGGTTCTGGCAGATGACAATCTCGAGATCCGTCGAAACTCTGAATGGCTTGGTTCACTTGACATGTACGGTCTGCTTGAGCTGACCAGTTCGGCCACCGTGGCCCAGATGCTAGAGCGATCCGACTTCGCCAGTCGCTACGAGTCGGGGAGTCCCATCTCAGTAATGGAGTTCCTGTACCCGCTGCTTCAGGGTTATGACTCGGTGGCCGTGAATGCCGACGTGGAACTTGGTGGGTCGGACCAGCTGTGGAATCTGATGATGGGCCGGATCGTCCAAGAGCGTTATGGCCAAGATCCACAAGTAGCCCTCACCATGCCCCTTCTCGTGGGCACTGACGGTTCTCAGAAAATGTCTCAGTCCCTAGGGAATTACATCGGAGTCGAAGACGAACCTGCCGAGATGTTTGGCAAGACGATGAGCATTCCCGATACCGCCATGCCTGAGTGGTTTCGTCTCGCCGCTGATTACAACAGTTCGGATGTCGACGAGATCGAAGCGGGTCTTGCCAGCGCGGAACTACATCCCAACGATGTCAAACGTCAGTTGGCTCGCTCGGTTGTGAGTCTCTACTGGGGTGGGCAGGCTGGGGTTGAGGCGGAACAAGGATTCGACGAAGTGTTCAAACGTGGCGGCGCCCCGGACGAGATGGTCGAGCACCAACTGCCGCCTGATGATCCGATCAACCTGCCTTCGCTGATTCGCGAGGTGTTTGGGATCTCAGGGGCCGAAGCGAGAAGGCTGCTCACCCAGGGAGCCGTCCGAGTGGACGGTGAGACAATCGCCCTCGTAGAGATGCCGCGGGCCGGGCTTGTCGGAACCGTTATCAAGGTAGGGAAACGGAGGTTCGCCCGGCTGACCGACTGACTTGCGTAAGAACCCGCCATCAGTACTATTCCGTGTGCACGAGACATTGGTCTCGAGCAAACTGCCATCGGCATGACGCTGTTTCGCGTCTGGTCGGACTTGTTTTCTGTATCGGGGCCGCGGTATCATCGCTGGCCCGTCTGACACTGACATTTCAGGCGGTGGAGCGCGCTGCAACGGCAACGAAGCAGCCGCTTGAGCGGGAGTATCCCTCGGGATACTCCATTCTCTCCGAAAGGAGAGACCGGCTCCTTGACAACTGAACAATGTGCCAAAAGCCAGCAGTGCTTTTCTTCCCTCGAAGTGGGGGGAGCTGAAGCACTCTATTAAGTATGTACGTCGTTCTTTGGAGCGACGTGCGTGTGCAATCAAAAATACTCGGGACCCTCACGGTCTCGGGACCCAAATTGCAAACACTTCATTGACTTCGCGACTCGCCTCCGGGCGAGACGTTATAAGTACGTTGGAGAGTTTGATCCTGGCTCAGGATGAACGCTGGCGGTGCGCCTAATGCATGCAAGTCGAGCGACGCACACCCAGTCCGTAAGGACAGGGTATGACGGAGCGGCGAACGGGTGAGTAACACGTGAGCAACCTGCCCCACAGATCGGGATAGCCCAGGGAAACCTGGATTAATACCGAATATTCTCCTTGGACCACATGGTCCATTGAGGAAATGCCTTTGTGCTGTGGGATGGGCTCGCGACTTATCAGTTAGTTGGTGGGGTAACGGCCTACCAAGACAATGACGAGTAGCTGGTCTGAGAGGACGATCAGCCACACTGGAACTGAGACACGGTCCAGACTCCTACGGGAGGCAGCAGCAGGGAATCTTGCGCAATGGACGAAAGTCTGACGCAGCGACACCGCGTGGGGGATGAAGGCCTTCGGGTTGTAAACCCCTTTTAGGAGGGAAGAAATTGACGGTACCTCCAGAAAAAGGACCGGCCAACTACGTGCCAGCAGCCGCGGTAATACGTAGGGTCCGAGCGTTATCCGGAATCATTGGGCGTAAAGAGCTCGTAGGCGGTTCAGCAAGTCGGCTGTGAAAGTTCGAGGCTCAACCTCGAAATTGCAGTCGATACTGCTGTGACTTGAATTCGGTAGAGGAGAATGGAATTCCCGGTGTAGCGGTGAAATGCGCAGATATCGGGAGGAACACCAGTAGCGAAGGCGGTTCTCTGGGCCGATATTGACGCTGAGGAGCGAAAGCGTGGGGAGCAAACAGGATTAGATACCCTGGTAGTCCACGCCGTAAACGTTGGATGCTAGGTGTGGCGGTCTACCAACGACTGCCGTGCCGAAGCTAACGCATTAAGCATCCCGCCTGGGGAGTACGGCCGCAAGGCTAAAACTCAAAGGAATTGACGGGTCCCCGCACAAGCGGCGGAGCATGCGGCTTAATTCGATGCAACCCGAAGAACCTTACCTGGGTTTGACATCACGGGAAAAGCTGTGGAAACACAGTGTCCATTAGGGCCCGTGACAGGTGGTGCATGGCTGTCGTCAGCTCGTGTCGTGAGATGTTGGGTTAAGTCCCGCAACGAGCGCAACCCTTATCCTATGTTGCCAGCGGTTCGGCCGGGGACTCATGGGAGACTGCCGGGGATAACTCGGAGGAAGGTGAGGACGACGTCAAGTCATCATGCCCCTTATATCCAGGGCTGCACGCATGCTACAATGGCCTGTACAACGGGC
>CAXMPK010000086.1:0-3310 GCA_964195405.1 uncultured Acidimicrobiia bacterium
CTGGCAGACGACATCGTTTGGCACACCATCGGTGGCGGAGAGACGATTCATGGTGCGGCCGCGGTCGCAGAATCGATGTCCGGTTTGGCCAATCTCGATTTCAATATCGAGCTTCACGATGTCGTGGCCAATGGCGACCACTTGGTCGGTCTGGTGACTGCCAGTGTCACCGCCGGTGATCAGAGCATCACCTATCGGACCGCTGAGATCATGCATGTCAACGATGACGGCAAAGTGTCCGAGCGTTGGTCTTTTGCCGACGATTCCGCAGCCGTTGCAGCGTTCTTCGCCGCGCTCGGCTAACCCGGCTTCTCAATCAGGCGCCCACCTCTCACTGTGGCGCCGATCACGAATCCGGCCGAGATCAGGACGGCATTCTTCATGATGTACTGACCTTCGAGCGTCAAGACAAAGGGGAAGTCGGTCCAGATCTGTTCAGGAAAGATGAACAACGGGGTCAACGTCCCCGCCATCTGGGCAAACAGCAACAAAAGGGTCAGCCGCAAGTACCGACCAGTGAGCAATCCGATGCCGATCGCTAGTTCGAGGAAAGCCAACCCAAGTCTGGCGAAGTCTTCGGAGATAAGCCCGAAGGTCAGTGCCATCGTGGTGTCGGTGGCGATTTGATCGGCCGGGCTCAGACCCGGGACGAGTTTCAGCGCCCCAAACCAGATGAAAATGGCCCCGATGCTCCAGCGAAGAAGTGTGACGCCGTGTATTGCCATCCAATGGGTGACTTGGGTGTCGAAGCTGTCGAAACGTTCGGTGAGGCTCATGCGCCGAGCGTAAACCGAGTGGGTTATTCCAATTCGGTTGCGCTGCTCGGTAGGTGTGGCCCCTCCGCTAGCTGTCTGAGATCCGAGCCTCAACCGCTTCGAGTGACTCGCTGATCAGTTTCTCGAGGACGTCTTGATCCACCTTGGCCAGATCTTTGATGTAGAGACACGACTTCCCGGTGCTGTGTGATCCGAGTTCTCCGAGCAACGAGTCGTGGCTCGTGAATCCATCCATGATGCAGAGGACCATTGAGACCGACCCTGATACAAGTCGCCAGGACAACTCAGATACACGCCGATTTAGCCTCCGCCGCTAAAGGCTAGATTGGCGAAACCGTGAGGAACCATGACTATCGAAGCTCCGGTTAGGTACTGGTCGCGGCACATACCCGAAGGCGCTTGGGACTACATCGTCATAGGCTCCGGTATGGGGGGAATGACGTCGGCTGCACTGCTTTCAAAATTGGGCAAACGGGTTCTCGTCATCGAACAACACGTGATTCCCGGTGGGTTCACCCAGACCTTCAAACGTCCCGGATACCACTGGGATGTGGGTGTCCATCTCGTTGGTGAGATGACTGGTCGCAGTTATTTGGGTCGGCTACTCGCCAATCTCACTGATGGCCGTCTCGAGTGGGCATCTGTAGGAGATATCTACGACGAATTCAATTTTCCAGATGGCTTCACGATCCAGTTTCCCAACTCAAAATCAGCCTTCCGGGACACTCTCTACGAATATTTCCCCAAGGAACATAAAGCGATAGGCGACTACTTCGACCTGGTGAAAGCGGCGTCTCGATCGGCGAGCGGTTATATGCAGGCGAGAGTTGCACCGGCAGTTCTGGCACCGGGTGCCAAGAAGAAGTCGGCACTGGCGGCGATGCCTCATATCCAGGCGACAACGGCGGAGGTCCTGGCAAATCTCACCGACGACGCCCATCTGCGGGCAGTGCTGGCTGCTCAATGGGGGTATTACGGATCGACCCCTGCGAAGTCTTCATTCGCGATGCACGCCCTGATGGTTGCTCACTTCCTCTGGGGCGCCTATTACCCGGTGGGGTCGGCCTCATCGATCGCCCGCGAGATGCTGCGAACGGTGGCCGATGCCGGCGGGTGGACCGCGATCCGCACGGAGGTAGAAGAAGTGATCGTTCGAGGGGGTCGGGCCACCGGCGTGCGACTCAAAGACGGTCGCGAACTTCACGCCTCACGCGTCATCAGCGCAGCCGGTGTGCCGGTCACTTCAGACTTGTTGCCGGACGGCTCGCTCCCGACATCGCCCGACATTGCCGCCAGCCCAGCTCACGTCAGCCTCTATCTCGGGTTTGAGGGTGACATCGCCAACAACGGGGGGTCTCGCTATTCACAATGGTTCTACGAGACCTGGGACATGGAGCGCGATCTCTGGCACATACGCAGCGGGGAACGCCCTGCCCGCGCCGATGTTCTCTATTGCAGCTTCCCTTCCCTGAAGGACCCGTCTCACGATCCCGGGCCGGAGATGCGTCACACCGGCGAGATCATCACGTTTGTTCCGTGGGGTAGCTACGAAAAATGGCTCGGATCACGCTGGAAGAAACGTGACCCGGAGTACGACGAGTTCAAAACATCGGTTTCTGAGGCCCTCCTCGACCAATACCTCGAGCATTATCCGGACCTGAAGCCGATGGTGAAGTTCTCTGAGCTGTCCACACCCCTTTCGACCCACCACTTTGCCAGGTCGCACCGCGGTTCGATCTACGGGCTGGCCTCTGAACCGGATCGATTCATCAATGAGGAACTCGTCCCCAAGACCAGCATCAAAGGCTTTTACATGGCAGGGGTAGACGTAATGGCCCCAGGGATTGCCGGGGCGATTGGTGGCGGTGCGCTGGCGGTCGCCGCCGCTGAGCCGATTGCGGCCTTGCGGTATCTGCGGCCAATCATGAAAGGCTGATCAGCGGACGAAGACGTGGACCGTCCAAAGCGTGCCGTTGTTGTCGACCCAGACGCCGACTCCGACATCGGTGTAGTTCCCCAACATATTTGCCAAGTGGCCGCTGCTACCCGTCAGAGAGTTGAAGATCGAACTGACCGACCCACCCTTGCCCACGTTCTCGCCGGCCCCTGACCACGGCGGCACCAGGTTCCCAAGGCTGGAGTGCTTGAGCTTGTTGGAGTCTGCCATCGACTTGGCCCAATCTCTCGCTCTCGAATTGAGTGATCCATTCGACCTGAGACCCGCCAGTCCGTTTGACGAGCGCACAGAGTTGATGCGACTTCGGAAGTCTGCTTCGTAGTCGGATCGGAATTCTGCCGTGATCGTCACCGGGGGAGACTCCGGTTGAGTGGTGGTGGTGGTGGTGGTCGGGGCCGAAGCGGATTCGGAATCACTAGATCCGCCAGATCCAGTAGATCCACTAGATCCCGAATTCGAACCAGACGAGCTCTTCTTGGTCGGTGCGATTGTTGTGGTTGTCGGCGAGGTAGTCGTCGTTGAAGGTGCGGTGGCCTCCTCGGTCAGAGCTTCTTCTGCTTCGGCAAGCTCCTCTCCT
>CAXMPK010000087.1:0-3649 GCA_964195405.1 uncultured Acidimicrobiia bacterium
TTCTCCCAGCTCGGCCGCAGTGTTGTGCAGCTCTTTTTGGTTCAGTCTCTGGCCGAGGTCGGGATGACCAAGGGCGAGATTCTCCGCCACGGTGAGGTTGGGCACCAGACGGAAGTGTTGATAGACCATCCCCACCCCGGCAGCCAGCGCCTCCTTGGGTGTGCGAAAGACGGTGGGCTCACCGTTGAGCAGCATCTCGCCCGAATCCGGCCGATAGAGACCGGCGAGTATCGAGCACAGTGTCGACTTACCGGCACCGTTTTCCCCGAGAAGAGCGTGCACCTCGCCGGCCTCGAGCTGAAAATCGACGTTCTCGTTGGCATGCACGCCATAAAACGTTTTGTCGACCCCACGCAACTCGATTGCCAGACGTGCTTCCGTCTTCGTCAAGTCATTTGCCTCTCATTAAGGATGAAAGGGAGCCCTGTTGGGCTCCCTTTCGCCTGTTTGGTTAGCCGCTGGCACTTCCGATGACACCCTGGACGAAGTAGTCCATGGTGAAGATGTCACCGAGTTCTCGCTCATTGCCATCCTGATCGATGATTGGATCGGGGAACACACTGAAGCTGCCGTCAATGATCTGGTCCTTGCGCTCGTCGATCGTCGGAATCACATCCGCCGGAACCGAGTCGCCGTAGTCGGCCAGTTGGACCATGCCGCCGGCCATGTCTCCATAGAAGAACTCGGGCGCCCAGGTCCCGTCGATGACCTGCTCGGCGGTTGCCAGGTAGAACGGGCCCCAGTCCCAAATAGCGGCGGTAAGCCAAGCATTCTCCGCGAACTCGCTCATGTTGGTGTTGTAACCGACCCATGTGGCACCAGCAGCCTCGGCCGCCTGACCTGGGGCAGCAGAGTCCTGATGCATCGCAATCACATCTGCGCCGGCATCGAGCAGCGATTCGGCTGCTGATCCCTCTACTGGAGGATCAAACCATGTTGAGGTCCACACCACCTGCACCTCGACGTCGGGGTTGACCTCCTGCGCACCAAGTGTGAATGCGTTGATGCCACGCAACACTTCGGGGATCGGGAAAGCAGCCACATAGCCAATCAGGTTTGCTTCGGTGGCGGCTCCCGCAGCCATACCGCTGAGGTACCGAGCCTCTTCGGCAGCACCAAAGTAGTTACCCATGTTGTCGGAGACCATGAAACCGGTGGCATGCATGAAGGTCACGTCTGGATAATTCTCGGCCGCGGCCAGCATTGGCTCCATGTAGCCGAACGAGGTTCCGAAAATCAGAGTGTTGCCATCTTCGGCAAGATCCTCGAACACACGCTGAGAGTCAGATCCTTCGGGGATCACCTCAAGCGTCGTTATCTCAACCGCACCTCCAAGCTCGGCCTTGAGGAATTGGGCACCTTGGTCATGGGCCCATGACCACCCCTTGTCAGCAGTCGGTCCAACGTGGACAAAAGCAACCTTGAGGGGATCGACGGCTTCGGTTGTTTCTGCGTCACCGCCTCCACCCTCAGTGGTGTCCGTGGTATCGCCACCGCAGGCTGCGACGACGAGCATCAGCACAGCCACCAGGGCCAGCCAACGCCATCTCTTCTGTGTCATTTGTTCATCTCCTTATCGAGCGCCCCGATGAAGCGCTTCCGGTCGGACTCTAGGGTCTGGAATAGAACGGAAGCCCCGGAAAGACATCCGTTTGTTCTGACCTTCAAGTCTCATTTCCAAACCTCCTCGAAAGAGGAGGCTCCCTCTTTCGAGGAAGCCTGCTGGGCTCTTCCAAAGGAAGAGCAATCTCCTCCGAAGGGGAAGACGACCACTCGCTCAATACGAGAGAGGGTCAAAATCTCTGATGCGAGTTGCTCACTTCGGTGCGGTCCGTCGGGTTCACCGGTCAAAGCGACGACTACCCGCGATGCTCCCGGAACCCTGGCCAGACCGCCATCGACACTGGTGATCAGCGTCGCCATCGCTTCCGGAGTGACGATGTCACTGGGTTCGAGGCCCACCACTTCGGCGACACGGTCCGGACGATGTGCCACCTCCGAAATCGGATGGCCTAGGGCGCCCAATCCGGCGACGACCACCACAGTGGTCGTTCTCAAAGGGATCACGGGCTCATGTGGAGCGGGTGCCTTGATATGTCTGCGGCGAGCACCGTCCGCTTCGACCAAGACATAACCGGTGGATTCGAAAATCTCATCGAACACTTCTGGTTTGGAACCGATCACCTTTGGCCCGTCGGTCGATTCGACGACAAATGTGGTGGCCGGTCCAAGTCTCCCTAGCGAACCGACGTCCGCCCACGATGGGATCTGATCGGTACCCATCCGGGTGGTGGTGCCGAGCACAGTCCTTTTTCCCAAAGTTGTCAGTTCCTCACCTAACGCCAACAGCAGCGTGGTCTTGCCTCCAGCGCCGGTGAAGGCAACCAGCTCTCTGTCACCCAGGCCGAATTCGCCGACGAGACTCATGCGGCCTCCACGTTGAGCCATTCAAGAACAGCGCCAAGTACCCCGGCACCGACAAGCCGGGCCTTGTCAGAGACTTCAAAACATGCCGACCGGTCTCCACGGGGGTCAATGTCGCCGATCTTCAAACCCTTCGAAACCTCATATCCCGGCGAAATCAATCCACGAGCCACACCGGCAACCGCAGCGCCAACAGATGTCGTCCCAACGGTGCCGAGAATCTGACCCGTCTCGACCATGTCACCAATGGATATGCCCCAGTTGACGATTCCGACGTCGGGAGCTCGAATCAGCCGCTCATCTGTCCGTCCACCAACTTCACCAGGGATACCCGTGTCGGGTTGGGCAGAGCCCTTTCGAATCACCCGTCCCAAGCGGTGACCACGTTTGGTTTCGATCACAACGTCACAGTCGCCCCCCGCTTCGAAGCCGGGACCGAGAGCCACGACGAGTGGTGCCTGGTCGATGGTGGTGTCGATATTCCGTTTTGCCATTCGAGCATCTACCACGACGGTGGGGGCTGGCGTGAAGTCCGGCAATGAAGGACTCACTAGAGCTGTCACGGTTCCATCGGCTGCCAGTCGGACCGCCTTGTTGGAACTGTCAGCACGCACGGCTTTCACGCCCTCGATCACAACACTCCCCTCGTCGATCGCAGTGGCAAAGGAGACTGCTCTTCGAATTGCCATTGGTCGCTCCAATTCGAGCACCACCACCGGAAACCCCGCCCGGCGCAACTGGTAGACGACTCCTGATGCAAGGTCGCCACCCCCGCGTACCACCACCAGCCGATCACCGAAGAGCATCAGTCATCGTCCGGTTGTTCGACCATCGACCCGCGGGTCACTTGGATCACTTCTGACAAGATCGACACGGCGATCTCCTCGACCGTCTCCGCATTGAGCTCTATCCCCACAGGAACGTGAATTCGACCTAGTGAGGATTCGTCCACTCCAGCGGCGAGCAGCTCCTTGCGTACGGTTTGCCAGCGACGTTCGCTTCCCATCACCCCGAGATACCGCGCAGATGTGCCGAGCAATTGCGGAACCGCATCGACATCAATGGCATA
This sequence comes from uncultured Acidimicrobiia bacterium, assembly GCA_964195405.1. Classification (GTDB taxonomy): domain Bacteria; phylum Actinomycetota; class Acidimicrobiia; order Spongiisociales; family ZC4RG35; genus CAXMPK01. The sequence goes on from CAXMPK010000087.1 coordinate 3,494, forward strand.
GTCCCGTGACACCATCACGACTGATGTGTTTTCGGTCACCTTGTGCGCGGCGAGAGCCTCGGCCACCGTGCCATGGTGTCGAACGTCCGCGTCAGGCATGGCCTCCTCGCTCACTCGATCCTTCCGATCATCGGTGATCACAGTTTGATAGCCGAG
>CAXMPK010000088.1:0-7388 GCA_964195405.1 uncultured Acidimicrobiia bacterium
GTTCGAAGACATCTTCGGAGGACTGAGGACGCGTATTGTTGACAAAACACCATATCGAGGCGGTCGCGAGAGCCTTTAAATCTCTAGTGAAGAGATGCGAGAAGCGATCCAGGGTTTGACTGGCGGTCGAGTGATCGAGCATCCGCCGCACAGCCTTTACGTTCGCTCCTGTCGGAGACCAGCCATGAAGGCCGCCGTGTGCCTCAGGTCGTGGATTCTGAGGCCGCATCGTCAGCGAGACAAGCAACCTGGCCTGAATCGAGGAACAGCATCTCGCGGTCTGAGCTGCCCGAAACCTTCACACCGCGGACCGGGTTGGCTCGAACGGCACCCGAGTCGAAGGCACGGTCCATGACCTGTGACAGAACACACCGCACTTGACGTGTCCGTTATGCGCTCAAACCGTTGGCTTGGACACCCGACAATCAGCTTCGAATACTGGCACGAGTCACATCATTCACACGCCACGAATCGAACCCTGGAACGACGTGGATCTGGAGCGCCGACTGATACCCCTGAACCGCCCCGGATTTAAAGCTTGCCCACGTTTAGTGGCTAGCTTCCACGCTCATTGGGGGCGAACGGTTGCATTTGGTTGCAAACACCTAGCTGCGAGCAGAATGCGCTGGAATTCTTTTCCTCGCCTACGTGAGGCCGCAACGGTCCGCAACGGTGGGAAATTTCGGCGGCTCGTCCTTTCATCGCCCGCACACAACGGCACTTATGTTTGCTGCTGTTATCGGGGAGGAACCTCGACCGTTGAGAGGTCGTCTGCGACGATGAGGGGCCCTCCGTAGCCGCCACTCCTAACATCTGATGCGAAAGCTGCCTTCTCGTTGGCGGTGCGTGGAGGCGGGACCATGTGGGTAAGGATCACCTGCTTCACTCTCGCTCGTTGGGCCATGGCGCCGATTTCGGAGCACTCCGAGTGGTAGTCGAGGAGACGGTCAGGGTCCGTGACCAGTCCACTGAGTCCGTCGGCACGAATCACCTCCGTGATCAACACGTCCACGTCTGTGGAGATCATCTCGATCTGCCCACAGACAGAGGTGTCTCCTGTGATGACCACCGATCCGTCTGGTGAGTTGATTCGGTACGCGACAGCGGGCACCACCGGCTCATGGTTGACCGCTATCACACTCACCGCCATGTCTCCAAAGCGGGCAACTTCGACACTGCGTGTCTTGTTCGCTGTGAATGGCCTGACATCAACCTCTGCGAGGTTGGGCCGTCCAGTGTGGTCACGACGCATGGTCATCTCATCGACCCAGACATCGAGCATGTGTTCGAGAATCCGGACGGCTTCTCCCGCCGGTGCATAAACGGGAAGCGGGGAATGCACCTGGCGTTTGATGTCGTTCAGCCAACGTGTCGTTACTAGGTCTGGCACTCCCACCAGATGATCGGAGTGGTGGTGAGTAACGAAGAGAGCCGTGAGCTTCGTTAAGTCCTGGTCGAGGGTGGACAGGCGGGCTACCGTGTTGCGCCCTGCATCGAACTGAAGAGCAACGTCACCGCGCCGTATGAGAACTCCCGGCCCGGCCCGATCAGGTGTCTGAATCGGCGTGCCAGTCCCCATGATCGAAACCGGTGTCGTCATTGTCGAAGGAGCATAAAGCGGCACTCATCTCCATCGAGGGGCAAATCGCACCGGTTATGTACCACTGATGGGAGGCCGACGTTGGCTGGTGAGTAGGCAAGTGAGCTTTTTGGTTCTTAGGTGGGCCATCCAGTGGATCTCCACAGATCGGTCGTCTTTGACGGCGAGAACGCCTTTGTCGAAGGCGTTGAGTGAATCCTTGCAACGCTCGGTCCAGTAGAGAGAGTCGGCGAGTTGCCTAGCTCATTGGGGTTCAGTTCGTCTTGACAGCCAGTGTCAGTTCGGAGACTTAGCGGTCGTCGAGATCAAGCCGAGGATCGGGCCGGCCCAGTGTGGGCGAGTCGGATGTGGTTGGGGTAGGTCCCAGAAGTGCGTTTGCTACCACACCCCAGATTCGTGCGAAGCCGTTGGTGGTATGCAGGAGACCAATCCCAACCAGAATACCCACTATTGCGATGGTGAACGCCTTCCACAACGCGTCAACTGGCCAGACCACCACAGTCTCGCTGTACCAGTCCTGTTGGTAGACGAGCGGGGCCGCAACCTGGGCAAACATGGATAGCGTGATGATGAGAAGCACCAGACTGAGAGTCCCGAATGGAAGCTTGAGCATCAAGTAGAGGACTCGTTTCCATGTTTCGGAACTGACAACAAGCACTTTTGTCTTCTCCCATATCCCGTCGGTGTTCGAGAGGCGCTCCGGATGCTCGACAGAAGTATCCAGCATCTGATTGGTCAAGAGCCGTTCAAGCTCTCCTAACCCATGGCTGGCAGCCAGCATGCCAACCAAAAGAGGTATACCCACCAAAGTAATAATCAGGCCAAGACCAAGAGAGAAACCCGTTGTGAGAAAGACAAAGTAGAAAAGCCCCAGAGGAAAGGCTATCGCCAGATAGGACACGTTTCTCCAGGTCAAAAATTGCCCCCGATTGGCCCGAACCACCTGTTTGCCTTGCTCATCGGCATCCTTTCTAAGAGCTCCATCAATAGAGACGAGTCTCAATGACATTTGGGTGACAGGTCGCTAGAGAGGCGGCAATCCGCAGGTCATTCGCCTACCTAATGTGCGGCCGATGGCATCAGGATCAACCAGGGCGATTGTGGCGGCCCTGATCGCCAATCTGGGGATCGCCATCGCCAAGTTCTTTGGCTACTTCTTTACTGGGTCGTCGTCGATGCTCGCTGAGGGGATCCACTCAGTGGCCGACACCATCAACCAGGGACTGCTTCTCCTCGGTGGTCACCGTTCCCGCCAAGGCGCCACGCCACAACACCCCTTCGGGTACGGCCGCGAGCGCTACTTCTGGGCGTTTGTCGTCTCGTTGATTCTCTTCACGTTGGGTGGGCTTTTCGCCGTCTTTGAAGGCTTCAGGAAGCTTGGCGAAGAGGGCCACGCCATCGAAAACGTCGGGTGGGCGATCGCGATCCTTGTTCTTGGCTTGCTCCTCGAGGGTTATTCCTTTCGCACCGCGGTCAAGGAGTCGGTGCCGCTCAAGGGCCGCTTGAGTTGGTGGCAATTCATCCGTCATTCGCGCAACCCCGAACTGCCGGTGGTGTTGTTGGAAGACTTTGGCGCTCTCATAGGGCTCGTCCTGGCGCTAGTCGGAATCAGCGTCGCGGCCATCACCGGAGATTCGCGCTGGGATGCATACGGAACCATCGCCATCGGTTTCCTCCTGATAGCCATTGCTGTCGTCCTTGTCATCGAGATGAAAAGCCTGCTCATCGGTGAGTCGGCCCAGGAGTCAGTGCGGCGATCGATCGTCGACGCCATCGAGCGAACTGATCATGTTGAGAAAGTCATCCACATGCGCACACAGCACATCGGTCCCGAAGAATTGCTGGTGGCTGCCAAGGTCGAGTTTGACGAACGTCTCAATTCCGAAGACCTTGCCGACGTCATCGACCGGGCCGAAGCGAATGTGCGAAAGGTCGCTCCGATCTCGAGAATGATCTACATCGAGCCCGACTTTCACGACCCCAACCACCCCGGGGAGTCGGTTTAGGAAGGCCCCCGTGCTAGGTCGGGGAGCGAAATCCATCCCAATCTCGCTGCCGCCAGAGTGATCAACGTGTGCCTCGACGGTGCCTACAAGATCAGCTACCGCCCGATGTCCGGATCGCTCTGGACCACACGGGTGCGAATCGTGTGGACCGAGTCTCCCGAGAGGATGCCACCCCGGCCGAACAGTCGACCGAACTGCCAGTTGGAAAGTCCCAGCTCAGGTCTGTTGAGGGCATATTGACCGTCCACCCAGCGGGTGAACCCATTGCCCACAAACGGCGCGTCGACCATCTCGAAGAAACGACTCTGTTCGTCTAGATCATCCGATATCAGACTCGCCGCGAGTCGAGGACTCAGCTCATTGAACAGTGACACTGCCTCGTCTATGTCGGTCACCACGGTGAGAGTGACTTCGGGACTGCCCTCCCATTCCCACTCGACACCCAGGCTCTCATTGGCGATCGATTGGGCGCGAGGCTCCAGGTTTGGGCCACCGGCCCGATCGATTGACACCTCATCGAACCAGCTGTCTGGAATCAGACCACGCACATCTTCTGTGAAGTGAAGCTTCGACGTGGCTCCAAGCCGCCGACCGGCACGATCAAGAGCACCTAGGAAGACCGGAACCAACTCAGCGGCACGATCTTCGACAACACACATCGTGTTGAGTGTGTTGCAAACCTTCCTATCCAGCGAGTGATAGACCGCCGAAGCCAAATCATCGGCCCCGGCAGACTCGGCAGCAACGATCCAGGCGCCTCCCGTGCCATGAAGGCTCACCGGAATGCCGGCTTGTCTTGCAACCGAGCCGAGTTGACCCACAGCTGAGCCTGATCCGCGGGCCACTGCGAGACCAAGACGAGAATCGGAGAACATTGCCCAGCCAGCGGACCGAGATGGAGCATCGACCAGCGAGACCGTGCCTTCCGGCAGACCCGCCTCGACCAACGCCGGATCAAGCGCATGATTGATGATCGCCCGCGCCGTGCCCAGAGCGTCGGAGCCGATCCGGAGTACAACGGTGTTGCCACTTCTGATAACACCCGTGGCGTCAGCTACCACGTTGGGTCGGCCTTCAAAGACAAAACCAACCACACCAAGCCCCGACTTCACCAGTTCGAGCGTCCAACCTTCATGATCGAAGCGTTCGTCGACCTGGCCTCGCACAGCCGAGGCGTCAGCCCAGATGCGGAGACCGGCAACCATGTCCTCGCGCATCCCATCGGAGAGGACAAGCCGTGTCGTGGATCGACCGGCCTTCCTGGCCTTCTCAACATCTTCGCTGTTGGCGGTTGCGATTCGCCCGAATCGGGTTTCGTCCTGAAGTCGGTCGGCGAATCCGTGGTAGAAGGCGGTGATCTGGTCGTCGGTCGCCACACCGAGAGAGTTGAACGCCGTCGTGGCCCGCTCGATAGCGCGATTCGCGATCTCCCAGTCGGCAGCGGGCACCCGGAGCAGATCTCCAGTGTCTTGAACGACGATTAGTCGATCTCCAGACACGAATTCTGCCGCCAACTCGTCGGAGACGTAGGTGACTCGGTTGCCGCCGAAAACGACCGGCATCCCGGGCTGGAGGGAATTGATGATCTCGCCCACGAAACGATCTTATGTCAGCACGACGAGGTCGTCTCGGTGCACGGCAGCGCCGCCCACCACCGAGCTGTGCTGACCCCGGGCCTCTTGTATCTCGAGGGCACTCATTCTGACCAGGCCTTTTGCGATCAACTGCTCTTCGCAGGTGACCCGCACGGCCATCCCCTGCTCGAATTCTCCCCGAACGTCGACGATCCCAACCGGTAGCAAAGACTTGCCGCCGTCGACTAGGGCAGTTGCCGCTCCCCGATCTATCACCAGCTCACCTCGTGTCGGGAGACCGAAGCCAATCCACAGTTTTCGAGCGGACAACCCCGACTCATGAGGTTCTACCCAGGTTCCAATCTCCTCACCGGCGACGGCCATGGCGGCGGCGTTGGGCTCCGACGCTGGGGCGATGACTGTTGGTATCCCGGACCAGGCCGCCATACGGGCCGCGGCGACTTTGGTCGCTACACCGCCTGAACCAAGAGAGCCGGGTCGGTCGCCACTGATCGAGTCGAGCACCTGGTCGGTGTGGCTTACTGCTTTCAACAACTCAGGTTCGTCCGAATACCACGGATCTTCGGTGTAGAGCCCTGGGGTGTCACTGAGCAACACCAACATTCCCGCTCCTATCAAATGCGAAACGATGGCGGCAAGACGATCGTTGTCACCCAGACGCAACTCGTCGACTACGACAGTGTCGTTTTCGTTCACGATGGGAAGCACCTCAAGTGCGAGCATCCGCTCCAACGCCTCACGTGCATGGAGATATTGGTCCCGACGGGCCAGCACATCCCGCGTGATGAGAATTTGGGCAACAAGACGGCCCCGAGAGCCAAATTCCGATCCATAGAGTTCCATGAGCCTGCTCTGCCCGACGGCCGCGGCGACCTGAAGACCGGGGAGATCGGTGGGTCGTTCGGTCCGACCCATCGCAGGAAGCCCGGCTGCGACAGCACCGGACGTGACCAGGACACACCTGTGACCGCTCGACCACAGACTCTCGATCTGAGTGGCGATATGAGCGATCGCGTCGGGGTCAACTCCACCGCCTGGCGCGGAAAGACTGGAAGATCCGATCTTGACGACAACCGGGGAACCGGCTGCAACTGGCTGTCTTGTGCTCACGAAGCGGACACGGTACCCAACATTGACCCGGGGAGATTCTCCAGGTAATCGTGGGGAGCCAGCTGATAGTCCAATTCGGTTTGACATATGGTCGGGATTAGCCGACCATACGGGAATGGCCGACCATAATGTCCCCGACTACGAGCTGGCCGACACGCTTCGCCTCGATAGCCCAAACCAATTCAAGGCGCTGTTCGACAACACCAGAAGCGAGATCATCGACCTGCTCAACGAGCGCTCGGCAACTATCAAGGAACTGGCCGAGACCCTCGACAAGCCCAAGGGCACTATCGGACATCACGTTGGTGTCCTTGCAGAGGCAGGACTCATCCATGTAGTTCGAACGGAGAAGGTCCGCGCCATCGAAGCGAAGTACTACGGCAGGACCGCACGCACATTTCTTCTCCATTCGCTGACCGGTGACGATGTCGACCTCGCACCCGAATTCTTCTTGGCCACCGCTGCCGCCGAGTACTCAGACGCCGCCGGGAGGATCCCCGACTACACAGACTCCGGACCCCTGAGCACACTCCGCTATGCCCGAATTCCTGAATCAAGGGCGGTCGAATGGGTGCAACGACTCGTTGACTTGATCGACGAATTCATCGGCGAGGAGCGGGGCGGTGAGACCACCTACGGCCTCGTGCTCGGCTTTTACTCCACCAGTCGCCCCCACCTTCCCGACACAAAGACGTCATGAAGATCCGACTCGGTTCCAACTATTGGAGGCTGTGGACAGCCTCGGTCATCTCCAACCTCGGAGACGGGATCTCGACAATTGCGTATCCATGGCTCGCCTCCGCCGTAACCCGAAATCCACTGCACATCGCAGCGGTAGCATTTGTGACCAGGCTGCCTTGGCTGCTCTTCTCCCTGCCGGCCGGGGTCATCACTGACCGGGTCGACCGACGCAAGCTGGCGGCATGGATGGATGTGGGGCGTTTCGTCGTCACTCTCGGCGTGGCGCTGGTCGTGCTGGCTGCCGAGCCAAACCTGGCATCACCCGACGACGTGGCCACCGGACTCTCGCCGGTCCCGGCCAACGCCGGGTTTCTGCTCGCGATCATCTATGTCGCT
>CAXMPK010000089.1:0-12025 GCA_964195405.1 uncultured Acidimicrobiia bacterium
TGATGTCGGGGAAGGGGCGGGTTGGGTCGCCGCTTCGACATCCTCTCGGGTCACCCGCCTTCCGGGACCCGTTCCCGTGATCGTTTCTATGTCGAGTCCGGCATCTCTGGCCATCTTGCGAACAAGGGGCAAGGCCTTCACTTTGTCGACAGGCAAAGCCTTCACCTTGTCGACAGGCAGGGCCTCGGCCGTCTGAGTTTGTTCCACGTTTGTCTCGACCGGCGGCTGGATCGTCTCGGCCTCTTCGCTCAACGTCCCGACTATCGGAGCCGAGTCCACGACGTGGCCGACTGAAGTCGGGTGGCCGACTGAAGTCGGTTCTGCAACCGCCCCAGTCGAAGATGATTCTGCGACCGCCGACTCACCTGCTTCGCCAATGACCACAAGGACCGCACCAACTGCCAATGTCTCACCTTCGGCGCCACCGTGGCTGAGCACAACACCGGCGTAGGGAGAGGGGATCTCGACTACAGCTTTGTCGGTCTCGACTTCGACGATCGGCTGGTCGGATTCAACGTGCTCACCTTCGGCCACCAGCCACGTGACGATCTCCGCCTCGGTGAGGCCTTCTCCGATATCGGGAAGCCTGAACTCTCGGGCCACTATTCCTCCAAGGTCTTGTTGGCTGCTGTGACGATCCGATCGACACTTGGAAGGTAGTGGGCTTCGGAGCGCTTCAGGGGAAACACTGTGTCATAACCTGTCACCCGCTGCACCGGAGCGACGAGGCTGAAAAGACACATCTCCTGGATCGACGCGGCAATCTCACCACCGAACCCGCCGGTGAGTGGCGCTTCATGAACCACAACCGCCCGACCGGTTTTCTCCACGCTTGCCGCAATTCCATCCCTATCCAATGGCGACAAAGTACGCAGATCGATGACCTCGACTGATACACCGAGATCCTCGAGACGCCGCGCTGCCTCACGTGTCTCCTTCATCATCGACCCCCAACTGATAATGGTCAGGTCATCACCGGTGCGCTCGATGCGAATCGGCCCTATCTCGGTCGTGTAATAGATCTCAGGGATTTCTTCTTTTACCGCCCGATAGAGCCGGATCGGTTCCAAAAAAATCACCGGATCCGGGTCTTCGATAGCAGCCAGTAGAAGACCGCGGGCATCTCGCGGTGTCGATGGGACCACCACCTTGAGTCCGGGAATATGGGTGTAGATCGCCTCGGTCGACTCGGAATGATGTTCGGCGGCACCGATACCGCCGCCGTAGGGCATCCGGATCACCAGCGGAGCTGTGAAACGGTGATTCGAGCGATTCCTGATCCGGGAAACATGACTTATCACCTGGTCGTATCCGGGATAGGAGAAGCCCATGAACTGGAGCTCGGCGACGGGGCGCATCCCAGCGATAGCCATCCCAAAGACTGCACCGACGATCCCCGACTCGGCAACCGGGGTGTCGAAGACTCGCTTCTCCCCATGTCTTTCCAGAAGCCCATCGGTAACTCTGAAGACGCCGCCGGTGCGTCCAATGTCCTCCCCAAGGAGCAACACTCGGTCGTCCGATCGCAAGGCTGTGTCCAGGGCTCCGTTGAGAGCCTGTGCGAGATTGACCTCAGCCACGAGCTCCCCTGGGCGCACTCATCCGGCTCAGCATTTCTTCGAACGTCGGCTTAGGCACCGCCTCAGCCCACTCCACGGCCGACTCGATCACGTCCGAGGCGCCTTTCTCCAGCGCGTCCTGCCATTCCTGGTCCCAGCCACCGGCTTTCTCGAGGAGACGCCTGACACGTTCGAGTGGGTCACGTTCCAACCAAACTTCGGCTTCACTTTCATCCCGGTAGCGGGTGGGATCGTCGGAAGTGGTGTGGGGGCCCAGACGATAGGTCACCGCTTCAATGAGACTCGGACCGTCTCCCCGACGGGCCCGCTCAATGGCTTCTCTGACCGCCACGAGCACACCGACAACATCGTTGCCGTCAACCCGGATACCCGGCATCCCATATGCGTCAGCCTTGCCGGCAATGGTGGCCGACCGAGTCTGTTCGAAGACGGGATAGCTGATTGCATATCCGTTGTTCTGACAGAGAAAGACCGTGGGGGTCTCATATACAGCGGCAAAGTTCATCGCCTCGTGAAAGTCGCCCTCCGAGGTAGCCCCGTCGCCAAACGAGGTGAGGGCGATTCGGTCGCTGCCTTGAAGCTTCTCGGCCCAAGCCAACCCCACCGCGTGGATCATGTGCCCACCGACCGTTATCGACGGTGGCAGCACATTCACCCCTTCGGGGACTTCACCCCCCCGCTCGTCACCGGTTCGACCCAGGATGAGAAGACGCCATGGATAGCCTGCACGCCAGTTGAGCGCGGCGTCCCGATAGGTCCCCGCCACCCAGTCGCCCTCCCGCAATGCAGCCGCTGCGCCAATCTGGGCAGCCTCTTGACCCTGAAAAGGGGCATACGTGGCCAATCGACCTTGTCGCTGCATCGCCATCGACTTGGCGTCGTAGGTCCGGGCCTCGACCATGTCGGCGTATAGGCCCTTCATCTCATCGAGGGTGATCGGTAGGCGATCACGGACAGACCCATCAGGATTGACCAGGCCATACATGTCGGGGGTGGCATCGTCACCCGTTTGGTGTGAAGCGTTATCAGTTGTCTCTTGAGGGGCAGTCGGGATCAAAGCCTCAAGGCCACGTCCCAGCCCCGGTTTGCGTGTGCTCACGCCACTCCTGAATAGGCAGCCAGAGAAGAAGCAGCGAGCTTATACCTCACCGAAAGGCTTTCAGCCGGCCTCGATAGGCTCGTCTTCGGCCTCAACTGCGGCGATTTCTTCGAATGACATGTCAGGGATACGTCTGACCATGAACAAGGCAATCACCACCACCACACCGGCCACAAAGAGACCGAGGCGCAATGCCTCAAGCTGGCCCGCTTCATACGATTCCACAATCGCGTCGATTTCTTCGGAAGAGAGGTCGGTCTCGGCCAGCCCGTCTTCGAGATCCGAAGAGTTGACGAACTCGATCGAGCCACTGAGCTCAACGCCAATCGCCTGACTCACCTCTGGTGGGATGCGAGGGTCCTGTTCCACAAGGGTGACAAACGTCGAAGCGAGGGAGCTGATAACGACCGCCCCGATGAGTGCCGTCCCGATTGACGAGCCAAGTTGCTGCGCAGTGTATTGAAGCCCACCTGCTTCAGAACGGTCCTTCGGGCCCACGGCGGATTGCACGACGTTGCCCAACTGTGACGCGAGAAGCCCCATTCCAACACCCAGCAGTGCCATTGAGGTCGCGAATGCGGCTCCCTCGAGAACCGGCTCGATCGTCCCGATCAGCACCACTACAGCGACCAACAAGACCCAAAGGCCGACCTTGACGATCCAACGCGGTGTTCTGGTAGCACTCATTCGGGCACCGAGGAACGACATGATGAACATCGTCACCGAGACCGGGAGCATCCTGAGACCGGTCTCGAGGGCGTTGAGACCTTGAACAACCTGCAAATAGAGCGGTATCGCGAAGAAGACACCCATCAGGATCAGGTTCTGAGCAAGGAACATCTGCAGACCACCCTTGAGGGGGCGGATCTCGAGTAGCGCAAGCCTGAACAATGGGTCCTCACCCCGGGTTTCGCGGCGCTGTGTCCATCTCACGAACCCGGCGAGCACCAAAACCCCAGCACCAACTACAAACGGCGTCAGGGCAAGCCCCAGCGGTGTCACCGGCGAGTTGTTGTTGGCAACCCACCCCCATTCGCTTGCCTTGAGAATTCCAAAGACAAGTAGACCCAGTCCGAGTGCCGAAAGCCCTGAACCTACCCAATCAACTTCAGGCTTTCTCCCCACTCGAGCGATGTCAGTCACCCAACCAAGCAACACGATGATCACCAAGACGAGAACCACCTCACCGACGAAAACGTACCGCCATGTGAAGTTGGTGGTCACCCAACCCCCAAGGATGGGACCGACAGCAATTCCGGCGCCGGCCACACCTCCAATCACACCGTAGGCAACCGCACGATCGACGCCCTGGTAGCTCCCCGCAATCAACGCGACCAGAGCCGGCAAGACAAGTGCAGCTCCGATTCCTTCGAGAATCGACCATCCCAGAAGAAGTTGCGGCACCGTCTGCGACACCGCAGTGAGCGCCGATCCCAGTCCGTAGATGATCAACCCAACCAAAAAGGCTCGTTTCCTGCCCCAGCGATCGCCGAGCTTTCCACCGGTGATCATCAACGCCGCCATGGTCAACGCATAGAAGGTGATCACACCCTGAATCACGGTGACCGTGGTGTCGAAGTCTTCGACCAGTTGGCTGATCGAGACGTTCATCACAGCCTGGTCGAGCACCATGAGAAACTGAGCGAGAGACAGAACGATCAGGGCACGCCACTTCATGATTGGTGACCCTACGGAAGGGTGAAGATCTCCTGGCGGTTATACGCCGGCAGACTCCGCGTGGAGGGTTTCCTCGAGTTCGTCCACGGTCATGAGCACGTCGCGGGCCTTGCTACCCACCGAGGGCCCGACAACGCCTTTGAGCTCCAAACTGTCCATCACCCGTCCCGCCCTAGCGAAACCGATACGGAGCTTGCGTTGCAACATGGACGTCGAGCCCAGTTGGGAGCGCACCACCAGCTCCATGGCCTGTCTGATCAGCGCCGCGTCAGTGTCATCGACCTCAACGCGTTGAGCGGCCGAGGCAGCCGCGGCCGCTGCCTCGAGAACCTGCTTGTCCTCGTAGACGACCTCTCGCTGCTTCTTCACCCAGTCGACGACGGCCTCTATCTCAGACTCACGTACCCAGGCGCCTTGAATCCGCTGCGATCGTGGCTCTTTGGCGGTGACCACAAGCATGTCCCCCATCCCGATCAGCTTCTCAGCTCCAGAGGCATCGAGGATCACTCGGCTGTCCGTTTGCGATGCAACACTGAAGGCAAGACGACTCGGCACGTTGGCCTTGATGACACCGGTTATGACGTCTACCGAAGGGCGCTGGGTGGCGATGACAAGGTGGATGCCGACTGCTCGCGCCATCTGGGCAATGCGGACAATCGAGTCCTCCACCTCACGCCCTGCCACCATCATGAGGTCGTTCAGCTCGTCAATGAGGATGACTATGAACGGGAACCGATCGAATCCTTCGGGATCGAGTCTCCCGGAGTCGAGCTTCTGGCGATAACCCTCGATATCACGAACCTTGGCATCGGCCAGCAGGTCGTAGCGTCGATCCATCTCGGCAACGGCCCACTTGAGCGCGTCGTTGGCCTTCTTTGGGTTGGCGATGACACGGGTGAGAAGATGAGGTACACCGTTGTATTGCCCGAGCTCCACCCGCTTCGGGTCGACCATGATCAGACGAACGTCATCGGGATGGGTCCGCATCAGCAATGAGGTCACGATCGAGTTGAGACAAGACGACTTTCCGGCGCCGGTGGCTCCGGCGATGAGGACATGGGGAAGTTCCGCCAGATTGAGCATCTTCGGGGACCCCGATATGTCCATGCCTAGGCCGACCGTCAGCGGACCTGAAGGTTTGGCCGGATCCAGATTTCCAAGAATGTCACCGAGCGAAACCAGACGACGCTTGGTGTTGGGCACCTCCACTCCGATGGCGGACTTGCCCGGAATCGGCACCAGTAGGCGAACGTCGGGCGTTGCCAGGGCGTATGCGATGTCGTGGGAGAGGTTGGAGACCCGGTTGACTTTGACACCGGGAGCAAGCTCGATCTCATAACGGGTGACGGTTGGGCCTGGGACGATTTTGGTGAGGGTGGCGTCGACACCGTGTTGCACCAGGGTGTCTTCGAGTTGTCGCGCTGTGTCCTCCAACGACCTCCGATTGATCTCGCCACCGGTACCCCCCTCGAGGAGTTCAAGAGGCGGTAGTTGGTAATCTGTTTGAGTGAGGTCGACTGTGGCCACAATCGGGCTGTCCTCTACTTTGACCTCGGCCGATTCCGGCTTGACTGCGATCTTTGGTTTCTTCTCCTTGACCGGCTTCTGACGCTGATGTTTGCCTTTTCTCGGCGTGACCACCGGTGGCGCGGCTGTCAGTTGGGGTGTTGGTTTGAGACCCACAAAGGCTTCAGTCGCAAACCTTTTCACGCTACGAGCCATGTCAGCGATCCCATGAAAAAGCTGACGCACGGTGGTCTGAGTCATAATCAGAACACCCATCCCGATGGCGGCGGCAAGCACCACAAACGAACCCCACGAGCCCAGGATGCGACGCATCGGGAATGCGATCAACGCGCCGACAGCACCACCTCGCTCCGTTACGAGGTCGATATTCGGTCGCAATGACACGGCCCCGGTCAGAAGATGAAACAGGGCGAGAGTGCCGATGAAAGTTGTGATGCCCCCGACAATGAGCCGTCGCGCACCATCTCGAGGCTTTCCGATGATAAGGGTGACCCCGATTCCCAGCAGGGCAACGGGCAGCGCAAAACGCCATACACCAAATAGGAAAACGCTCCCGCTCAGGAGACCGTCGCCTATCGGCCCGGCGCGACCCACAAATGCCAGTGTCACCAGGATCGAAATGACTACTAGAACCAGACCCCAGACGTCATCCGTCTGACGACCAAGCGTCACTCGGACCGAGCGTCGAAACGCCACCAGCTTTTGGCGAATCATGCTCGAACGAGATTTCTTGTTTGTTTTGGCTGAGGACACCCGTCTCCGCCCGGATCCCTTCCGGGTGGGTGTCCGTTTTGGCATGTATCCAGAGACATTACCCGTCTAAGCCGTTCTGTACGGTGAATCCGATGACTGCACCGATGATTGCCTACAACCCCCCACGTCTTGACCCTCTTACTCAACGGGAACGTGGCAACGTCTTCTTTGAAGAAATGGACAAACGTCGCAGTGTTCGTTTCTTCTCTGATGACCCAGTACCCATCGAGCTTGTGGAGCTTGCCGTCAAGACGGCCAGCACAGCACCCAGCGGTGCCCATATGCAGCCGTGGTCCTATGTGGTGACTGGAGACCCTGACATCAAGCGTCAGATAAGGGAGGCAGCTGAGGAGGAGGAGCGCCTCAACTATGAAGGTGGCCGATTGCCACCCCATTGGCGTCAAGACCTTGAGCCTCTTGGAACCGACTGGCACAAGCCATTCTTGGAAACGGTTCCCTGGGTCGTTGTGCTTTTTGAGCAGCGCTACAGAATACGTCCCGACGGTGAGCGTGGTCACAACTACTACGTGAAGGAATCGGTGGGTCTCAGTGGTGGCATATTTATTGCCGCACTACATCAGATGGGCTTGGCAACCCTCACCCACACACCCAGCCCGATGAGATTTCTTGCCAATCTGTTGGGGCGGCCCGAGAATGAAAGGCCCTTCTGTCTCTTCCCGATCGGCTACCCGTCGGAGGACTGTGTAGTTCCTGACCTGCGTCGCAAGAGTCTCGATGAGGTGATGGTCGAGATCGGAACATCGCAAACCTGAGCTGATGCGGACGTTGGTGTCACAACTCCATGACGACTGGGACAATGACCGGTTTGCGGGCAGTCTCGGCACGGATGACACGCCCGGCGGCCTGACGAATCGTTTTCTGAAGCTCGGCGTGGTCGGTGCGTCCCGGTTTGTGGCCATCGATCACTGATCTGATCGCGTCCGCAGCCTTCGCCAACACCGGTGCTGGTTCGTCCATGACCCCGTGGCTGTCCATTTCTGGCCCGTAGAGGATCTCGCCTGTGTCGTGGTCGATGCCGACTGTCACCACTACAACACCGTCATCGGCCAGGTGCGACCTATCCCGGAGAACCGCGTTTTGCACATCCCCAACTGCCGACCCGTCGAGGTAGACATATCCGGCAGGGACCGCCCGTCTCTCAACCTTCGTCTTTTTCCCATCGATGGTGATCCGATCTCCGTCCTCCAGCACCTCCACCGTTTTCACACCCATCTTCCGGGCAAGTTCGGCATGCGCCGAGAGATGTCGATATTCACCGTGGACCGGGACGAACGCCCTCGGTCGTACGACATTGAGGAACGTGAGAAGCTCCTCACGGGCGGCGTGACCCGAAACATGGACATGCGAGCTCCGGCCGTGAACCACTTTGGCTCCGCGCCGCATCAGATTGGAAATCACCTTCGATACTGCGGTCTCGTTGCCGGGTATCGGCTTCGCGGAGATGAGCACCGTGTCCGTCTCGTCGAGCTCGACGAACTTGTGACGACCCTGTGACATCAGCGAGAGCGCCGCAAACGCTTCGCCCTGACTCCCGGTTGTTATCAGGAGCTGCTGGTTGTCAGGGAGGTCGGTGAGCTCCTTGATGTCGACGATCGATCGATCCGGAATATCAAGAATCCCCAGATCTCCGGCAACCGTCGTATAACGGTGCATCGAACGACCGAAGAATGCGATCTTGCGCCCGGCGGCGATCCCGGCGTCTGCGATCTGTTGAACGCGGTGGACGTGAGAGGCAAAACACGCGGTGATGACCCGACCGTCTGCGTCTCGAATCACATCAGCAATCGGCTGGCTGACCGAACTCTCAGAAGGTTCGAAGCCCTCCTTCTCCGCATTTGTGGAGTCAGAGAGAAGCAAACGCACCCCCCTACGAGCCAAAGCCGCAAACGCCGGCAGGTCGGTCGGCATGCCGTCGATCGGTGTTGGGTCGAGTTTGAAGTCTCCGGAATGGATGACAATTCCCTCCGGGGTGTCGAAGGCAATGGCGGAAGCATTGGGAACGGAGTGGCTCACCGGGATCATCATGAACTTGAAGGGACCTTCCTCGATCCACTTCTTCTGAGTGATTGTTCGTAACTCAGCCTCGACACCCAACTCGTCGACACGGCCTTTGGCCAGCGCAAGTGTCAACACCGTTCCATACACCGGAACTTGAATGTCGCGGAGAAAATAGGCCAGCGCTCCCATGTGGTCCTCGTGGCCATGGGTGATCACAGCCATCACCACATCTTTCTTTCTTTTAACCAGCCACGACCAATCCGGGAAAACGAGGTCGACACCGAGCATGTCCTCTTCGGGGAACATCAGCCCGACGTCGATCAGGGCAATCTTGCCGTGGATCTCGAGGGCGGCGCAGTTGCGGCCGATTTCACCCAGGCCGCCGAGAAATGTGACTGAGACGCTCACAGGCCCTGCAATGCCCCCAAAGCCTTTTCTATGGCTCCGACTGTGTCGTCAGATGCGGATACCAACGGGAGGCGAACGTCGCCTACAGGCTCCCAGAACGCATTCATTGCGGCTTTGACCGGAGTCGGGTTGGTTTCGAGGAAACAGGCCTCGCAGAGTGGGAGCAGCTCATTGTGAAGTCTTCTCGCCTTGGTCCAATCGCCATCATACGCAGCCTTGATCATTGCCTTGATCGTTGGCCCCGCCAAATGCGCAACAACCGAGACCACACCCACCGCACCCACAGCGAGCATGGGAAGTGTGAAGGTGTCCTGACCTGAGTAGACAGGAAGACTCGGCGCCCGTTCGATCGTGGCGGCGGTCGCCTCCAGATCAAGCGTCGCATCTTTCACCGCGGCGATATTGGGGTGTGACGCCAGCTTGACCAGCGTTTCGACCTCGGTCTTCACTGCTGTCCGACTCGGGATGTTGTAGATCATCACGGGAAGCCCGACGTCGGCAATCGCACTGAAATGCCCAAGCTGGCCGGTCTGTGACGGCTTGTTGTAATAAGGCGTGACAGCCAGCACCCCATCTGCACCCACGTCGGCTGCCCGCTGGGACATCTCAACCGAGTGACGTGTGTCGTTGGTGCCGGTCCCGGCGACCACAAGCGTGTCCTTTTCTTGGACCGCTTCGATGACCGTGACAAAGAGAGCCATCTTCTCGTCATCGGAGAGTGTTGGCGATTCGCCGGTTGTGCCCGCCACAACCAAGGTGTCGGTCCCATGGTCGGAGAGATGGCGAGCCAGTCGCCACGCTGCCTCGTGGTCGACGCCGCCCGATGACGCAAACGGAGTGATCATTGCCGTAGCCAAGAGGCCGAAGGGGGCGGACGATTTGGCGGTCACGTGTGCAACCCTACCGATGGAACGGCTAGAAACCGGAGCCAGAGATGCTGCTGAAACTTCCTGCCCCATGCGTGATTGTGCTCATAGGGCCAAGTCGGACCGGGAAGACAACTTGGGCCCATAACCATTTTGCCTCCAACGAAGTGGTGTCCTCGGACGCGCTCCGGGCAATGGTGGGGATAGATGAGGAGGACCAGACGGCAAGCGCCATGGCCTTCGCCCTCCTCGATCAGATTGTGACTGAACGTCTGTCACGCGGTCTCACCACGGTCATCGACACCACCGGCCTCCAGGCAGAGAGCCGGGCGAAATGGATCGAGGCAGCGCACAACGCAGAGTTGCCCATCTACGCGATCGTCTTCATCTCAACCCTTGCTGAAGTTGAGCTGCGCAACCAAACACGAGTGAGACCGATCCCGAAGACCGTTCTCCGCAAACAGTTCGCCAACATGAAGAAGGTTGTGGACGGAGTCGCCGATGAGGGTTTCGATGGGGTGCACGAAGAGCAAACAGTCCGTGCCGTGGTCTCAACACTCATTGAGCCCTCGCCCAAAGAAGCAGAGCCGAAAGGTCACACCTTTGGACTGCTGTTGAGCAGGTTCGAGTGGGCGACAAGCGACTTTGGGAATCAGCTAACCAGGATCGCTGGACGCGCCGAAGACGCCGGGTTCACTGATCTTTGGGTAATGGACCACTTCCGCCAGATCCGACAGCTGGGCCGACCGTGGGAAGACATTCCAGAGGCCTACACCGCCCTCTCCTACTTGGCCGGCGTGACCTCCAGCATCCGACTGGGGGCTCTGGTGACCGGAATCACCCATCGCAATCCAGTGCTCCTTGGGAAGATGTTGGCAACACTCGACGTGCTCTCGGGCGGTCGGGTCATTGCCGGGCTGGGTGCGTCCTGGGACGAGAAGGAACACGAGGCCTACGGGATCCACTTCCCCAGCCTGAGTCATCGCTACGACCTCCTCGAAGACACCCTTCAATTGTTGCCACTGCTTTGGGGAAAGGGCACACCTGGCTTTGAGGGCAAGACCTTCTCCGCAGCTGAGTTGATCTCCTATCCGCGTCCCATTCAGGATCAGATTCCGATCATTGTTGGCGGCTCGGGGGAGCTCAAGACGCTGCGTTTGGTGGCTGAGTACGCCAATGCCTGCAACCTGTTCGGTGACCCGGAGACGATTCGCCGCAAACTCGAAGTGCTTCATCGTCACTGCGCCGACCTCGGCCGAGACCCAGGCGAGATCATGGTCACCCATTTGATCAACACATTGGCGGCTCCCGATTCTGAGGCACTCAGTGAGCGAATTGGGATGCTCCGGGGTCGCAATCAGACACCGGAACAGTACGCCAAGCAGAACAACGCCGGCACTGTGGACGACTTGGTCAGTCTGTTCACGGCCTACTCGGATGCCGGCGCCGGCCATTCGATTGTGACGCTCCCCGACGTCGCCATGGCAGACTCCATTGAGACCTTCGCTGAGGTGATCGAAGCGTTCCGCGTCTCCTAAACTCGCATCTCACCTAATCGAAAAGGGACAATCGTGGCCAAGCAATACAACACCGCCCCCGATCTGAACATCGACCTCAACAAGACATATACGGCGACGCTCGAAACCAATCACGGTGACATCGTCATCGAGCTCAACCCAGTCAGGTCGCCCCAGACGGTCAACAACTTCGTCTTTCTCGCAAACGACGGTTTCTACGACGGAGTGATCTTCCATCGCGTGATCGACGGTTTCATGATTCAAGGCGGCGACCCCACCGGTACTGGTCGCGGTGGCCCCGGGTATGGATTCCGTGACGAGATCGAAGGACCTGGTTCATATGCCAGAGGCACAGTGGCAATGGCCAACTCCGGGCCAAACACCAACGGCAGCCAATTCTTCATCTGCCACAGCGACGCTGGGCTCCCCCATAGCTACACCATCTTCGGGCAGGTGAGCTCGGGTATGGAGGCGGTCGACTCAATCGCCGAGTCGCCAACCGACCAAGGTGATCGTCCCCATGACGAGGTGGTGATATCAAAGGTGACCATCAGCGAAATCTGATCAGCACTTGGGGGG
>CAXMPK010000090.1:0-2556 GCA_964195405.1 uncultured Acidimicrobiia bacterium
GGTCACCGACGGCAGGATCGACCCATGCCTGGGTGATGTGTTCCAGTTTGAAGAGATCGGTAGGGCCCACTATGAGATGGAGGCGGGAGCCGGTTCATATGGAAACCGAGTGGCCCTGATCGGAGCTCCCGAGCCTGGGCAGGGCAGACGCTGACCGTGCATTGAGAGGCCTGCTACCGAGGGACAGACCACCCTTTTTTGCCTGTGGTGTGCGGCCTCCGGACGCAGTCGGTAGTGTCGGCTGTCGATTCGCCCATGCAGAACAGGAACACCATTGGCCGACTGGAAGTACGTAGGAGAGATCAAACTGGTGCAGACGCAGCTCTACGCCATGACAGGCAAGGGGCAGTACGACACGCATGCCCTTGTCAAAGCGGATCGGCTGAGATTGACCCCCGACGGCGTATTCGGGCTTTCGGACAACGCATGGGTCGTCGACAGGCACCATCGTCACCATCCAGATGCCAACCACTGGCGCGCAACCGACACACTCTCGATCGGCTTTACCTCGCACTACACCCACATGTGGAGCGTGTTCCGCGAGACACCGCTGGGACGTGCCGGTGAGAA
This sequence comes from uncultured Acidimicrobiia bacterium, assembly GCA_964195405.1. Classification (GTDB taxonomy): domain Bacteria; phylum Actinomycetota; class Acidimicrobiia; order Spongiisociales; family ZC4RG35; genus CAXMPK01. The sequence continues at coordinate 571 of CAXMPK010000090.1, forward strand.
CGTGATCGTCGACGCGCCAGAGATGCTGACGATCCACGACCTAGCCGGCGGTTTGCTGATCGAAACCGAACACGGTGCGGTTGGATTTAGCTCACCTGAGATTCTCGAGCCCTGCGTGCAATTCACGCGGTTCATGACCGACCGCAAAGATGCAGACGCGACAGAGCTCAAGCCCTGGCGAGAGAAGCTCCGCAACGGTGTTCGTGGTTACGTCGTTGGAATCGATGGCCCCGTCGTCGAAATATCTCCAGGAGACAGGCTATCGGTGCGTCCCGCGCCAGATTGAACACGGCGGACTTCGAACGGGCTGTCCTGAAAACAACTGGCTGTCCTGAAAACACTGATTCACGCCGAGCCAGCCCGTATCTGAGGTTGGTGAGGGGCCCGAGTGCTCCTGAGCGACGCGCTGCCAGGCCCGTTCGGTGTGCGTAGCCGCCGGTTACGCGCTACCCGCGCTCGGATTTGGCAACCGGAGCTGCCTCTCATTGGCTGGGGCCGCCTCCGGTGGGCTGTTGCCTCGGTTTCTAAGTCGGAGCGCCGGTCGCTCGATGAAGTGCCAGGACGCCACCGCCAATGCGGTAGTCACGATTGCCGCGAGCAGCATCGAAACCCAGAAGCCGGCCAATCCCAAGAGGTGGGCGATCACGATCTGTTGAATCGGAAATGCCCACAGATATACGCCGTAGCTGATATCCCCCATGGCGGCCACCTTTTTTCCAAGCGCGGAGGGGAGTGCGCCAAGTCCGAGAACGACCAGCGGAAAGAAGATCCAAAGCAGCAGCTTGGTCTGGGGCCCATCTTGCGCCGCAGCAAGGACGACAACGACGACGCTCACCGCCAGAAAAGTGGGCGTGATGCGCTTCAGGAGACCGAACGAATAGATCGCGGCACCAGCGAGGAAGAACACGCCAAGATTGAATGTCTGCAGCGTTGTGCCGAATTGGTCTCCGGGAATGATCCACCAAGCAAGCGCAAAGATCGTCGCCAGGACGGGGTACGCCCATCTGGAAAACCTTCGAAGCGCGATTCCCGCGATGACGATGGATACATACATAATCAGCTCGATTGGAAGCGACCACAACGACAAATTCACCGCAGACATGGGTTTTGCGGTGAACACACCAGGAAGGTCGAACTGGATTCCGAGCACAAGCACGGCGTTTCTCCAATAGCTCCAGGTCGCCGCGTTCGTCGCATAGTCACCGAGAGATAGGTTGGTCTCGGCCGGACCGATGATCAGAATCGATATTCCAACAACAACTGCAAGAGCAGGGAGGATTCGAAGCGCCCTCTTCTTCCAGTACCGAACCGGGTCGGGTTCCCTGTCCCAACTCAAGGCAACGAAGTAGCCACTGATCACAAAGAAAACCGTCACAGCAAATACCCCGAGAGAACCAAAACCGGGGACGAGGGGCTGCTCGCCCCTCACCAGACCGAAGTGATGGCTCACCAACACCGCAAAGGCAGCGATAAGCCGAATAGCGTCAAAGCTGCTGGTCGATCGGCCTCCGGGGCCCAAGGAGGGCCTGGTCGCGGCAAGCTGTGCGCGATCGCCATTCCCTCTACCGGTATACATATCAGCGAATCTGCTCACTCTTGGGGTCCCAAACAAAGGCCCGCCATCTGGTATCGGTAGCCATGACGCAGCTGGTGAGACATAAACCTTCGCTGCACAGATGACTAGACACACACCCACACGAAGCCTCGTCGGTGAGGAGGGCAACCGGTCGCCGGTTCAAATCGGGCCAGCCGACGAAGCAACCTCAAGTCGGGATCCCTCCTCTGCAGCGCCGATGATCTCGAAGTTCCTTCCCCCAGCGAGCCGATCGGCCCGACTAATTTCCGCTGGTTTCTGTCGTAGGCGTGGTGTATCGTCGAACGTATGTTCGGTACGGAATACGACGTGATCCCACCCGGGTTAGACAAGATGGAACCCGGCCCGATGCTTGCGGTGATCCTGCTAGCTGTCGAGGTGAGAAACCTCTC
>CAXMPK010000091.1:0-5206 GCA_964195405.1 uncultured Acidimicrobiia bacterium
ACTCACCGATGTATCACGAGGCTGTCGGTCAGTTTGACCGTGTGGCCGCTCTCATGGGGCTCGATGCCAATGTGTCCGACCGTCTCCGTAGTCCCCAAAGGTCGACGGTTGTTTCTTTCCCCTTCCGACATGACAATTACACACAGGTCGACACCATCTTTGGGTACCGGGTTCAACATCTGACCACGATGGGACCAACCAAAGGTGGGATCAGGTTCGACGCCGACGTCGACCTCGGCGAGGTCTCGGCGCTGGCGATGTGGATGACCTGGAAATGTGCGATTGTCGGGGTTCCGTTTGGTGGGGCCAAAGGCGGGGTTCGGATCAACCCGATGGAATTGTCCCGTGCAGAGCTTCAGAGAGTCACCCGGCGATTCACGATGGAGATCATCAATGTGATCGGGCCTGAGACCGACATCCCCGCACCCGATCTCGGTACCGACGAACAGGTGATGGCGTGGCTGATGGATACCTATTCACAGCACGTCGGCCATGCGGTGCCGTCCGTGGTGACGGGGAAACCCCCTTCTCTTGGGGGCAGTGTTGCCCGACGGGAGGCAACCGGACGTGGGCTGATGTTCTTGCTCCCACAGGCCGCCGCTTCGATTGACATCAACCCGATCGGCGCCAGCGTCGCCATCCATGGATTTGGCAACGTGGGTCGCTACGCAGCCGTGGCCGGCTCGGAGATGAAAGCAAACGTGGTGGCTGTCTCCGATATCTCAGGCGCCATTTACGACGCTGACGGTCTTGACATAGCTGCTGTCAGCAAATGGGTGGACGAGAACCGGTTTCTCGAAGGTTATTCCGACGCCGAGTTCATTGAAGGAAACGCCATCTTCGGTCTGGACGTCGATGTGCTGGTCCCGGCGGCCATTCAAGGGGTCCTTCACAAAGACAACGCCGACGATGTGAAGGCCAAGTTGATCATTGAGGGCGCCAACAACCCCACAACTCTCGAGGCCGACGACATGCTCCGCGACAATGGCATTCTCGTCGTGCCCGATATTCTTGCCAACGCCGGTGGTGTCACGGTTTCGTACTTCGAATGGGTCCAGGACGTGCAGAAGTACTTCTGGACCGAGAACGAGGTCGTCGCCAGGTTGCGGGAGATCATGGTCAGAGCCTTCGACGAGGTGTCGAGCATCGCCCGCGCTGAGAACGTCAACCTGAGGAATGCCGCCCTAATGAAAGGAATCCGCAGGGTTGCCGAAGCCAAACTGGTCAGAGGGATCTTCCCCTAGGGCTGTTGAGCCTGTGAACGTCGGGGGGTTTGAGGGGGGTCGTCCCCCCTCAATGTCGCTGTTGCCGAAGCCAAACTGGTCCGAGGGATCTTCCCCTACACGTTGTCGGGAGCTTTCTCGTCTTCCCACGCGGGGCAGATGTCACGGAACGAGCACCAATCGCACAACCGTCCTGGTCGCGTCGGAAAACGATCTGATGCCAAGGCTCGGTCGATTGCATTCCACAGAGCCCTGAGTTGGCCGTCCATGGCTTCGAGCTGCTGGTCGTCAATGGGCAGCGTGTAGAGAGTCGGCCCGTTGAGATAGAGGAGCCTGAGCTCCCTCGGGGTCTCACCGGTGCGATTGCGGATCAACAAGGCGTAGATCTTTAGGGCGAAAAACGCACTCAACGCATACCGCTCGGGAGGCGCCCGCCCTGTTTTGTAGTCGGTGATGATGAGATTTCCATCGGTGTCACGGTCGATTCGGTCGAGGATGCCTCGAATCACGATCCCGTCGAGATCCTCGAGCATGTCGAGCTCTCGGTCTTCGGGGTCGAATGTCGTGGGGTTCTCAATGGAGAAGTAGTTCGAAAGCAGCTCGAGCGATTCGACTCCCCAGGCACGCTCCTCTTCGAGGTCTTCGAAAAGGCCTTCGAACTCCTCATCCCCACGGACTTCTGTCCATGCCTCACGAAAAAGGTCAAACAAGCGCTCGGGTGTCCGCTCGTCGATTTTGTCGTCGAACAACCTCTGCAGCGCGAGGTGGGCCGTGGTACCCCTGGCTTGGTATATGGAGGTGGGCTCGGGAAGTCTCTCGATGGCGCGGAACTTGAACAACTGAGGGCATGTTTTGAAGTCTCCGGCCCGGCTGGGGGAGAGCGTCTCGAGACGTGGGTTTTCTAACTGAACGGCCATGACCCGATCATAGGAATGGCCTGGGACAGAAACGGCTTCTTTCCTGAAAACGGCAGTGATCAGTGACTGACCGACTTGGGCTCGTCCGCTGGATCGGGGAGACCGGGTGGGGGCACGTCCATTTGGCGTGTGCGATCGAGATCGCGAGCGCTGCGTAGAAAGAGGAGAGCTACCAGGGCCACAGCCATACCAGCGAATATCAAGGAAAGCTGCACTCCGACAACCGCGGCGAGCCAAGGAGCGATGGCAAGCGGGATCAGATGTCCGACTTCGGAGTGGATGTGATTTACGCCCATGATTCGACCAACCATGTCGGCTGGTGAGTTCAACTGGATCATGGTCCGGTGCAGTGGGGCCATCATGCCGATGATGACACCCCAAAAGGCACCTGCCACCACAACAACACCAAGAATGTCGGTGCCAACATATGCCAACACACCCACTGCGTTCATCCCCACGAGAAAGGTGAGAAACGTCGCGCTACGAAGACGACTAGGAAGCCGGGAGGCAACAAACGTGCCACTGACCAGTCCGATCCCAAAGATCGAGTTGACCCAACCCAAGGTTTCGATTTTTACGCCAAGTATGTCCCGAAAGAAGAGCGGTTCGAGGGCGCTGAATGTGCCGAACAACAGCCAGACGGAGGATCCCAACCAGATATAGAAGCGAAGCCGGCGATTTCCGTACGCGATCGAGAACCCTTCGCGTAACTCCTGCCAACCCCTACGCCGCTCTTCTGTCTTCTCGATTTTTCGGACCTTCACCCCGACGATGAGCAAGGCAGCGACTGCCGATGTGATCGCGTCGAGCACAAATATGGAATTAACTCCGACCGATCCAGCCAGTAGTGCTCCTGCCGCAGGGCCAACCACAAACGCCGTCCACGATGCGCCCTCGATGAGACCGTTGATGCGGCCCAGTTCGTCGTTGTCTTCAGTGAGAAACGGCGCGAATGATGATATGGCCGTGAAAACAGGGGTTCCCACCAGCCCGAGAATGAAGGTGGTCACCACCAGCGATGGGATGCTGTTGGCGAAAATCATCGCCAAGGCCGCGGGGATGAAGAGGATCTCCCCAACGATCACGACGCGTCGTGGATCGAAGCGATCGACGAGAACACCGGCCACAGAGGCACCGATCAACGACGCGACCCCCAACGCCGCCATCACCGCTGCCAGTTGTGATGGAGTTGCATCGAGGGTGAAGGCGGCCTTGCCCCATATGCCGACGAAGAAGGCAGCCTCTCCTCCGACCCTGGAGATGAAGCGTGCTAAAACGACCTTGCGAACACTGGCATTTAGCCACATCAGGGTGACGCTAGCCGTGGCCGCGAAAACGGCGCCTAAGACGCGAAAACAATGCCCTGGAGGCGCTTGACGACGAAGTGGGTCCTCCGTACGTTTTGCTCGCCAGCCGCCGGGTGCCCGCTTTCCTGGCGATTGGCAAGAGAAGCCCCGAGAGGGCTGACGCTTCGGCCGAAGCTCCATCGGGGTCTTCTCGCGTCGGTGTTGGGTGGCCAAACAAGCCCCGCGAAAACTGAAATACCGCTCGCGAAAATCATTCAGGCTGTGAGCTTGTGCAGAGCAGGCGGATGGTCTACTTTTCCCATCACGTCGACGGGGAAACCCGCCAACGGGTCGGATCGGCAGGAAACTGCCAGGACGGCGACTCGAAGCCAAAGGGAGACTGGAGGCGGAAGGTCAAGGACTGAAAGCCAAAGGGAAACTGGAGGCGGAAGGTTCGGACGGAAAGCGACCGGGAAACCGGAAGCAGAACGCCCACCCGGGGCCAAAGGGAAACCGGAGGCAACGGGGGTCGAGAGACTGATGGGGATCCTTCGGGATCGTCACGGGTAAACCGGCCAGCAAGCCGCAAGGCTTGCACCTTGACCTTGGAAACGAGGAAGAGGGCGGCCTTCGGGTCGCATAGCCGCTGGCTTCGGTCAACGGCGACTCCCGAGCGGAGTCCGGTCCCCGGCCGGATATAAGCGGAGGAATGAGGAGCCCCGAGAGGGTTGAAGCTTCGGCCAAGACTCCCTCGGGGTTTTCTCGCGTCTGAAGAGACCTGTGTTACTTCAACGTTTAGGCTGCTCGCCTCATGGCTTACCCCGAACGTCTTCTCAGCGACGGTGAGACTGTCGAAGCCGAGTTCAGGCCACATTGGTCTGGTTTGTTGCGTGAGGGTCTCATCGTCGTGGTCGGTATCGCTATCGGTGTCATCCTGGTGATTCTGGATGCGCCATCGTGGACATTCGTGGCGTTGCCATTGCTTGTGTTCGTGTTCATCGTGAAAGGCGCCATCGAGTGGTACACAACACTCCACGTGATCACCAATGAGCGGGTGATCTACCGGGCTGGCTTCATTGCCAAGAGAGGCAAGGAGATCCCACTCGAGGTCATCAACGACGTGGCCTTCAACCAGACCATCTTCGAGAAGGTGTTCGGGACCGGCGATCTGATGATCGAGTCAGCGGGCACTCACGGGCAAACCCGTTATCGGGACATTCCCAAGCCTGAGGACGTCCAATCACTGCTCTATCGGGTGCGTGAGATTCGGATGCTCCATATCAAGGGTGGTCAGGTCTCCATGCCCGAGGAGTCGACTGCCTCCCAACTGGACCGACTGTCACGTCTTCACGATGAAGGCAAACTCACAGACGAAGAGTTTGAACAGGAAAAGGGAAAACTCCTCGGAGGTTGATTGATGCCACATATGCAGGACGACTTTCCGCTGCTCCTGTCGACGCTTTATGACCATGCCGTATGGCAACATTCCGATCAGGAAATCGTTTCGGTCGAGTCAGACAGGTCGGTCGCACGATCTACTTATGCGTCAACCGACGTAAGGGTCCGCAAGCTCGCGTCCGCGTTTGACCAGCTTGGGCTCGAAGTAGGGGATGCTGTTGGCACATTCGCCTGGAACAACCAGAGACATCACGAGCTCTACTGGGCGACTGCCAACTCGGGCCGGGTTTGTCACACCATCAACATTCGGCTCTTTGCCGACCAGATGGCTTACATCATCAACCACGCCGAAGACAGAGTCGTGTTCGTCGACCCGGATCTG
>CAXMPK010000092.1:0-35869 GCA_964195405.1 uncultured Acidimicrobiia bacterium
TGCTCGCATACACACCAACCGCCGCTCGATCAGAATGTGACACACTCGGTGGCCGGTCCCGACCCTACACCCACACCACTCTCCGCGCTTTCAAACTCTAGTTTGTGAGGTCGAGGCCTTTGCCGCCGGCATCAGACCGTAAACGGTCTATCCGTGCGACCGCGGCTTGGAGGTCTTGGCCGGGGACGTTGACCCATTGCTTGGTCACCACCCACCAGAACTCAGCCTGGTGCCCCTTCCTTACCGGTGCCGAGTCAGGGCACCCGTCGGCGTATCTCGGACCCAAATTCGTCCGAATTTGTGACCGGGCACGGTTACGACGCTACAGTTTCAATCGTGGACCAAATCAGGCGCTCCGACCTTCTCCTTCTCATGTAGGCGAACGCGCTCATAACCGTGTTCGCCAGCCCCCGAATGGAAGGGGGCTTTTTCTATGCCCTCACCAACCAATCACACAGGAACCCTCAATGCCACCACCAAATGCTAAGCCCCAAAAGATGCCATTCGAGAAGTATGGCTCTCAGGTGCCGATTGTCCTCGAAGACCGCACGTGGCCCAACGTCATCCTCGAGAAGGCACCGCTGTGGTGCTCCGTCGACCTACGCGACGGCAACCAGGCCCTCATCGATCCCATGGACCCACCACGCAAACTCAGGATGTTCGAGGAGTTGGTGAAGATGGGGTTCAAGGAGATCGAAGTTGGTTTTCCTTCGGCCAGCCAGCCCGACTACGACTTCGTTCGTCAATTGATCGAAGATGACCTGATCCCCGACGACGTGACCATTCAGGTACTCGTCCAGTGTCGTGACGAGCTCATCGAACGTACCTACGACTGTATCCAGGGTGCCGACCGGGCAATTGTCCACTTCTACAACTCGACAAACCCGTTGCAACGAGAGGTGGTCTTCGGGCTCGACAAAGACGGCATCAAAGAGATTCCGGTAAATGCCGCAAAGCTGTGTCGAAAGCTCGAAGAGTCCACTGGCGACACGGTTATCAGATACGAGTACTCACCTGAGAGTTTCACTCTCACCGAGCCTGAGTACGCGGTCGAGGTCTGTGAGGCGGTCATGGAAGTCATGGATCCGACCCCGGAGGATCCGATCATCTTTAATTTGCCGGCCACCGTCGAGTGTTACTCCCCCAACGTCTACGGAGACGTCATCGAGTGGTTTGGCCGGAACGTAAACAACCGCGATTCGATCGTGCTGAGTCTCCATCCTCACAACGATCGCGGAACCGCGGTGGCTGCTGCCGAATTCGGGATGATGGCAGGAGCCGACCGTGTGGAAGGGACCCTCTTCGGCAATGGTGAACGCACCGGCAACGTCGACATCATCAATCTGGCGATGAACCTGTTTGCGAATGGCGTAGACCCTGAGCTCGATATCACGGACATCGACTCGCTCCGTCGCGTTGCCGAATATTGCAATCGCTTACCCGTCCATCCCAGGCACCCCTATGTTGGAGATCTGGTGTACACCTCTTTTTCAGGATCACATCAGGATGCGATCAACAAGGGACTCATCGCTTTGCCTGATGATTACGACAGATGGGGTGTCCCCTACTTGCCCATCGATCCAAAACATGTCGGTCGTAGCTACGAGGCCGTCATCCGGGTGAATTCACAGTCGGGCAAAGGCGGTGTCGCATACGTGATGAAGGAAGAGCATGGGTTCGACCTTCCCCGGAGGTTCCAGATCGAATTCTCCAAGACGATCCAGCACATCACCGAAGATTCTGGAACCGAGATCACTCCGGCGGCAATGTGGAGTGCCTTCCGGGACGCCTATCTCCCTGAGACCTCGCAATTCAGACTTCTAAGACACGATTTGCACACGTCGACCAATGCCGGCAAGGGGCACACCGTTGTGACCGCCGAGCTCGAGGTGGCTGGTGAGGAGGTAACAGCTGTCGGCGAAGGCGACGGACCGGTCGAGGCGTTTGTCGAGGCGATCCGCGGATATTGGGGCGAGACTTTCGATGTCGTCGACTACACCGAACATGCGATAGGCCGAGGCGCGGACGCGAAGGCGGTCGCCTACGTCGAGAGTGTCAACGAGAGAGGCGAGCTGAGATGGGGAATCGGCGTTGACTCCAACATCACCACGGCATCGCTACTCGCGGTGCTTTCAGCGTTCGAACGTCAACACATCTCCTGACGCTCAATCCCAGGGTTCGATGACCGCGATGCCAGGCGTGGGTTCGCTGTCGAACTTTTCGAGCGCAGCCGCACCCAGTTCGAGACTGAGGCGACGAGTCACCAGTCGGCTCGGATCGAGTTGACTGTTGTCAATCATGGCGAATAAGTGGGAGAACAGAGATGCTTGAGCACCGTGACTTCCGAGTAGGTCCAATTCCCAGGCGATGACTCGGTCCATGGGAATTGGGGTGGGTGTTTCGGTCCCGGTGAGCAACCCCACCTGGACATGGCGGCCTCGTCTTCGGAGTGCACCAATGCTGTTGAGCACCACGCCGGCACTCCCCACAGCGTCAATCGAGACATGAGCTCCTCCCCCGGTTGCCGTCTGCACCTCGGCTGATACGTCGCCCGATCCATCGACTGTGACTTCTGCCCCCAGACTTTGCGCCAGCTCCAATGCGCCTGGGTTGATATCAATCGCGACGACTCGAGCACCTTGCCAGACGCCGATCATCACAGCTGAGAGCCCAACCCCACCGCAACCGTGCACCGCCAACCACTCCCCTCGTTTTACATTTGCCCGATCAACGACGGCTCGGTAAGCAGTTGTGAAGCGACAGCCAAGGGATACCGCGGTCACGAAATCGATCGAAGACGGCAGAGTCACCAGGTTGTGGTTCGCATATGGGATCTTGACGTACTCGGCAAATGACCCCCATTGAGTGAATCCTGGCTGCTCTTGGTTCGGACAGACCTGCGGGTCCCCCTGCAAACACATCTCGCAGACACCACAGCCGGCGACGAAGGGAACCACCACCCGATCGCCAGGGCTCCAGTCCGGTACTTCGTCGCCAATGTCGGAGAGTTCTCCTGCCATTTCGTGACCTGGCACATGGGGCAGGCTGGTGATGGCGGAATCATGACCTTGCCACCCGTGCCAGTCGCTCCGGCAGACCCCTGTCGCCTCAACCTTCAGGATGACCTCGCCGGGACCGGGCGAGGGCTTCGACACACTACGAATGCCTATCGGCCCGTTGAACTCTTCGTAGACGATCGCCCTCATCATCGCCTCTCAGTGTCCACCATGTCGACAACGCATCGGCGGGATGGGGTTTGGTTTGGTTGGTGGCGGTCGTAGCCTCGGCCCGTCATGTCTGATGAAGGTAAAGGAATCGAGTCACAGAACCTAGACCTTCTCGGTAGCGGTCTCCAGCTCATCCGGAGACAATTGAAACGAGCCCCAAGGGAATTCCTCGTGGGTGGGCTCGGCGCCTCGCTCTATGCCGGGATGACAGTCGTGTCCGCTCTTGTCATCGGGTGGATCACCGACTCGATTCTGCTCCCTGCCGCTCAGGCAGGCGAGGTCAACACGGCGTCACTGGCAGGGGCGGCTGCTCTCTTCATAGCTGTGTCCACCGCCCGCGCCGTCGGCATCACCTTCCGTCGTGCCGGCGCCTACTACGCCCAACACCGACTCCAATACCGCGATCGCATCGCAGTGACAGACCGATATCTGGACCTCCCACTGGAGTGGCACCGCAAACACTCGACCGGTCAACTTCTTGCCAATACCAACGAAGACGTCGAAGCCGCTTCTTTCATCGCCGCTCCTCTGCCGATGGCTTTCGGCGTAGTGATCATGCTCATCGTCACGGCCGTCCTCCTGGTGCTAGCAGATCCGTTCCTCGCCCTGATCGGTTTTGCCGTCGGCCCAGCTCTCCTGGCTGCCAACTTCATCTTCCAACGAAAAATGCGTGCTGTAGCCGCTTCCGCACAACAGCTAAGGGCGGAAGTTGCAGACATTGCCCACGAATCATTCGACGCCGCCCTCGTCGTCAAGACGCTGGGCCGGGAAGACGCCGAGGTCGGCCGATTTGGCGAACGGTCTGAAGCGCTCAGAGATCGGATGGTCGAAGTGGGCCGTCTTCGGGCCGTCTTCGACCCGCTCATCGAAGCGCTCCCCAGCATTGGGATTCTTGCGGTTCTGGCGGTTGGAGCGTGGCGGGTTCAGCTAGGCATTCTCACGCCCGGAACGCTGATCACTTTCGCATATTTGTTCCGCCTGGTTGCCCTGCCGATGCGGGTCTTTGGCTGGATGCTTGGTGAGCTTCCCCGTGGGGTAGTCGGCCTCAAGCGCGTCGAGACTGTTCTCGCGGGTGGGGATCAGGTCGCATACGGCGCCCACGATCCCATTGGCCAAGGTGGGGCCGCCGCAAGTGCTGACGCAGCGGCATATCTGTACTCCGATACAGAACACGAGGATCTGCTCGGCGCAACGTCTGAAGTCGACCCGGCAAATAACGGCGATCGCCGGGGCATCGAGTCGGTGTCGCTCAACGTCCCGGCTGGTTCCACGGTGGCACTGGTCGGACCGACAGGTTCTGGAAAGTCGACAATTGCGCATCTTCTGGTACGTCTCTTTGACCCCGACCGGGGCGAGGTCTGCTTGGACGGCCACACCCTTTTGGATCTGGATCGAGATGCCCTCGCCGATGCCGTCAGCATCGTGTTCCAGGAAACTTTCCTCTTCAACGAATCCGTCTATAACAACATCACCCTCGGCGAACAGTTCTCCGACGATCAAGTCGTAAACGCATCCCGGCTGGCTCGGGCACACACTTTCGTCGAGGAGCTCGATCATGGCTACGCCACCTTGGTCGGTGAGCGCGGAGCAACCCTCTCGGGTGGCCAACGTCAAAGGATCGCTCTGGCTCGCGCCCTTGTTCGGCAGCCACGGCTGTTAATACTCGACGACGCGACATCTGCTGTAGACCCGGCCGTGGAGGGCGAAATATTGGAAGGCCTCGCCGATCTCGACACCAGTGTTGTGATAGTCGCCTATCGGCGGTCATCGATCGTCATGGCGGACGAGGTCATCTACATCGAAGACGGCAGGGTCATCGACCGTGGAACTCATAAGGCGCTTTATGCCTCTCTGGCGGAGTATCGAGAACTGATAGACGCCTACGACCGGCTCGAGGAGCCGGCATGACAACCACGAAACCCTCAGTCAAGTCTGCCGCAGATGTGTCCGTCGAAGGGGCGATGGTGACCATTAGACGTGGCTTGAGTCTCTCCCCCGAACTGAGACGGGGCCTGCTGGGCACCACCGCAATCGCCGTGGTTGCAACGGCCGGACGTGTGGTAGTCCCCATAGCCATCCAACGAATCATCGATGGCGGCTTAGAGGACGGTGGTGTCGATCTGGCCTTCGTCACCCAGATGACCCTGATCGCCCTGGGAGCTGTCTTGATCACGGCAGGGGCCACAGGCTGGATGCATCTACGGCTGGCGAGGGTCTCCGAGACTGCTCTCTCTGGTCTCCGCATAAGGGCGTTTCGCCACATCCATGATTTGTCGATGCTGCACCAAGCCTCCGAACAACGAGGCGTCCTTGTGGCGCGGGTGACGTCTGACGTCGATCAGATCAGCCGCTTCATGCAATGGGCAGGTCTGATGCTCATCGTCAACGGGCTGCAAGCCATCCTGGCGCTTGCAGTGATGCTCTTCATGTCGCTCCCGCTCGGATTGGTCGTGCTCGCCCTTTCGCCGTTCATAGTGGTGATGATCCGGGCCTTTCAAACCCGACTCCAGATCGCTTACCTCATTGTCCGAGAGCGTGTTGCCCACATGCTCGCGCTACTGGCAGAAACGGTCGTGGGGGCACCAGTAATTCGGGCATATGGCATCGAAGAACGAACAAGAGAGAGACTCGACGATGCAATCGAGAGCCATCGAGTCGCCTCCGTCGAGGCTGGGCGGATCTCTGCGATCTTCTCAGGGGCCGGTGAGGTGTCTTCATCGATAATCGTGGCCGCTGTGCTTGTGGTGGGAACGCTTCTCGCCGCCGCAGGGTCAGCGACCATCGGGACGGTTGTCGCATTTCTCTTCCTCGTCCAACTCTTCGTCCAACCTGTTCAAGTAATGGGTGAGGCTGTCAATGAAGCTCAGACTGCGGTGGCGGGATGGCGTAGGGTTCTCGACGTCCTCGATATCGCCCCCGATGTGGCTGACCCGGGTGACGACGGGGTATCTCTCCCCCATGAACCTCTCGGGGTCAGGTTCGACAATGTCACATTCCGTTATCCCCGACCGCATGACTCTGAAAGAGAAGATCAGCCGGCAGCACTCCGTGACGCAACCATTGAAATCCCAGCGCGCCAGCGCGTTGCCGTTGTCGGGGAAACTGGATCCGGTAAGACGACCTTCGCGAAGCTGCTCACTCGTCTCATGGATCCCTCGGAGGGAACGGTTTATGTCGGGGGTGTGGATGTGAAGACCATCCGGTTCGCCTCCCTCAGAGATCGTGTCGTGATGGTTCCCCAAGAAGGGGTCCTCTTCAGAGGTTCGATTGCCGACAACGTGCGCATGGGCAACCCGGTTGCCTCCGAGGCTGAACTGCATGCGACCTTCGATCGACTCGGACTCAGCGACTGGCTATCTGAATTGGCAGCCGGCCTGAGAACACCAGTCGGGGAACGAGGCGGGGCATTATCTGTGGGCGAGCGTCAACTCGTAACACTGGTACGAGCCGCGATAGCGGAGCCCGACCTGCTCCTCCTCGACGAAGCGACGTCAGCAGTCGACCCGGCAACCGAGGTTCGAATCAGTCGAGCGCTCGCCGAACTGACCACTGACCGAACCGTGGTAACAGTTGCACATCGGCTTTCGACGGCAGAAGCCGCCGACAGGGTGATCGTCTTCGATGATGGGCGCATCGTCCAGGACGGGAGTCACTCTCAGCTGGTTCTCCAAGACGGCGTGTACCGCGATCTATACGCCTCTTGGCAGCGTGGAGCCACAGCTGCCAGCTAGAGAGAGGTCACGAGAAGCCGTCCCCATCGGTCGGTAGTGTTCTTCTACTCGAGGTCGGGATCGACGCAGACATCCTTGCCGACACCAGGGCTTGGGTTGAATATTCGCCCTTCGACAAACCCAGAACCTATTTCTTCAGTCGTCAGATAGCGTTCGACAGCGTCTGTCAGCGCTCTCGCCGCCACCACCACGTAGTTGGGATCGAGATGTAACTCGGCCTCTGGGCGACTGGACACAAAGCCAAGCTCTATCAGCGCTGTCGGGGTTCTAGGCGTGCGAAGGATCCCGTAGGCATCATCACCACGACTGTTGAGAACCGTCATCGCTCCAGCGTCTTCCGCGCCAACCCAGGCGACATCGAAAACACTCAAACTTGACATTCCGCTCTCCCAAAGGAGACCGCCGAGCCTCTTCGAAGCATCAGAGCCATCTTGAAAGAAGACTTCGACTCCAGGCACCGGGGACGGCCCCGGCGTGGGAGCGTTGTGGTGGATTGAGACCATGAGAGTGGCTTCGAGCTGGTCAGCAAGGTTGGCCCTGACGCTGAGAGGCGTCGGATAGTCGGCGGTTCGCGTCAGGACGGCGGTGATACCGCGAACTGCCAGAAGACTCCGCATCAGCTGAGCCACCTGAAGGTTTAGCTCCTTTTCGGGCATGCCGGTAGGGGCAACAGCACCGGTGTCTATCGGCCCCCCGTGACCAGGGTCAACAACCACATCCACTGCCCCAATTGGCGATCCGTGTGACAACGTTGCGGTGTTGCCACACGGTGTGGTGACCAGGTACTCGCCGTCATTTGTCTCAACGATTGCTACCGGGACTCCGGTTTGGGTGATCAAGCCCAGAGGGTCTGATGCCAACACCGTGGTGGTGGTCACTAGCCCAGTTGTGGTTGTGGTCACTGTTGATGTGGTCGTCGAGGTCTGTGAAGACGTTGGTTCAGCAGGCAGAGCGGTGGTCGTCGTGGAAGAGGCGCCACCGCCAGATGAACAGGCCGCCAGAACCAACAGCAGCGCAAGTGGCATTGGGGGAAGCTTCAACATCGCCAACCGGACTCTGGCACGGTTAGGGACGTCCGGTGCGTATTGTCCTCAGCGTGTTCGGACCTCTCAACGGTGTGCGGGTGGCTCTAGTGGCTGCTGCCGTACTGGCTGCGCTCGCCGCCCTGTTGGTCGGGTACGTTGGGGCAGCGGTTGTTCTTCTCGCCGCAGTTGCCATCCATGGTCTGGGTTGGCTTTATCTGTATTCCCAAAGGCCTACGGACGAATCCAGCTAGGTCACCAGGCCACACCTAACCTCGTCGGGGTGACCCTTCCGAAGACGTTCCGCTCACCTTCGGTGGTAAAGGGGCTGATTGCCATCGTTGGGGCAGTTGTTGTCCTCGCCTTTCCAGACTTTCTGGGCAGACTCATCTTTGTTCTTGTTGGTCTGGCAGCATTGGCTGTCGGGGTCATCGACATCAAGACCTGGTGGAATACCCGGCGCTATTTCGACCTCCTGATCGGTCTCGTGCTTGTAGCCGTGGGCCTATCTGTCCTTTTTGGTGGCTCCACAGTTCACAGACGGCTCGACTACGTCGTGGCCGGGATCATCGCTTTCCGATCCATACTTCTAATGCTTCGAGCTCGCTGGGCCTTCAAAGCCGACGGTCACGATCCTTTCTGGGCCGTTGCCAGCGCCCTGATTGGGCTGGCCACAGCTGCCGCGCTCATATTCATCCCCGAAACCCTCCTTCATCTCGTCGTCGTCGGCATCGCCCTGTCATGGGTTCTGGGAGCCGTGATCGTGCTGCTCAATGAGCTGGGCGAAGACGAGGACGAGGACACTCCTTATGACGTCGTCGGAGTCATCCGACAGAAATCGATGCCGGCGAATCTGCGACGGCAAGTGAGCAATGCCATCTTCGACGGATGGGACTCGAGAGAAGGCACCCTGCAATTCACAGCATTGATGAGTTTTGCAACGGCAATAGCCACCTTTGGTGTCGTGGCTGACTCCACAGCGGTCGTGATCGGCGCAATGCTGATCGCACCTCTCATGAGCCCGATCATGGCCCTCAGCGCATCCATTCTGATGGGGCTGCCGAAGCGGGCTCTCCTATCTGGATGGCGTGTGGGCCTTGGCGTTGCGATCGGCGTTGGCGGATCGTTCTTCATGGCACTCATCTCACCCCAGTTCGTGCCTCTCACCTCCAACTCTCAAGTCCTCAGTCGGGTTTCTCCAACCATGCTCGATATGTTGATCGCTCTTGCTGCTGGGGCGGCAGGCGGTTACGCGATGACCCATCCCAAGGTTGGCAACTCGTTGCCTGGGGTAGCGATCGCCGTCGCCCTCGCCCCCCCACTTGCGGTGGTTGGCGTCTCCTTGGAAGGAGGCGAAGTTGCGTTTGCGCTCGGTGCGTTTCTCTTGTTTCTCACCAATCTCGTCGGCATCGTCGTGGCCTCGGGCATTACCTACATTCTGTCTGGCTACAGCCCATGGAACCGCTTGGAGCGGTCTGGCGAACAGGGCAGAAAGTCGGTGGTTCTAGTGGTGTTGGCCGTGATTCTCGTGGCATTCCCTCTTGCGATCATCGGCGACGACATCCTGGATGACGTGACTGCATCATCGGATGCCGAAGCTGCGGTCGACAGCTGGCTTGGAGACGGGACAGAGTTCTCTGTTCCACAGATCCAGATTTCTGGCTCCGACGTCGATGTGGTGATCGTCGGCCCTGGTGAGCCTCCGGACCCCAACGACCTGGCGACCGAGTTGGCCGAAGCGCTTGAACGCGATGTGGTGGTCGAGCTTCGAGTCATTCCAGAGACGACACACACCGTTGACGCCGACTTCGGTGATCCATTCCGATCCCCTTGAGTGGGTGGCTTAGATCTCGAGCTCGGCCGCCAAAGAGGAAGCGATTCCCACAGCGGCTAACTCCAATTCCTTCTGTTGAGCATGGGGACTGCTCCCCGTCGGCTCAGTGAGATCGACATAGATCTTGAGTTTCGGCTCGGTACCACTTGGTCTCACCAATATCCGCCCAGTTGTGCCAAGCGAAAGCTGGACGAGAGGTTGCTCGCCCAGCCAAACGGGTCTGGTGTCGCCACCCATCCGATAGTCGATCATGTCAGTGACTTCCTTGCCACCCACATCGTCGGGTGGGGTTTTCGCTAGCAGCCTTACCGCGTTCTGAATGGCGGCTTGACCATCCGCTCCTGATCGCACCAACGAGTGTTGGGCACTGGCCCAGACACCAACTTCGCTCCACAGTTCGGCCAGCCGGTCAAGAACCGTCAACCCCTGCTCTCGGAGGCCGGCAAACAGATCGCAGAACACCAAGGCAGCCGAGATGCCGTCTTTGTCCCGCACCGCAGAGCCCACGGCGTAACCCAGGGCTTCCTCGTAGCCAAATGCGAAAGTCCCTTCCCCCTGCGTCTCCAGGGCGAGCCCGGCATTCACGATCCACTTGAAACCGGTGAGAGTCACCTCATGATGTGCACGATATCTCTCAGCGATTCGAGCGAGCATCGGACTGGAGACGATTGAGTTGATGACTATCGCCTGCTCAGGGCCCGACCAGTGGCGCAGCACATAGTCACCGAGCAGCACACCCAGCTCATTGCCGCTGAGCGGTCGCCAGGCAGCATCGTGGGGAATCAGCGCCGCAAGCCGGTCAGCGTCGGGGTCATTGGCGATGATCAGGTCGGCATCGACTTCGGTGCCCAACTCGATCGCCAAATCGAGAGCACCCGGCTCCTCGGGGTTTGGGAAAGACACTGTCGGAAAGGTGCCATCGGGTCGAGCCTGTTCCGGCACTTCGATCAGACCGGTGTGGCCCGCTCGTTTGAAGATGGATCTCAAGACATCCCCTCCGACGCCGTGCATCGGGGTGTACACCACCTTCAGCTTTGAAGACCGTGCGTCAGGGCGACACGCGTCCACAGCACTCCAATACCGATCTAAGACCTCATTTGATATTGCTGAAACTAATTTCGATGCGCCCGAGAACACGTTCTCCGTCCTCGCCACGTCCACGGCCGCTCCCCCGTTGGCTATCGCAGCTGAGATCTCCGAATCGACCGGAGGGATTATCTGCGCGCCGTTGGAGGAGTAGACCTTGTACCCGTTGTCGGCCGGC
This sequence comes from uncultured Acidimicrobiia bacterium, assembly GCA_964195405.1. GTDB lineage: Bacteria > Actinomycetota > Acidimicrobiia > Spongiisociales > ZC4RG35 > CAXMPK01. The sequence goes on from CAXMPK010000092.1 coordinate 11,079, forward strand.
GGATTGTGAGACGCAGTTACCACGACAGCCGCCGCCGCACCCAAGTCCTTGAGGGCAAAGGCCACCAGAGGTGTGGGTGCATATTCGGGGAAGTAAACGACCCTGCGCCCAGATGCCGCCAGGACGCCGGCTGTGTCTTCGGCGAATGTCCTACTTGTTGGTCTGGCGTCGAAGCCGACGACTACGGGGCTGTCAGCAGGGACTCCAGACGCAGCGAGATAGCCGGCTAGGCCTGCCGTCGTCCGGATGACAACCGCTCGATTCATACGGTTGGGCCCGGCTCCCACCTGCCCTCGAATCCCCGCCGTTCCAAAGGTGAGCTCGGAGTCAAACCGGGAGGCCAGCGACTCCATGTCACCAGCCTCAACAAGGGATTGGAGCTCTTGACGTGTTGCCGGGTCGGGGTCGCCGCTCATCCAGCGGTGTGCTGAAGCTATTAGGTCGGGCACGTGAGGAGGGTAATGGTGCGCAATCAGCCAGAGTTCTGCTGCCACCGCCATGAGTCGGCACACATCTCTGCGAGGTCCCTGGTGGTTTCCCAACCAAGAACGTCCCGAGCTTTTGTCACGTCTGCCCAGTTGGCAGCGACATCGCCGGGTCTTCGTCCCACGATCTCATATGGGACGGTTTTTCCCGACTGTTGTTCGTATGTCAGCAACACATCGAGCACGCTGTTGCCCTCTCCGGTGCCCAGGTTGTAGACATGAACTCCGGGGTCGTCTCCATGAGCGTCAAGGGCCGCCACGTGACCCAGAGCCAGATCGACAACGTGGATGTAATCACGCACCCCGGTCCCGTCTTTCGTCCCATAATCCCCTCCAAACACCGACAGCTTTGGCAACTTGCCGTCGGCGACCCGGGCCATCAAGGGCATGAGGTTATTGGGCACCCCCCGGGGGTCCTCCCCTATCAGTCCGGAGGGATGGGCACCGACAGGGTTGAAATATCGAAGAAGACTCACACTCCAAGATGGGTTGGCTGCTTGGACGTCGCGAAGAACCTGCTCCATCATGATCTTCGTCCACCCGTAGGGGTTGGTGCCCACCCCAATGGGCATGTCCTCGGTGAGCGGCAGACGGTCAGGGTCCCCGTACACGGTGGCCGAAGAGCTGAACACGAAGTTGTTGACATTGGCGTCTACGAGCACTTCGAGAAGTGAAATGGTGCCACTGACGTTGTTGTCGTAGTAGAGCATGGGCTGGTCTACCGACTCGGCTACAGCTTTCAGTGCGGCGAAATGGATGCAGGCGTCAAAACCGTCACTGGCGATCTCGGCCAGGCGATCGACATTTCGAATATCGACAGTGTGTAGTTCGGGCGAAACGCCCGTGATCTCACCGATTCGGCGCACGACCGACGGATCGGCGTTTGTCATGTTGTCGACTACCACGGGCTCGTGGCCGGCCTGCATCAGTGCGACCACGGTGTGGCTACCAATGAATCCCGCTCCGCCGGTGACGAGTACGCGCATCAGTAGGAGGTTAGAACCGTCGGCCCATCACGCAGCTGGGAGTGAGAGGACGAAACAGGACATACCGTTCACATGTCTGTAGATGAGGTCGCCATCCATGAGACGAGCGAGTCTTCGCGCAACTGGGAGGCCTAATCCCACAGACGTTGGGTGTCGCCCGGTGTTTGAGGTTTCAAACGGCCTGAAAACACGATCGATTTCAACAGGGTCGATGGCGATGCCGTCGTCACAGACGCTTATCTCCACTCTGTCGCCAACCGGTTCGATTCTCATCAGGACAGAATCTCCGCCGTAGCGCAGCGCATTGCTAACCAGATTTCTCACAATCTGGCGAGTACGTCGCGGGTCGGCAAAGACCATTGCCTCTTCCCCCCGTACCTGGACGTCGATCGGATAGTCGACCACCTCGAGAACACGTTCCGAAGCCTTGACTACGTCGAAGTCCTGAGACACCACCGGCACTCGGCTCACATCGTCGCGGTAAGCAACCAGTAGATCTTCGATCAACCAGGACGCATCCTCGGCCTGTCTGGCGATCAGCTGCGCCATGTCTCGCCGATCTTCGTCTGAGAAGATGTCGTAGTTGTTCGCCAGCTCCTCACCGAGCCCGAGGACCACGGCGATCGGGTTACGAAGTTCGTGTGAGACCGTGGCCAAGAATTCGTCTTTGGCCTTCTTCGCCTTCACCCTCTCCGTGATGTCGATCAGGGCTCCCTCGAAGTAGCGGATCTCGCCAGAAGGGTCGGTGACACTCCGACCGGTGTCCTGGACCCACACAGTGGTGCCATCGGGACGGACCAACTCGACATCAAAATCTTGAACGACCCCCGCGACAGTTACAGCCTCGAGCCATCGCGCCCGCTCCTCCGGATTCACATAGGTCGATTCGACCGATGTCAACGCCTCTCGGGTCTCCGCCACCGTTTCGAAACCAAGGAGGTTGGCCAATGCAATATTGGCAGCAAGTAGCTCCCCGTTTGACGCAGTGCGATAGATAGCGATCGGCATGCGCTGAAAGAGGTCACTGAGCTCTTCGATTTCAAACATGGTCACTATGCATCGGCAACCTCGGAACTTCTCCAATTTCCACCACTCGATCTTTCCAGAGTCTCTCCCTCAATGCACCATCGTCCACCAGAGTGGTCAGGTAAAGCCGCCAGCACGATCGGACACGCTACCCCGTAGAGCCGAGCGGCCACCAGCGAACCGACGGTGAACATTGAGTCCATGGCGCCGAGGACGATTCCGGCAGGGCCGAGGCCAGCCCTCAACAGTTCTGCAAGTGCCGACGAAGTGCCACTCGACCCACGGGCGTGTGGGATCGCCATGATCCGTCCCCCCAACAGGATGTCAACCTGGGGATGACGAGGATCTACGATCCGGCCCGTTGTCGGGTCGACACCACCCCAGAATGAGACCGGCTCCTCGAGCACCAACAGCTCTCCTTCCGCGGAGCCCGCAACGAGCACACGGTCGACCTTCACCACCAACCTCCGGTTGCAACTCGACGTCCAGCGATCGCCGACTCGACACAGTCGGCAAGGGACCCAAACGCAACATCCACACCAAGATTGGCCGGTGCGTAATAGGCCCATTTGCCCGAGTTGGTCATCACGTCACCCGCTACCGGTTCCATGATCGGGGTTACATAGGTACAGGTATCGGTTACGACTGTCGCTCCGAAACTCTGCAAACCAATATCTACACCTGAGTCGACTGCTTGATCCAGAACGTCGCGAGAGGTGTTGAGATAGAAGGGGATGCTGGTCGAGCGGCCCGAAGCGAGAGTGACCACTTCGATGAGCTCGGGCAAAGATAGGTGGGGAGTTCCCACGCTGACTGCACCAAGTGGGCCTGTTCCGCTATCCAACGCAGCGCGAGCAGTGTTCAGCTCATCGATTCCGACTGTGATGACGCGCTCGGCCGGATGTCCCCCCAAAGCATGATTGAGGGTTTCGGCTTCGGGGGTCACTCCCGCAACGTGAAACATTCCAACTGTCCCTGCCGAAGCTGCCGCTGCGCCCAATGCCTTCAAGCGATCTTCACCCGAATTTGAATCGAGCCCGGTGATCACTGGTACCGCTTGACCTACCAGTCGGCCGATTAGATATCCGAGTATCGGGTACAGGATTTCCCCGTTGGTCATGTCTTCGCTGACACGAAGGTCGATGTGAACAGTCGCCACGCGACCTTCGTCTGTGTGTAGACCCGTATAGGGGGCGCGACCGGCAAGGGCACAGCAGATATCCATGAAGTCGCCGTAGCGGCCGGTCCGTGCGCCAAGCACCGAATTGGCAAAGACGATCGCGTTCGACTCTCCCCAAGCCACGTGCTGACCGAAGCTCGGCCGCGACGCGAGCTGATATGGAGCACATGTCCAGGTTGGCGTGCAGCCGATTTCGACATACGCGTCCATCAGCTGGCGAGCCTGTATCGCCGTCTCGGCGTCACCGCGATACAGCTCTGGATGGAGGAGATCGAGAGACGAGACGTTCAGGGTGGTCGGAACGACAACCGCAGCACCACCTTCAGCTAGAAATTCGACAAAATCGAGCAAGGCCTTCCCATGGAAGAGGCAGCCGTCGACATGTGCTTGCTCGATGTCGACAAGCGTTTCAACTCCCTCGGACTCGGCAACCGCTACAACCAGTTCCATCGCAAACCGAGCGGCTTCGCCTTGATCTCCGTTCAGAACCGCGTGGTCCGATGTGCTGAGTTCCACATACGCAAGTTACCGAAACACGTTGTGCTTAGGTGGCTGGATGTACGACTTCATCGTCGTGGGAGCCGGGTCGGCCGGGTGTGTCGTCGCCGAAGGCCTGGCGGCTCGTCACTCGGTGCTTCTCATTGAGGCCGGGGGCAGCGACCGCGCCTCTGAGGTGGCTGTGCCGGCGGCCTTCTCCAAACAGTTCATGACCAACCGTGACTGGGCCTTCAACACTGAGCCCGAGCCCAACGCCCTCAATCGCTCTTTGTATGTTCCAAGAGGCAGAATGCTCGGCGGTTCATCTTCGATGAACGCGATGATCTATATGCGAGGCCGTCCCTCGGACTACGAGGGATGGCGGGAAATGGGCGCCATTGGTTGGGGATGGTCGGATGTGCTCCCAACGTTCATCAGGATGGAAGGCAACCAACGAGGCCAATCTGAGCAACACGGGGCCACCGGGCCGCTACGAGTCGAAGACCTCCGCAATCCCAACCCTCTGACCAGGATGTTTGTCGACGCAGCCACTGAGATGGGAATCCCTCCCAACAGCGACTTCAACGGCGCCACCCAGGACGGTGTTGGCTTCTATCAGGTAACTCAGAAACGTGGTCGGCGTTGGTCGGCCGCGGACGCTTACCTCAGGCCAGCCATGAGACGACCTACTCTCGATGTGTTGACCAGGTCCATGGTGTCGCGAGTTGTGTTTGAAGGACAGCGAGCTATTGGTGTCGAGTACATCAAAGACGAAACACAGGTCGTGGCGATGGCGTCGTCGGAAGTGATCCTGAGCGCAGGGACGATTGGATCACCCCACATCCTCCAGATGTCCGGCGTTGGTGACCCCCATCTACTGGCGCCCTTAGGTATCGATGTTGTTGCGGCCAGCCCCGACGTGGGCGAGAACTTTCAAGACCATCTGGCGATTGGTGTGATCCAGCTTTGCAATTCACCACTGACTTTGGACACTGCCGAGAATCCGGCAGACATCGCCAGGTGGCTAGCTATTCGAAAAGGCAGACTGACATCAAATGTGGCCGAGGCTGGAGCTTTTGTCCGCTCCCAACCCGAACTGGCCGAACCCGACCTCCAATTCCATTTTGCGCCGGCCCAATTTGAGAATCACGGACGCGACCCCTTCGACGGCCATGCCTCCAGTCTCGGTCCGGTTCTGGTTAATCCGCGATCTCGCGGTTCGGTGAAAGCCAGAAGCGGTGATCCGACCGTAGCTCCTGCCATAAGGGGGCACTTCCTCTCCGATCCCAAGGATTCTCGGGCATTGCGAGCCGGCTTCGACCTGGCGCGGGAGATCTTGGCCGCCACACCATTCGACGAAGTGCGAGACAGCGAGCTTGTGCCAGGACCTGACGTCGTTTCCGACGATGAAATCGAGCACTTCATCCAAGATCGGTGCGAGGCCTTCTACCACCCTGTCGGGACCTGTCGCATGGGTGAAGATGAGACAGCAAATGTTGTCGATTCCCAACTCCGTGTCCATGGCACAACCGCGTTGCGCGTTGCCGATGCTTCGGTGATGCCCAAGATCGTCAGTGGCAACACCAATGCCCCAACCATGATGATCGGTGCCCGGGCGGTCGAGTTTGTTCTGGGCTAGAACTCGAAGGGCAGCACGAGCTGGTCGTCGGGCCTGACGAACCGAGTGATCCCATTCCACATCAGATGATCCATGAACACCCAGGATTTCCGGTGGATTGTGCTCGGTCCGACCGCTTGAAGATGGGCCTTGTGAATTGGGCACGGGTAGCCCTTGTTCCCCTTGAATGCATATCCGGGAAACTCATCCGCAAGGTTCCGCATGATGCGATCTCTGGTCACTTTGGCCAGGATCGAAGCAGCCGCGATCGACAGGGACGTACTGTCGCCGCGAACAATTTTGGTGGCGCCTCCGACGAAGTCCCAGTTGCCGTCGACTAGAACGTGGTTCGGCACCACATTCAGTCCTGCGATGGCCCGTCGGGCAGCCAATCGTTGGGCATCGGACATACCCAACTCGTCACATTCGGCCGGCGAAGCGTGCCCGACGGCCCAAACATCGCACCAATCTGCCACTCGATCGAATAACGCCTCCCTCTCGGCTTCGGTCAGCATCTTTGAGTCTCGAATCTTGTAGACACGACGATCCCGAGGAACCACTGCCGCCCCAACAGATAGTGGTCCTGCCCAAGACCCACGACCCACTTCGTCGACACCCACAACGATTCTGACGTCCCTCTCCCAAAGGGACCGTTCGACGGCAAGGCCGGGCGACCCACGTTTGAGACTCGGTCTGAGTCGAGGTGCCGTTGTCGTGGCCATGTCCTCAGGGTAGGAGCCTCGCACCAACCATCGGGGATCAGTTCATCCCGATGTCATCGGGAAAAGACGAAACCAGCGACAAGAAACCTGGCTGACGCCGCAACACCCTCCGCCACTGGTCTGACGCTTCTTCAAAAGGATCGTCCGGTGAGGCCTGAACGATGTACCACGACCCGCCTGCGAGCTCTGACTCGAGCTGTCTGCTTCCCCATCCCGAGTAGCCCGAATAGACAGTGACGGTAGAAGAGAGATCAGTCGGCGGCGGCTCTCCGAAGTCGATCATGCTGAGTCCGGGCACACCGGTTGGCAAACCCTCGGCGGTGATACCCAGACCGATGGCAACCTCGGGCTCCACCGGCCCACCGAAGTGGACCACTCCCCCTCCAGTAGTCGCCGTCCATTCCGGTAGGTGGTCGGCTACTAATTGGTCCGTCTCCCGATTCAGCACCACACCGACACACCCGTCATCGTCGTGCTGAAGGATGAGCACGACACTTCTATGGAAGGTGGGGTCGACCAACCGTGGGGTCGCTATCAGCAGCTTCCCCGCATGAGACTCAAACATGGGTGTAATCGTGCCACAGCACCGTCGTCTCCGAATCAGCTGTGACTACGGTGACGATGTGTCGCTCCCCTCTGTCCTGCTTCACGACCATCTCGACGGTGGGCTCCGGCCTCGCACAGTTCTTGAGTTAGCCGAGGACCACGGATACGAAGGTCTCCCCGCCACGGACGAGACGTCGCTGGCAGCGTGGTTCGACCAATCGGAATCCGGCTCGCTGGAGGGCTACCTAAAGGCATTCGATCACACCATCGCCGTAATGCAGATTCCGGAGGCCCTCGAACGTGTTGCTTACGAAGCAGTCCTCGACCTGGCAGCCGACGAGGTGGTCTATGCAGAATTCAGGTTCTGTCCGTCATTATTCACCGACCGCGGCCTCCAGGCAGCAGAGGTGATCGATCATGTCGCGTCGGGCCTGCGGCTGGGAGAGGCCGAGACCGGTCTGAAATGGGGAATCATCGTCGACGCCCTCCGCCAATTGGACAACAGCATAGAGATGGCTCGCGCCGCAAATGCGCGTCGTTCATCCGGCGTGGTGGGTTTTGACCTTGCCGGTCCGGAGGCGCCATTTCCTCCAACCGATCATCTTGCCGCCTGCCGCTACATCAGAGAATCAGGTCTCCGACTAACTCTCCATGCCGGGGAAGCCGCCGGCGATAATGGAGTTTCATACATTGCATCCGCCATGGACGTCTGTGCTGCCGAGCGCCTCGGCCATGGTGTGGAGATCGTGAGAGACTGTGTTTTCGAGGATGGTGATATCACCGCACTGGGAGCTGTGGCATCCCGGGTTCGTGACCGCCAGGTTCCCCTCGAGTTATGCCCGACCTCGAACCTTGCCACCAACATGCTCGATCCCGGAGAGCACCCACTCGGAGCCCTGTTCAGAGCAGGATTCAACGTCACTCTGAACACCGACAACCGTCTGATGAGCCACACTTCCATGTCAAATGAATTCGATTTTGCACGGGTCCACCATGGACTGAACACAGACGATCTGGCGCAGATAACAAAGCGATCACTGGAAGCGGCTTTCTGTGACTACGAGACGAAACGCAGTCTTTGGGAGACCCGGATCGCACCGAGCTATTCCCAAGCTGGCGCAGAGGTGGATACGGCGTGGTGAACATGCGCGCCTTGGTCAAGCATTCCAATGGGGCCGGCTTGCGTCTCGAAGAGGTCGAGATACCTTCCCCAGGTCCCGATGAGGTCCTGATCCGAGTTCATACTGCCGGTATCTGTGGCACCGACCTCCACATTTACAACTGGGACGACTGGGCAAAGTCGACTATTGCGACCCCGCTGACAGTCGGGCACGAGTTTTCCGGCCACATTGTGGCAATGGGAGCGAACGTGGCGGGTTTCAGCGAAGGCGAACTCGTCGGCGCGGAAGGTCATGTCGTATGCGGCCATTGTCGCAACTGTCTGGCTGGTCGACGCCATCTCTGTCAGGACACCAAAGGCATCGGCGTCAACCTCCCGGGTGCTTTTGCAGACTATGTCGCTGTCCCAAAAACCAACGTTTGGCGACATGACCCCGGAACAGATCCTGAGATCGCAGCCCTATTCGACCCCTTCGGTAACGCCGTTCACACGGCCCTGAAGTTCCCCGTTCTTGGCGAGGATGTGTTGATCACCGGCGCGGGGCCGATCGGGCTCATGGCTGCGGCAGTCGTCAACCATGCCGGTGCACGCAACACGGTGGTCACTGACGTCAATCCCTATCGGTTGGCTCTCGCGCTTCGCATGGGCACAACTCGAGCTGTCGATGTGCGAGCTGAGCACTTAGCTGTTGTGCAGGAGGAGCTAGGCATGGCCGAGGGCTTCGACGTGGCGCTCGAGGTTTCAGGCAGCCCGGCTGCGTACGAGGACATCCTCAACAACACAATCCACGGAGCGAACGTTGCCATCCTGGGCATCCCCGCCGAGCCTTTTGCCATCGACTGGCGTCTTGTGATCTTCAACATGTTGAATCTCAAAGGGATCTATGGGCGAGAGATGTTCGACACCTGGTACAAGATGAATGTCCTGATCGCATCGGGTCTGGACATCTCCCCGGTCATAACTCACCGGTTCGCTGCCAATGACTTCGAAGATGCCTTCACAGCAATTCAGAGCAGCGAGTCTGGAAAGGTATTGCTCAGCTGGTCTGGCTGATCACCGGAAAATCGACAAATCCGTCGATTTTCATCATCGCCAGAACGCGTCGGGCGAAGTTCGACATCAACGCCATCCCATCGTCCGTCGAAAGATCAACTGGACGTCCCACCCTGACAGTCTTTCCACCCATGACAATGACCGACTCGTCGGCGGCCCTGGCATTCTTGAGCCAATCGACACCGTCTCCGTATGTGAGTGCTACGACGATCCAGTCTTCGTGTCTCCAGGCATTGAAAGGCGTCTCGTAAATCGCACCGCTCCTCCGCCCTCGGTGGTGCAACACCGCAAAACCACCCAGCCGGGCAGCGAAGGGACGAGTGATGCGATTGGTCACCAACCGGTTGAATCTGGCCATGCTCTGGGGAAGAGACATCAGATTCTGGTGTCCACCCACTTGATGATATCGGCCACCACTTCAGGACCTTCCGGCTCGTTGAGGATTTCGTGACGAAGGGTCGGGTAGAGACGGCGTTCGCAGTTCGGTAGCTCCGCCATGAAGGCAGACGACTGTGGTGGAACCAATACGTCTGCACCACCGTGGAGAACCAGTGTCGGTACGGCGAGTTGTTCGCCCTTGGCAATGGCGTCATCCATCGCATCGAACATTGCCTTGCCGAAACGAACCGTTGCGGACGTGTGCACAAGGGGATCTGAGAAATATGCCTCGGCAACATCTGGATCCCGAGACAGTTGCTCACCCTTGACACCTTGAGGCATTGAGAGTTTCGGTGCGAGCCTGGACGCTGGTCCGGCGAGAGCTCTCTGCCAGCCCGCTCCACCTCCCAGGGCCGGCGCCGTCAAGACCAGGAGATCGGGCTCGTTTCGACCATCAAGTGCGTAACCGAGCGCCAACAGACCACCCATCGAGTGACCCATCAGAACCACTGGAACACCCAGTTCTTTCGCCCAAGACACATGTGATTCGATCTGATGGTGGAATCGACTCCAGTCGTCGATATCGACTCGATCACCGCCAGAGGCTCCGTGACCAATCACATCAAACGCACGGACGTGGTATCCGGCTGCCGCAAACAGGTCACCAGTTCGTTCATAGCGGCCTGAGTGTTCGGCGATGCCATGTACCAGAACTACCACGGCCCGCGCTTCGCCTTCTGGTGACCACTCCCTAACCAGTTCGGTTCCTATGCTGTCATGCGGGACGGGAGTGGCAACACTCGTCAAATGGGCTCCTGCTCGGGTTATGTCGATCCTAGGGGTGTCTAATCGAATTTGAACCTGGTCATGTCGATCGGAAACTTTGTCCACGCGATCACAAGACGAGGGTGGAGTGACCGCAAGCCACCAGCCGATTCCCCAGACCAGGCATCGGGCCCTGGTGAGTATTCGGGGGCATACTTCCTTCGGAATTCGACGGACAGTCTCTCACCCCACACAGCTGATACCGTCTGTGCCGTTTGCGAGCGACCATGCACGATCGTTGCCGCCGCACCATCCTCGAGGTGAAGGACGCATTGTTGATTCTCTTCGAGGTTTCGCACGTGACGGGTGTCAGTTGACCCGTCGTACCAGAAGCCTCCGTCGATCCAGACCCCCCACCTGGGCACGACATGAGGTGAACCGTCTCGGCTGACTGTTGACAGCCAGTAGTGGGCGGCGTCTGTCAACTTTGATTCAACTGATGGCCAGGACATGTACTCGGTTGCATCCTCGATTCCGTAGCCTGGAGGCATGGTCGGGCGGTCCACCCGCGGATCGGCCACGTCAAGCCTTGTGGAATGGTGATTTGGCCAGCCGCCCGGCGACCCATTTGCCCCGAATCTCGACTTCCACTCGATCACCATCAGTGGTCGGGGGTGGCTGAAGGTAGGCCATACCGATGCCTTTCCCCAACAATGGGCTCATGTTCCCGGAAGTCACCGTGCCATTCGAACCGTCGGCGGTTCTCACCCGATAATCTCGGCGGGGCACTCCCCTTTCTTCGAGGATGAACCCACTGCGCAAACGATCGACGCCGGTTTGGGCTTGTGTGATCAACCTTGCCCTGCCTCTGAATTCGTGCTCGAGGTTGACCGCAAAGTTGAGACTTGCCTCATAAGGAGTGGTGGTTTCATCAATGTCCTCACCCCAGAGTGGCAACCCGGCTTCGAGTCGCAACGTGTCTCGGGCCCCCAGACCGCACGGGGTCACACCGCTGGCGACAAGTGCCTCAACTAGTTTCACACCGGTAGCTGGATCGGTGCAGATTTCTCCACCAGCTTCGCCCGTGTAGCCCGTTCCTGCCATTGACACCTCGCCGCCTTCCCAGCCGATCTGTGCGGTGCGGAACCGTCTTGGCGCTTCTCCCAACACCTTTTCGAAGACTTTGATGGCCTCTGGTCCTTGGAGCGCAACCATCACAGTGGATGTCTGGAGATCGGCAACGATACAGTTCGGCTGCTCAGCGAATTCGCTCATCACTCTGGCGTGGTTGGAGGCGTTGGGCAGTACCCAGAAATGGTTTTCATCCCACCACCAGACAATGAGGTCGTCGATGATTCCCCCGTTGTCGTTGAGGATCATCGTGTATTGACATCTGCCTGGATCAACTCTTTCGATGTCGTTGCAGAGCAGCTTGCGAATTGCGTGATGGGCCCCGCTACCGGTCAGTTCAAAGCGTCCAAGATGGCTTACATCGAAGAACCCTGCTCTCTCACGTACTGCCCGGTGCTCGCCAAGAACGGACTGGTACTGCACCGGCATTTGCCAGCCGCCAAAATCGACAAACCGAGCGCCTAGCTTCGAGTTGACCTCATGGAGAGGTGAGCGACTCATCTGTTGGACGAACTCATCTGCTGGACGAACTCACCCGGTGAGACGAACTCACCCGGTGAGACGCTCTCCTCGCTCTTCAAGACGGGTGATCTCGGGTCGGCCAGGCATGCGAGTCAGAGGCACCGACTCATCCAGATGGTCCGGCTCCTCGAGACCGTACTTCACAACAAGTTGCAGATAGTCGCGTTGGTAAAACACTTTGCAGTTCACATCTGGGTGAATGGCCTTGAGCCGTTTGACCTTCTTGTTTTTCTTGGTGACCAGCTTCTGGTTCATGGTCGTGATTTCGATGTACATATCATCGTCCGGAAGATAGAAGTCGGGCGTGAAATACTTGATCGCCTCGCCATCTTCATCGAACTGAATCGGAAAACTCTCCGGTTCGTAGTCCCACGGAACGCCATAGAAGTCGAGAAGCAGGGCGAATTGCCGCTCACTGTTGTGAGCGAATTGGATTTCGTTCGCCGGGGGGCGGTCGGTGATCAGGTGACTCCCGCTTCTACTGCCCCGGTGTAATCGGCCTCGTCTGGAAACAACTGATGGATGGCCCCTTTCACCTCTTCCTGCACCGGGCCGATAGCAATCCCGAACACACCCTGACCACGCCTAAAGACGTCAACTACTTCTTGCTCGGAATGTGCTGCGTAGATGGTCTGTCCGTCGCTAAGCAACGTGACGTTTGCCAAGGGCTGGTCCAAGTCGAGTTGTATTCGAAGGATTTCAACGGCTGACCGAATCTTCTTGAGACTCATCCCGGCATCGAGAAGTCGCTTGATCACTTTGAGTTGGACTACATCAGTGAAGGAATAACGCCTTTGTGATCCTGAACCGGTTGCTTGCTGTAACGAGGGGACGATCAGCCTGGTTCGCGCCCAATAATCAAGCTGCCGGTAGGTGATACCAACAAGCTTGCACACTTGTGGTGCGCGATAGCCAACGTTTCGCTCTTTGGTCATTCCAGCCTCCATTGGTTACACGTGTGTAACTCTTCGGGATGAAAGCTACCGCCAAACATGACTCAATGTCAACGCTTGCTGTGGAAAACTCTATGAGCCGGAGCGGACGATGTCGGCTGCCTTACGCACCTGATCTTTGGTTCCCACGACAACAAGTCGGTCTCCGGCTGTCAATCGCACGTCGGGGCCGGGGTTGACTGTGAATTCATCGGCCTCACCTTCGACTGCAAGGATCAGCGCACCAGAAGCCTGTCTGATACCGCATTCGCGAATGGTTTGACCGTCAACAGCACAATCCAACTCGATGTCCAGCTCCTCTACATGAAACTCCACCGGGCTGTCGCCGACGACGACATCGAAGATCTGAGACAGCTCGGGCTGGAGGGCGAGCGCGGCCAGCCTTTCGGCTCCTACCGCCTGAGGAGCTACCACGGCATCAGCACCTGCGAGACGCAGTTTGCGCTCGGATTCCATGTCAGTCGCTCGGCAGATAACACGAAGATCGGGCCGCAAAGCTTTTACGGACAAGGCAATCACCAGATTGTCTGAGTCGTCGGCGACGCAGGCGATCAAGGCCTGCGCTTGATGAATGCCGGCAACTTCGAGGACGTCGTTATGAGTGGCGTCACCGCGAATTATCAGAGCCCCGGCAGCAGCCGCTGAGTCGGCTCGGTCAGGATCGAATTCGACAACTACCGAATCGGCACCCCTCAGATTCAGTTCTGACCAAGTTCCCCTACCGACACGTCCCCAGCCACATATGATGATGTGGTCTCTCAGTTGGGCAGCTAGCCGTTGCATCTTCGCCTTCTTCCGGAGCGAGCCCAGATCGACCAGATACTCAATCGAGGCAACCGCCGTGAAGATAGCAATGCCGAAGCCGCTGATGAGGATGAACATCGTCCAGAGCCGTCCGGGGTCGGATAGTTCGAAGGCCTCCCCGAAGCCAACGGTGGTGACAGTGATCACAACCATGTAAAGAGCATCGAATGCAGCAACACCCTCGATCAGGATGTAGCCAACGGTGCCAACGACGACGATCACCACCAGGGCCTCGAGCCCGTAAACTATCCGCCGGCGAAGATTCAAGACTGTTCGGGCTGGTCGCCCCCAAGAAAGTCCTCGACAGTCGCTTCTTCGAGGAACTCTCTGAATCGGGCGACTTCGTCTTCCTCCCGGGTGTCCTCCTCGAAGTGGATTCCGGCCTCGTCGAGAAGCGCCGACGCAGCAAAGACCGGTGTCCCGGTACGGACAGCCAGCGCAATCGCATCCGATGGCCGTGATGTGATCTCGACTTCGTTCCCGGAAACGTCAAGGGCCAGATCGGCGTAAAACACCGAATCACGCATCTCAGTGATCACTATCCGCACCGCCAGTGCGCCGACAGCGTCGATCACCGAGCGCATCAAGTCATGGGTCAGGGGTCGAAGTGGCTGAACACCCTCCATGGCCGTGGCAATGGCAGTGGCCTCGCTGGCGCCGATCCATATTGGTAGGTATCGAGTCCCATCAACCTCCCGTAACAGCACGATGGGCTGATTCGAAGGAAGCTCCACCCTGACTCCCACGATTTCGAGCGGTATCAAGCCGCTGTCGCCTGCCATTGGGCCGAGGATATCACCCGTTCCCCTGCTGGAGACAGCTCAGAAGGGAGTTAGCTCCCGGGCAAGGAGCAGAGGGTCGTCGACAAGGGACTCCATATCGAGAACCGCCCAGATCGACCGGAGATTGCGGTAGTAGCCCTGCCAGTCGAGTCCGTAACCGAGCAGAAACTCGTCACCGACCTCAAATCCTCGATATTCGATCGGGACATCGCTGACACGTCTCCGAGTTTTATCAAGAAGCGCGGCTGTAGCAACGCTTGCTGCACCCCGATCGATCATCATCTTGCGAAGGACTGTCAATGTCAGACCGGTGTCGATGATGTCGTCGACAATGACCACGTTTCGATTGAGAACCGGAGTGGAAAGATCGACGGCTATCGCAATTCGACCACTCTCGCCAAAACGGTTGAGACCGAGGAAATCGATCTCTGTGGAGGACTCAACCGCTCTAACGAGGTCGGCTGCGAATGGCACCGCTCCTTTCAGCATCACGACAAAAAGCGGATCCCTGTCCTGGTAGTCGTAGGAAATCGCCTGACCCAACTCGACAACCCTGGAACGGAGGTCTTGCTCAGGTATCGCCTCACTCGCGAACGGGAACTCACGCAGCGTCATTGGCCGACCACCAGAGTCCACCAGTAATTAATGGCCGAGAGGACTCCGTCGGGCGCATCTTCGGGCCGGCGATCGACGACAGTGATGGGCAATGGCTCAATGTCCGGAAGAGGGGTGCTGGGACTCGGCGGGCTCGTCATCAGACCTTGGCCGGCCAGGTGGACAAAGGTCTCGAGGTTGGTTTCTGCGTAGATGGGGCCGGGGGACACCCGCTCTTGGAGAGATACATACGGGTTCGTGGTCGAAAGCGTCCCATGGATTCCCAACTGACCGAATCCGTAATCCAAGAGTGCACCGGCGTCGGCGAAATGGGCACGTCGACCTTCCGAGCCGAGAACGACCGCGTACAAACGCCGCCCATCGCGAATGGCGGTGGAGACAAATGTGAGCAACGCAGTGGAAGTAAAACCGGTCTTGATCCCCGAGGCTCCTTGATAGTCGCCCAACATGAGGTTGGTCGTCGTTCCGCGACGTTCCGAACCGTCGGGAGCATCCGGGAAAACCAGGAGCTCGGAGCGAACGATATCGCGAAACTCTTCGTGTTTCATTGCCTCGACGCTCAGATCGAGCATGTCGCGGGCACTCGAATAGTGATCCGGGGCATCCAGTCCGTGAGGGTTGGCGAACGACGTCTCGGTCATCGCCAATTCCTGTGCGCGAGCATTCATCATGGTCACGAAACCTTCGACTGATCCACCCACGTGTTCCGCAATCGCGGTGGCAGCGTCGTTGGCCGAGTGAATCATCGCCGCCTTGACCAAAGCTCTCAGCGGCAATTCTTCGCCGGCGTACAGCTCAATTTCCCTTTCGCCGGTATTGGCGGCCTTGACGCTGACGGTCACTATCTCACCAAGATCACGACGCTCTACGGCAAGCAGAGCTGTCATGATCTTTGTGATCGACGCCATCGGTCGCTCCTGGTCGGGTAGGAACGAAGCAAGTACCGCGTCGCTGGTCTCGTCGTACAGAATCCAGGTCGCTGCGGTGATGTTTGGTGGACCACCTCTGGGGAACCCGTCGATATGCAGAGCCGGAAATGTCAGAGGTGCAGCTAAAGCGGGCGTAGCAGCCAAGAGTGTGAAGGTCACCACGAGGGCGAACCAGCGGGCGGGGCGATTCATGTCGAGAGGTGTTGTTTCAGCTCAATGGACAAAAGCGACCGGTGGACCGCGTTCACGGAGATCGAGCAAGCCTCCAGGATTTCTCTGGCCTGGCTCCGGCTATCAGCATTGGAAGCTTTGGCCAATGGTGTCACTAACTGACCGAGAAGATCGGACTCACGATCGACCGACAACCGGATGGCTCGGAGATGGCGCGGCTCGAGACCGTATTCCATCAGACGTCTTGACTCGGCAGCCACCACACCGGCTTCGGTCGGAAAAACTGTGGTGCCGGGGATGGGTCGAACAATACCGACCTCAATGAGCGACTTGAGCTCATCGTCGGTCAAACCGGAACGCTGGAGAAGACTGGCCCGATCGAGAGGCTCACCCGAGTCTTCGAGCTTCAAGGATGATTGCCCTGTGCCTTCGATGGTCTCCTCCCCCCGCTCCCAAAGCGTCAGCTTCGACTTGATCACTTTGAGAGGGAGAAAGTGGTCTCGCTGTTGTTGCAGGATGAAACGGAGTCGTGCGACGTCGTCGCCCTCAAATTGCCGATAGCCGCTTGCAGACCGTTTCGGGTTGATCAGTCCCTGACTCTCCAGAAACCTGATCTTCGACACCGACACATCGGGAAAATCGTCACGGAGGAGGTTGATTACCTCGCCGATGCTAAGTGCGGATTCAGGCATCTCCGTGGGCAACGACAAAGTGAAAGCGTCCAATCATCACTTCATCGCCGGCTTTCAGGTCAACCTCATCCACTCTGGCGTCGTTGACGTAGGTCCCATTTGTCGACCCACTGTCTTCGACGGTGATCGTCGCGTTGCTGATTTTGAACCGACAATGATGCCGCGACACGGTGACGTCGTTCAGGAAAATGTCGCTTTCCGGGTGACGTCCGACAGTGGTATTTCCAGGACGAAGAAGATAAGTCATACCGGTTCGAGGGCCACGTTCCACAACCAACGCAAATCCACTGAGGCCTTCTACATGTGCCGCTTCGTCGCGGGTCAGAGGATGTTCGCCCCGATCCGTGATTGGGACATAGAACACAGTCGGGTCAGTTTCGACCTCTACCTCAGGTTGCGACTCGGGAGCACGGTCATCCGTCATGGGCAGAGATGATAGGTAGCCTCCGACATTGTGTCGGTAACAGCGGCCCGTCACCCAAACGGTGTGACAGATCACCCACTATTCGGTCAGGTTGCCGTATGCCCCTGCATCGAGCAGACCATCCTCTGAGAACTCACCTTCGAGTTCAAGCTCGGCAATCCACCCTTCGTCGTAGGGGCTGGTGTTGACCAGCTCTGGCGTGTCGGCGAGAGATTGATTCACTTTGACCACTTGGCCGGCAAACGGCGCGTAGACCTCGCCCACCGACTTCGTGCTCTCGATCTCGGCCAGGAGATCCTCCTTCGCTAGCTTGTCCCCCTCGTTGGGTAGCTCCACATAAACAACATCGCCAAGCTGGTCCTGGGCATAGTCGGAGATACCGAGACGGACGACCGATTCACCAACCCGACGGACCCACTCGTGTTCTTCGGTGTAGAAAAGGTCTTCGGGTGTTTGCATCAACTCTCCTCGGCGATGGCCGGGAACTCTACATCCGCCAGCTTGACCCTGGCGTCGCCAACATACTGAAAGGCGACCCACCAGTAGAGAGCAAGACCGACCACTCCCCCAATCCAGCCCAGCGTCGTCATCAGGGGCTCGAGGAACCCGGCTTCGGCGAGATAGAAGGCGGGGATGGCTCCATACAAGATGAAGGTTGATAATTTGCCCAAGTACCTCACCTCTAGCGTGCCGGCTCCCTTGGTGGCGAGAATCAGAGCAACGACTCCCATGAAGAGTTCTCGAACGATCAGAAGGATGGCAATGATCGGCGGCACCACCCCGGCGATAAGGCCACCGATGACCGCTGAGGCAATCATCAATCGATCAGCGATCGGGTCCAGCGCCTTGCCCAGGTTGGTCACTTGATTCAAACGACGAGCTAGGTATCCGTCGATCCAATCGGTCCAACCAATGAGAAATATGAACACGGCGGCCATTCCCACGTTCTCCTCAACAAGAAGAACCCACCAAAACACCGGCACGCCAAGCAATCGGATGAAGGAGATGATGTTGGGGATGGTGACTATTCGATTAGACACCTGTTCTTCGGACACGTGGCGACAGTACCGCGCAGCGTCAGGAAGCCGGTCCCACCTCTCCGATTCCACCAAGCCGGGCCTGTCTGCCTCCTAGACCCACAACACCGTCGTAACTGACCTGGTCGGAGCGATAGGCCTCGATTATCAAACTGGAATACAAAAGCAGGTAGGGAAGATCTTTTGCCAGCGTCTTCTCCATGGCCCACAGCGCATCGCGCGCCTCGGAGACATCGAAAGAGTTTTCGTAGATAGCTAGCTGGGAGGCGAAGGTGGAATTGGTGTATCCAGTGTTGTTCTGGGCTCCGTCCTTGGCAAAGAGAGTCCGGTAGTACGAAGGAAGTGAAGGGTTGCCCAAGGTCCACCCGAGTAGGTACATGTCGTAGTGAAGAAGGTCGTCTTCGCCAGGAGTGAAGGTGAGATCAACGACAGTGTCGAAATCGGTCTCCACCGGGCGAACGTCGAAGCCAATCCAGCCGAGTGTCTCAGCGATCTTGGCAGCGTATTGAGGACGCCACGGATCATGGGCATCCCCCGTGGTCAGGATGGTCAGCGGCGCCGGATCTATGCCCCGAATCTTCAGACCCACTCCAGCGACCACCGCACCGTCGGCGCCGACAGTTGGCTCGGTACCCCAGGTGTATCCGGCAGTTCGGAGTCCTTCGAGAGCTGTCGCGAGCCGGTCCTCCAACTTCCCCTGAAATCCAATTGCGATGGAATTGGCGGACTCATCATCGAACCATCTCGAATTCGATTGACTCACGAATGCGTATGTGGCTTCTCCGTTGGGATTGATATCTGCCGCAAGTTTTGCGCGATCGATCAACAATCCAAGAGCGTTGCGAAAGGCGATGTCGTTCATGGGTTCTCGATCAAGGTTGAACCCCAGGTATCTGATCCCGTTGGCCGGACTTGTTTCGACGACTACGGTCGAATGTGACGACAGCTCTTCTGCCTGAGCCGCCGTCAAGCCTTTCGGCGAGAGGATTGTGTCGATTGTTCCCGCAGTGAGTGCCTCTACAGCTGCGGATTCGCTGGCATAGACGTGATACTCGACACGGTCGGGAGTCGATGGGGCTGGGTATCCGGGGTTGGCATTTGACACGACCAGATCCTCGTTCACTTCTGAGATGAAGAGAGGCCCTCCTCCGACATCCGAGATGTCATCGAGTCCGTAGAGAGCCTTTTGTTCCGTCGGGATATGACCTTTCCAGACGTGTGCCGGCATTAGAGGGGCGAAACCCGGCCCATGCGGCCAGAGTGCCAGATCAGGGCGCTCGACGAACTCGATTCTGAGCTCGTAGTCGGAATCGGCATGCACCGATTCAATGGTTGCAGGGAAAGCATCGGCCCACGATCCGCCGAGGCTGAGTGAGCGCACAGTCTCGAATGTGAATACGAAATCGTCAGCGGTGACTGGTTGTCCGTCACTCCAGGCAAATTCGTCGTTGAGCATGAGACGAACACGCCATCCGTCAGCGTCGAATACAGGCGAAACTTGCTCCATCGCTAGCTCCGGTTGCAGGTCGCCCACCTCATCGAGGGAGAAGAGAGCGGATTTCGTCGGCCCGAGGATGTAAGCGTTCCACACCGAGGCCTGGTCGCCATAAAACGCCCAGAAGTTTGATGTCGAGATGCCCGCCAGAACACCCACGCGATATATGAAAGGCTCCAGTTCGGTTGTGGTTGGGGCATCGGAAGATGTGCTGATTGCGCCGGCGGTGGAGGGATTGGTCGGCTCTTCTGCGGTCAGAGAGATCGCACTGGGCTCCCCTCCCCGATCGACCTGCAGCATCGCCGTCAGGGCAATACCCAGCAGCACCACTGTGGCGCCGATCGATCGAATGGCTATATCCCTCAAACACAACCTCCCGACCAGTGATCGGCAGGGTGAGGTACTCGCTTAACCAGGACGTGTCGGCGGGTCTACCGTCCGGGTCTCCTAGGCCAGTAGCGCAGCTTGGTGGCGCGCGTGATGGGGGTCGTAGCAAGATTCCCTCATCGGTCCGTCTTACCACTCCCACATACCCGTCAATCCCCTGGTGGTAGTTGACGGTTTCTCGCACTTACCGCCCGCCGGACCACACCAGCCCGCACACACCGCTGGCGATGGGTGGCTGGGTGCCGGGGTTTAGTGGATTTATCAGGCCGTCGGTCGATATACCATGTTCGAAATGGACGACGAGGATCGAATTTCTGGATTAGCGGAACTGCTGATGGAGAAGGGGCACAGCCACCACGAGGCCTTCTTGGCCACCGACGGAGCAGATCCGGAATGGACACTGTGGTATTCGCAATACCTGCAGAACAAAGTCGGCGCGTTCCTCGATGGCGACCCAACACGGTCGGAGATCATCCAGAGTCTGCTCAACGCTGAAGAGGCATATTCCTCTCAGAATGCTGACCAATCGTGGACCTTGTTCTACGCCAAGTTTCTTATTTCAATTGGTGACGACGGGTTGCACAACCCACCCAACCCAACCGAGTCTTGGCGGCAGCCTGCGAAGTCGAACACCAAACCTGATGACTCGTGCAAATCACGGATTCCACATCACAATTCGAACCCCAGCCCCATAAAAACTGACTTAGCTCAAATCGAATGACGACAAATCACCGCGGGCGGTCGCAAGGGTACGATTGGTCGAACCGCGAATCATTGAGGCACAGGTTGGATGAAACAGAGTGGCGTCTTGCCATCAGTGAGCTCCGTCAAGCATTAGGCGGCGAGAAAGCAGCTAGCGGCGGGATCGATGTCATTGACCTTGTTCTCCCCACGGCAGGCGGCGGAATCGAGGTATTGGTTGGCCTTGATGAGTCCCACCTGCATTCCAAGGCCACTGGTTGGATGTCCGGATTGCAGGACAAGATCGAGATGCGCTCCGGTGGCCAAAGGGAGATTGTGGGTATTTACGTGTCGGCCGACCGGATTCCTCCAGAAATACTGGCTCAAGGCCTGACCCGAATGCGCCACAACGAAGTGATTCCCCTCACACTGCAACAAGCGAAGGCAGTTGCCGCCCAAGACGGGGATCTAATCGACGTTCTCGGTCCTATCCGTGAGCTTGTTCAGATCGCAGCAAGCAGACCGGACGACGATCTGGATAATGCTGCCGATTCACTTCTCAACGAGATCGAAGTACTCGTTGAACGATACGAGACATGACCCGCACGTAAACGGCTGCGGAGGCGAACGGGTGGCAAACCACCGAAACTGCGGCAGCGACCCGACCGAGCTGGCATTAACAGCTCAACCGGCGAACACCGCCCCGCCGATGGAAACCACCAGACCCATACTTCCCCAGCCGACTATGTTGGCGGGCGCCTAGCCCCAGATGATGCCTATGGCGTCGCCGACCAGTATCACTCCGAAGACGAGGAGCAGGACGCTCATTACTGCTGAGTTGTTTTGGATCATCCAGTCTTTTGTGGTGTCTAACGCCGGTTGGATGCGTTCACCGGCGATGAGATAGCCGATGACCGGGATAGCGATCGTCAAGGATGCAACGACCGTAAATAGAGCAACCGCGAGGACAGTCTCACCTGTGTTCAGCTGACCGGCACCTATCGCTGCGCCTGCTGCCGCGGCTAGGAGCAGGTTCTTGGGATTCAGGACGGTGAGTGCCAATGCAAGCCCGAAAGCTCCACCGCCTCCCATCGTGTCCACACCTGCCATCCACTTAGGCATCGTTGTTTCAGCGCCTGGAGGAGGCCGCGACATCCATTGACGGATGGCGGCGAAAAGGAGAAGCAGCCCAAGGATGCCTTTGATCACCCCGCTGGTTGTTGACGGCTCGCCCGCATCGCCTCCAAGTCCGGGCACGAACAGGACAACGGTAACAACCAGGGTGATCCCCGTCAGCCAACCAATCAGGAAGAAAGGTCCGGTCGTCCGAGCCCTGCTGGCGAACAGCATCAGGATCACCGCAGCAATCGGAACGGGGCTGACCGCGATCCCTATGGCAAGCCCGAAGATGTCTCCAATAACTTCAGTCATGGAGGTCTACGATAATCATGCACCCCACCGAATATCACGGACGTGGGGCTCCGCAGCTTGTCGGAGGTGGATTCTTGAGGTCGGCCCCGACAGCAAGCGAACCAGCACGGGGCGGGCCGAATGAGTACTCTCCGCGGTTGTAGATTCGACCACGAAGACTTCTGGTCGCTGGATCGCTTAAGGAGATGAATGGTGAGACAAAGATTGAAGAACGCCTGGCGGCTAATTGTCGTCATGACCGTGGCGTTTGCACTATTGCCGGTGTCAGTGGCAGGTGCCGGGCCAGGTACCGATGGGTTCCTCACCGAGGAAGACCCATTCATAACGATGGCGGTGCCGGGAAATGTCAAGGCCATCATTTCGAGCGGCGAAGAAATAGGCAGTTTCCTGTTCGAAGGTCTACCCGATGGGATCGGGGTCAGGCCCGGAGCCGAGAAGCACACTGTTGATGTTTACGTGGTTCACGAGAACACAACCGTGCCATTCTTCGGCAGCCGTGACTTCCAGGACGCGTCGGTTTCACGACTCACGTTGACTACGAAGGGCGGCAAGAACCAAGGCGCGGTGTTGAGCGCCGATGTACCCCTGGGGCCAGAAGCCGGCTTCCTTCGTTTCTGCTCTGCTTCTATTGCTGGTCCAGCTGAGGGCTTCTCCGACTACACGTTGTTCGCCAACGAGGAGACCAACGACGCGGGACTCGCGGTGCCGACAGGCGCGACGTACGGGCCCGATACCTTCCCGGGTGACGGAACTCGCCAGGGCGGCTATGCGGTCGTTCTGAACACCGAGACCGGTGATTACACACAGGTCGCCGGCATGGGTCGGCTGAATCACGAGAACACGATCGCGCTTCCTGGTTTCGATCAGCTCACGATGTTGACCACCGACGACACGTTCAGCCGTCCCTCGGCGCAGGTGTACATGTACCTCGCCGATGACCAGGACGCAGTGTTCAACGACGAGGGCACGTTGTGGGCGTTCCGGGTGACCGGGAAAAACGGTGTAGCAGTCGATCCCACCGAGCCGTTCAACGGCGCCAACGACTACAACGACGTGCAGTACGGCGACGACCTGACGGGAGAGTTCATCCCGGTCCCGGCTGATATCGCCCGCGGAACCACCGCTGACCTACCACAGGATGCGCTCGAGAATTGGTCGAACGCCAACAACGTGTTCCAATTCGTGCGCGCCGAAGACATCGCCTACGACAAGAACAACCCGCGTGTGGTCTACATGGCCGACACCGGCGGCAGTGGAATCCAGCCCGATCCTGCGACGGGGCGACTGCACCGCGCGTCCGGCACTTCGGTATCGCCGAACGGTGCGATCTTCCGGTTCGAGTTCAGCGATGACGACGCCAAGGTGGTCGACAGCTTCACCAAGCTGGCGCAGGGCGATGACGACTCGCAGGCCAACTTCGTGCCGTTCATCAGCCCCGACAACATCGACACCAGCAAGAAGAGTCTGATGGTTCAAGAGGACACCGACGACGCCAAGATCTGGCAGCTCCGGCTGCGTCAGGGCGACTGGCGCGTGGTTGCCACGGTCAACGACTCCGACGGCGAGTCCAGCGGCATCGTCGACGTCTCCGAGTGGTTCGGCGGCGGTAGATGGATCCTCGATGTGCAGGGACACGGTGTCAACGTCGATGAGGACACCGAATCGGTGCCGGGAACGTTGATCAAACGCGAATCCGGGCAACTTATGTTGATGCATATCCCCGGGTCATAGCTCACATCTCGCTTGACGAACGAAAGACCCCCGGGACATAACCGGGGGTCTTTCACTTGTTGCCTGGAAAGGGCAGCAAGAATTCTGATGTCCAGACCCCGACCCCCTAACCCAGGAAGAACCGGGGTCCTTGGCCTTGTGCCCGGGAGAGGGCGCTCATCGCCCAGGTCGCCAACGAGCGAGGCTGTCGGCCGAATCTCTGAACAGATCTGACCGTTGTATCCTTCCCGCCTTGTTCGACAACAAAGTGAAGGATGTCTCCTGAATAGCGCGACACAATCGCGACAAGAAATCCTCGAGAAATCTTCACCCTGACGGTTTAATCAAGTGAATACAGGAGATTTCGAGTATGCGGGCTGTGGCGCAGCTTGGTAGCGCGCGTGACTGGGGGTCACGAGGTCGTCGGTTCGAATCCGGCCAGCCCGACTGGGAAACCCCCTGGTAGAGGGTGTTTCCTTCGTGAGGGTGCACTACTCCAGAACCGAAATTATTGGTGGTTTATTGGTCGAACCGATGTGATACATCCACCCTGCGCCTCGGACGGGATGAATTGCGACACACCTGCCACACCTCGGTCCGGATCAGACGCGTCGAACACTCCGATCTGGAGAGCATCTAGATCGGAGGCTGCTAGCCGAACATAATGCAGA
>CAXMPK010000093.1:0-11283 GCA_964195405.1 uncultured Acidimicrobiia bacterium
AGGGAGGGAGCGTTCTTTGTTGTTGGTGACTTCAACGCGACCCCCTGGTCTTCACCATTTCGCAAGCTCTTGGCTGCGGCCCCGCTTCGCAACTCTCAGATCGGGTTCGGCCTACAGCCCTCGTTTCCGTCGTCTTCGGTCTTCTTGATGCGTGTGCCGATTGATCATCTGGTGCACAGTCCGGCACTCATCGTTCGCGACCGTCAGCTGGGCCCTGCTCTCGGCTCAGATCACTTTCCACTGCTCGTAGACCTCGAACTGGCCCCATAAGGCAAACCTCAGATAGTCCCCTACCCAAAGCGGCACGTCACCGGATACGATCCCGGACCCTGTCGTCTGTTCGGCCGGCCGAACAGCCTGCCCCGTTGCGGGCCGCATCACCTCAGGTTTGCGACCTCGGTTAACTTCCCCGTCATGTCAAACCGATACGCAGAACACCGTCGCCGTCTCGGCGAGATGGTCGGGCCCGATGGCCTGGCTGTCATTCCTGCCGCCACGGAGGAGATCCGCAATCACGACGTCATGCACCCCTTTCGTCAAGAATCGGCTTTCTGGTATCTGACCGGGTTTCACGAGCCGGATGCGGTGGCGATCATTGCCCCCGGGCACGACGAAGGTGACTACACGCTTCTGGTTCGCCCCAAGGATCCCACCTTGGAGGTATGGACCGGGATTCGTACCGGCACCGACAAGGCGAAGGAGGACTTTGGCGCGGACTCCGCACACGAGATAGGGGAGTTGGACACCGTTCTAGAGCGGTTGATGATCGGCCGCGAGGTTCTTTGGTACACGACTGGCAATGTGGCCTTCGACGACAAGGTCACCGACATCGTCAAATCTGCCCGAGGTCATCGAGAACGGATGGGCGGTGTGGTTCCGTCAGCAGTGAAAGACGTTTCGGTTCCCCTAGGCGAAATGATGTTGATCAAGGACGCAGTCGAAGCGGAGAGTCTGCGCAAGGCGTGTCATCTGACCGCGGAGGGTCACCGGGAGGCGATGCGGTACGCAGAGCCGGGGATGGCCGAGTATGAGGTTCAAGCCGCTCTCGAGTATTACTGGCGTCTCAAAGGCTCGCGTCGCAATGGCTACCCGTCGATTGTCGCGTCGGGCTCAAACGCCTGTGTCCTTCACTATGAGGAGAACGACAGGTTGGTCGGCGAGTCCGATCTGATCCTGATCGACGCGGCTGCCGAAGTGGACGGCTATTCCTCGGATATCACCAGGACGTTTCCAGCCAACGGCAAATTCACCGCCCCACAACGGGCGATTTACGACATCGTGCTTGCCGCCGAGACGAGGGGAATCGAAATGTCGGTTCCTGGATCGTCGATGCGAGCAGTTCATGATGAGGCGACCCGCATACTCACCGAAGGGATGGTCGACATCGGGTTGCTACCAGGGCCGGTCGACGACGCCCTTGCCATGCACCACTATCAGCACTTCTTCATGCACAGCACCGGCCACTGGCTGGGCCTGGATGTCCATGATCGAGGGAGCTACCGCATCGATGGGGTGCCTCGGCCGCTCGAAGCGGGGATGTCTTTCACCGTGGAGCCCGGGATCTATGTTGCCCCGGACAAGGCCGAGATCGAGTTGACAATGCTGATCCACGACACAGATGAGTGGAACGAGCGTCGGATCAGGTTGGGCCGGTCGGCAGCCGCCGCCAAAGAAGCGGAGGAGAAGGAAGCAGCCGAAAAGGTGACACACGTCGTTCCGAAGAAGTTTCTCGGTATCGGCGTTCGCGTGGAGGATGACATCCTTGCCACGGCCGACGGGAACGAGAACATGACGGCGTCGGTCCCGGTCGAGGTCGATGAGATAGAGGCCGTCTGCGCTGAGGAGTCGTCCCTGCCCCGAGGTTAGGTCCGCTGGTTCAGACTGCCGTCATCAGGGTTCAGACGGTTGCCGGGATCGCGTAAACCAGGATCGCGATGAAATGGAACAGACTTCCGGCGATCACCAGTACGTGGAAAAGCTCGTGATACGAGAACCCTCGGTGCCAGAGCTTTGGTCGTTTCGTTGTGAAGATGATCACACCCACCGAGTAGCACAGCCCCCCAAGGAAGATGAAGAAGATCGCCCCCAAGCCAAGCCGGCTGTAGATCGCGGGCACAAACAGGAGGGTGAGCCAGCCCATGGCCATCTGCAATGTGACTGACAGATAGGTCTTTACATTCGGTAGGAATGCCTTGAGCAAGATCCCAACCAAGGCAATAGACCAGAGCAGACTCAAGCCGATCGCGAGTGCCGCTCCGTCGAGTGAGGCGATGGCGATAGGTGTGAATGTCCCCGCCACCACCAGATAGATCATCGAGTGGTCGACTCGCTGGAGTCGCCCCTTCCAGTCCTCACCCCAGGGAATCGAGTGATAGAGCGACGAGATCGTGAACATGATCAACAGGGCGATACCAAAGATCAGGGCACCAGCGATCGCTGGGGCGTTGCCCCAGGCGCGTGCCAGTAGAAAACCGAGACCGACGATTGTGGCGATGGCAGCGCCACCGTGCAGAAAACCGCGGACGGGGTTTCGCATCTTGCCCAAAGTGATGCGCTCCATACGTAATAGGTTATTGGACGGGTGGTGACAATCGAGCATCGAAGTACGATGGGTGTCCTTCATGGCTCTTGGTGTTCTCTATCGGCTTTACGAGCGCAACCTCCTCGGAGGTCTTGATCGGAGCCAATTTCCCCAACACATCGGCATTGTCCTCGATGGGCACCGGCGGCATGCTCGTGAAGAGGGTCTATCTTCTTATACGGAGTCATACCGCGTCGGGATGGCCAGATTCGAGGACTTCCTCGGATGGGCCAATGAATTCGACATTCCTGCAGTCACAGCCTGGGTTCTGTCCCGGGAAAACTTGGCTCGTCCGGTCGATGAGCTCGCCCCGTACTTCAGTGTCCTGATCGAACTGTTTGGGAGACTTCCACAACTATGCAACGAGTACGACATGGGTATCAAGTTCATCGGAAGCCTCGACCAACTTCCCGATAACTTGGTCGCGGCCGCCAAGGCAGCCGAGGAGGCACACCCTCAGGGCTCGCGTCGTCTCAACATCGCCATGGGGTACGGGGGACGTCAGGAAATTGTCGACGCGGCCAAAGATCTGGTGACTGAGTTGGCCGGCAGTGGTGTGCCAGCGAGTGACATTCCCGACCAAATCGATTCCGACGCTCTGGCACGCCACATGTATTCCTCAGACATGCCAGACCCGGATCTTCTCATCCGAACCTCGGGCGAGTCAAGGCTTTCCGGGTTCCTGCTTTGGCAGTCTGCCTACTCGGAGTTCGTGTTTGTCGACGTCAATTGGCCTGCCTTCCGACGTGTCGACTTCTTGCGAGCACTTCGCGACTACACGGGTCGGAGTCGTCGTTTCGGCAAGTAGCCGGTCACAATCGCCCTCATGGCCAACAACATCGCAGAGTTCGTCGACAGAATTCGGCGTCACTACGACGACGGGTGTTTCGCCTGTGGTCGTGAGAACCCGATAGGTCTCCATCTCGATCACTTCGATCTTGTCGATGGCGAGGTCAGTGCCCGATTCGCGCCAAGACCCGATTACCGCGGCGCCGGCAACATCCTCCACGGCGGAGTTGCCGCAACGGCGCTTGATGAGATGTTGGTTTGGGCCGGGATCCTCGTTGAGAGGGTGATGACGGTGACGGGCCGTCTGGAGATTCGCTACCCAAAACCGCTTGCGGTGACCGACGAGTTGCTTGTGCGGGCCCGGGTCGACGAAATGCGAGGCAAGCGGATGACCGCCTCCGCTGAATTGGTGGTTGATGATGAAGTGCGGACGCAGGCCACAGGTCTTTTCCTGGTCACGGCTGACCTCACCGAAATGGGTGTTCTCTAGACCGTCACCATTCCAGGATGGAGATGGGCAATGTTCCCCAGCTGACGTAGGGAAAAGGCCCAGCCATCTGCGATACGCATCATCTTGAGCCGGCTCACCCCCGTGTGAGGCTGTCGAAAACGCTCCCATTCCCAGGGGACCGGGTCGAGGCCCAAAAGGTGACCGAGGACTACTGCGTTGGTCCCCGCGTGGGCCACAATTATCACGCTTTGTCGGGGGTCGTCGACCGTGAACAGATGACGGTTGTCCTCCATCGGGTGTATTCCGTTGGAGTTGAGAGTTGCCACTAGACCAGTAACCACACGCTCGTGAAAGTCGCGGAACGACTCACCCCCAGGGCCGATTCCTTCCCAGAGCTCGTCCATCGACCGGAGGTGGGCCTTCTCGAACCATTCGTCGATGTCCTCGACCGGTGTTCCTTCCCAGTGCGGTGGGTTCTGGATTTCTCGTAGCCAGTCGTGGACCTGGCGGTCAGGTTGTAATTCAGCCTCGATGGCATCAGCAGTTTCCATGGCACGGTTCATCGACGACACCCAGATCTCGTCGACGCGCTCCAATGAGCTCATTCGATGCCCTACCCGTTCGGACTGCTGTTTCCCGAGTTCGGTGAGGTGAGGGTCATTGCGGGCGATCTCGTCCGGCGCCCAGTCGGGCTGCCCGTGGCGGATGAGGAAGAGGTCCATGACACCAAGTTAGTGGTCCGCACTGATTGTCTCCTCGGCGTCAATACGATGGGGCTGTGCCCCGTGCCGCCCTGGTTGAACATCTGAAATTCAAAGCTCTCCGTACTGACGGTCCATTCACGTTGCGATCGGGCACAGTTTCGGATTGGTATCTCGACGGTCGCCAGGTCACATTCGACGGCGAAGGGGCTTGGCATGTTGGCCGTGCCTTTGCGGACCAACTCGATCCGACGGTCGAGGCGGTGGGTGGAATGACTATGGGTGCTGACCCGATTGCGGTGGCAACGGCAATGGTCTCGTCTGCCAATGGTCGCCCAATCCAGGCGTTCTCGGTTCGCAAGGAGGCCAAGGTCCACGGGACAGGGGAGCGGCTGGTGGGGCCGGTAGAGGCAGGTGCGAAGGTTGCTTTGGTAGAGGATGCAACAACCACCGGCAGTGCCACCAAAGAAGCGGCGGATGCCATTCTCGAGGCAGGTCTGGAGATCGTTCAGATCATTGTCATGGTCGACCGTTCAAATGGGAGGGCCGAGGAGAACCTGGCCCACCTGGGGGTCCCGTTTGTTGCACTGGTCACTCCTGCTGATCTGGGGGTGAAAACGTGACCCTTGTCTTCAAACGTTCCACTGTCCGGATGTGGCTCTTGGCAATGGCCGGTATTCCTCTTCTGATCATCTCTCTCGACGTTCTCACCAACCGTCGTCTCACCAACTGGCTCCGCGAGATCATCTTCCGCCCCGACGACACCCAGATCTTCGAGCCGCGGGACGTGATTTGGGCGTGGGTGATGTTTCTCTTCGCCGCGGTCATTGTTGTCTGGGGTCTCAAGGAACTGTTCATCCCCACCAAAGTCGTCGAATGCCGCGACGAAGGACTTGCTCTGAAGATCAACGGGCCTTTTCGTCAGCCCTCAATCATCGCGTGGAACGACGTCGTCGACGTCCAGGGCGCCGAGGTGGACGACGAGGGTGATCGGGTTTCCCTCTTTGTCGTCCAACTACTGACAAAAGGCGATCTTCCCGACAGTCCTTGGGGGGCACGCTGGCTCGACGAGCGGGAACTGGGAGTTCTCGCCGACGATTGGGCGCAGGACCCACAGGAGGTCGCTGATCAGGTTTCCGACTATGCCGTCGAAGTCAGCAAGCGGCGCGCCGAGGCGCAACGACAAAGTATCTGGCTATCGAGAGAGACGTGGGGATTCGAGGAAGAATGACACTGGTCGGCGCGCATACCCCTTCCGAGCATCCTCTTGACGAGGCCAAGGAACGTGGTGCGGACTTGGTTCAGATCTTTCTATCCAACCCGCAATCCTGGAAGAAGCCGACCCCTCGTGGTGACGCCGCCGAGTTGAAGGATTCGCCCATCCCGGTATATGTCCATGCCCCCTACCTGATCAACCTCTGTGCCGACAACAACAGGGTACGTATTCCGAGCAGGAAGATCCTTCAGGACACCTGCGATGCGGCGACCGAGATCAACGCCACTGCGGTTGTGGTTCATGGGGGCCACGTCACCGGTGACGGCCCTCAGGAGGAGGGGATTATTCGTTGGCGCAAGGCACTCGACGTCCTCGAAACCGACATGCAGGTGTTGATCGAAAACACTGCGGGTGGTGACAAGGCGTTGGCTCGCCGTGTGGAGTGGATCACAAAGCTGTGGGAGGAGATTGGTGGTTATGGAGTGGGGTTCGTGCTCGACACTTGCCACTCCTGGGCAGGGGGCGAACCTTTCGACGATCTGGTCGAACGGGTGGTGGCTGCGACAGGTCGGATCGATCTCGTTCACGCCAACGACTCCAAGGACCCGTTCGATTCACGACGCGACCGTCATCAGAATCTGGGTGACGGTGAGTGCCCGACCGACGGCCTGGCGACGACAATCGCCGCCGCGGGAGCACCGGTTGTCGTGGAGACACCTGGTGGTGCGGCTGAACAAGCCACAGACATTGATTGGGTGCGATCAATCCTTTGAAGCGTGTGCACCCAAGGCCCTCACAGGGCCACGCCTGCACACGCTCGAGCCGATTGGCCGCCCTCCTGTTGATTGTTGTGACGGCCTGCGGAGGGGCGGCGGGCTGGGAGACAGGTGTCTTCGACGAGAGCGAAATCACGGTGGGTGGAGAGACCTTGACGGTGGCGGTCGCCGACACTCCAGAGAAACGGGTGAGAGGTCTGATGGAAGTGGAGGAGCTCCCCGAAGGTCTCGACGGGATGCTGTTTGTCTTCGAAGAACCGAGGCCGGGGGCCTTCCACATGCTGAACACGCCGATGCCGTTGGACATTTGGTGGTTTGATGCCGAAGGGCTCCTGATCGGTTCTGCGGCCATGGAGCCATGTCCTCTTGAGCCATGTGTCTCCTACGGGTCACCCGCCCCGGTCAAATGGGTGTTGGAAACACCGTCGGGTGCTCACGAATTTGATCGGGGTGAGGTGCTCTCGACTGGGTAAAGCGACCCGATCGTGTCTACCATTCGGGTTTCGCACCGGCGTCACGCGCTGTCGGTTGCGACCAACCCCTGCTCCATCGTGCGGATGGGGCCTTCCAACCGGATGTCCACAGGAGGTCAAATGCGCGATTATGAAATCATGGCGATCCATCGGCCTGAACTTGCCGAGGACGACATCGACACCAAGGTCACCGAACTCGAGGCCTACCTGGCTGAGAACGGCGCCAAAGTCACCAAGCGAGATTTATGGGGGAAGCGGCGCTTCGCCTACGAAATTGATCACATGTCCGAGGGTTATTACTCGGTTCTCGCTTTCCAGTCCGAAACAGAAACCATCGATTCTCTCGATCGCATGCTCGTGTTGTCCGACGAGGTAATCCGACACAAGATCGTCCGTGTCGATGGATAGCTGGAATCCGTCACACCGATGCGACATAGTCGTCTCCGGGACTGAATTGAGGAGTACCTGATGGAAAACAGCGTCACACTTATTGGAAATCTTGTCGACGATCCTGAGCTTCGCTTCACCCCCTCGGGTATTGCCATGGCGAAGATCCGCATGGCGGTCAATCGCCGCTGGCGCGGGCAAGACGGCGAATGGCAGGAAAACACCAGCTTCTTTGGGGGCACGGTCTGGCGAGAGCAGGCCGAGCAGGTAGCCGAGTCGCTGCAAAAGGGGATGCGGATAATCGTGTCCGGTCGTCTCGAGCAACGCAGCTGGGAGACAGAGGCCGGTGACAAGCGTTCCATTGTCGAAATTCAGATCGATGAGGTCGGCCCATCGCTTCGCTGGGCGACCGCAACCGTCAACCGCACCCAGCGCAGCGACGACTGGGGTAACAAGCAAGGCGGTGGAGAGGAAAAGAAGACACCAGCTCCCGCCGCCCGTGACGAATACGGGCCCGACGAGGCGCCCTTCTAGGAGCTATTCGAATGGGAAGAAAAAACAAGCGGGCCCCCCGTGGGGCGGTAAGGGGTCGTCGTCAAGACTTTCGTCGAGGTAAGCCGAAGCCATGTCAACTCTGTGCAGGCGCGGTAGCTGACTGGAAAGACACATCCACCCTTCGAAAATACATGTCCGACCGTGGCAAGATCCGCGGCCGCCGTGTCACCGGTCTCTGTCCGAGTGATCAGCGCAAGCTGGCGACCGCGGTCAAGAACGCTCGTGAGATGGCGTTGCTTCCCTACGTTGGTAACGGTCGATGAAGCTGATTCTCACTGACGACGTGACCGAATTGGGAAAGCGGGGCGACGTTGTTGATGTCGCCGACGGCTACGCAAGGAACTTCCTTCTTCCAAGGCGGTTCGCCATCAAGGCAAACATCGGTGCGTTGGAGCAGGCTGAGACGATTAGGAATGTTCGAGTCGAGTCGGACCGTCGAGCCAAGGAACTCGCCGAGACCATCGCCACCCAGTTGGTTGGCAGTCGGGTGGTGCTTGCAGCACAGGCAGGCGACGAGGGCCAGCTTTACGGCTCGATAGGTGTCGCTGATATTGTCGAGGGGATCAACCGGTTCACCGGAATAGAGCTGGAACGGTCTCAGCTAGAGATTCACGAGCCGATCAAGGCCATCGGTCTTCACGAGATTCAAGTCAAGGTTCACCCCGAGGTCGAGTTCCCGCTCACATTGGATGTCATCCCCGCCTAAGAAGACGTCTTTGTCCACAGGACTCTTGAAAACGCCCCTCGAAATAGGGGTCGTTTTCGCGTTATAGCGTCGCGTTTCGCGACTTTATAACAAAGTTTTCCACCGCGAAAAACAAAGAGCACTTTGGCTTGGGATGACTGAGTGGGTGGGTATATGTTGCGGACACTTCCCCCGCTGAGGTGGACCCAACTTCCCCTCCTGGCGGGGTCTTGCGCGTCGAGACCTCACAAATCTGTCGGGGTCATCTGCCAGATTGTAGGTCGTGCAAAGCACGACGGTGAAGAGGACGATTGATGACAAATTTGACTGAAAATCAGCTGCGGCCCGGGTACCGGAGCCCGCCCCATTCTCGCGAAGCCGAAGAGTCGGTGATCGGCGCCGTCCTGCTGTCCGAGGACGCTGTCAACGAAGTAATGGACAGAATCCATCCCGAGGATTTCTACGTACCCGCCCATCAAGCGATCTTCGAGTCGATGCGAGAACTGTTCGACACCAGCCAGGCGATCGACGCAGTCACGGTCTCTGAATCACTGCGACGGAAGGGCGAGTTGGAGAAGATCGGTGGGATTCAGTATCTGACCCGACTGGTCGACATCGTCCCGTCAACGTCGAACGTCGTCTACTACGCCGGCATTGTCGAGGACCATGCCAAACGGCGTGAATTGATCAGAGCCGGTGCATCCGTCACCGATTTCGCCTTCAACATCGATGACGAGATCGCCAGTGTGCTCGATCGAGCCGAACAGGCAGTCCTCGGTGTAGCCGAGAGGCGTTCTTCTCAGACACTTCTCGAAGTCGGTCCGATGTTCAGCGACGTTCTCGAGCAGATCGAATTGCTGGAACAACAAGGCTCAGAGATGACGGGTCTCGCCACGGGGTTTGTCGATCTCGACAAGAAGTTGGCCGGTCTCCAGAAGGCCAATCTGGTGATAGTTGCCGGAAGACCTGCCATGGGTAAATCAAGCCTCGCCATGAACATTGCCACCAATGTCGCGGCTGCCGGTGAGCCGGTTGCCCTCTTTTCCCTCGAGATGTCCAAAGAGGAGATCGTGCAGAGGATCCTCTCGTCGGTAGGCAAGGTCGACTCGATGAAGCTCCGATCCGGTCAACTCGGACCACTCTGGCAGCGGGTGGTCGACGCAGCCGGACGGATGTATCAGGCGCCGATCTTTATCGATGATTCACCGGTCGTCACGGTTACCGACATCCGTGCCAAATGCCGCCGACTCAAACGCAGGAAGGGTTTGTCTCTGATAGTTGTCGACTACATCCAACTCATGGAGGCCAGCGGCCACGAAAACAGACAGCAGGAGATAGCCCAGATTTCTAGAAATCTCAAGAATCTTGCGCGCGAACTCGAGGTTCCGGTAATCGCCATGTCCCAGCTCAACCGCTCCTTGGAGTCGAGAGAGGATAAACGGCCCCGCCTCTCCGACCTGAGAGAGAGCGGATCTCTGGAACAAGACGCGGACGTGGTGATGTTTATCTACCGCCACGAGTACTACCACCCCGAAGAGCAAGAGAAGAAGGGGATTGCAGAAGTCATCGTTGCCAAACATCGCGCCGGCTCCACAGGTCCTGTGGAGTTGACATTCCAGCCCGAATTCACCCGTTTTGCCAACCTGGGGAGAGACGTTTCCTGAAATTCTGCTTGACGTAACTAATCACATTAGTTACTGTAACTAACAGCGTTAGTCACAAGGAGAGAGTCATGAGAAATGAAAACCCAACTCTGCTGAGGCGGGCGCTGATCGGTAACGGTCTATTCAGTATCACTTCAGGTCTGATTGCTGTGGTCCTCGCAGCGCAAGTGGCCGACCTGATCGGTGTCAATCAGATTGTCATGTTGGCAGTCGGTATTGGGGTTGTCGGGTTCGGAATCGCAATCCTGATCAGCGCACGTCGGCACCCCATCGATCTGGTCGAAGCGAGACTGACCGTTGTCGCTGATGTCTCTTGGGTCATAGCAGCGGCCGTGATCATCGTGATCCCCGGTCTGCTGACCACAGAGGGGAATCTGTTGCTCGGTGCCATTTCAGTGGTGGTTGGTCTGTTCGCCATTCTCCAGACGGTTGGGATACGTCATGCTGACGATGTCCAACCGAGGCGACTATTGACCGCGGTCGAGATCGACGTCTCGCCTGAGGAGTTTGGGAGGTTTTGATCGATCTAGATACGTATCAGACCTGGAATCCGTTCATCGTCGAGGGGGCCGGCACGGTCGAGGCAGGAGAGAGCTTGCGTCTTCGGATGAGCCCTTCGGGTGGCAAGGCTGTGGAGTTCAAACCAACGGTCACCGAGGTCGAGCAGGCCACTATGTTGGAATGGCTGGGTCACGTGGGCGTTCCGGACTGTTCGACGGGCGACACCGATTCGCATTGTCTCCCACCCGCTCCGGAACGACCCTGGTCCACTCTGAAGAGTTCACCGGAATTCTGGCGCCAATGTTGATGAAGATGCTTGAAGAGAAGACAAGAGGTGGTTTCGAGGCTATGAATGCCGCCCTGAAAGAACGGGTCGAAGCTAATGCCGGCTGATGGGTCGTAAGGCCGGGATCACGCGCAACGACGTGGCTGTCGCTGCAACCAAGATTGCCGATCGCGATGGTTTGAAGGCAGCGACATTGACTGCGGTAGCTTCAGAGCTCG
>CAXMPK010000094.1:0-8604 GCA_964195405.1 uncultured Acidimicrobiia bacterium
GCGGCAACCGAGTTAGTTCGGTGCCAATGCCTGCCGATGAGTCCGGCCGAAGGCGGTGTTCCCGCTCGCGGCGCTCTCAGAGCGCGTACAAGCGAGAGGAGAATGTCCATCAACATTTGTTATTCCCGATCTAGCGATCACTGGCCGGTTCGACCTCAGACACCTGACCACCGGAAACGCCAACAATCTCGAAGGCGTCGATGCCGAGGACAGAGCGACCGTGCAGATCCGGCAAAGATATGACGCCTCGGTGCCGCGTGTCATCGGAGAGGTGGCTCGGTTGAATCCGGTATTCGTCGAGGATGCCAAGCGCTTGCGTCGTTGACAGACAGGCCAATCAAATACCAGCTCCCCGGGCCTATGACGATGGCCGACACGATCAAGGACGACTTCTACAGAGACCGGGAAACCCTCGCAATGGTCTTTGCCGAGGCTCTCAACGCAGAAGCAAAGGAGCTTGCTGCCGCTGGCGTGGACGTCATCCAATTCGACGAGCCGGCTTTCAACGTGTTTCTCGACGAGGTCTCCGAGTGGGGGGTACCGGCACTCGAGAGGGCCGCAGCCGGGGTCGGAGCGACTACCGCAGTGCACATCTGTTACGGGTATGGAGTGAAGGCGAATATCGACTGGAAACACGGTCTTGGAAAGGAATGGCGTCAGTACGAGCAGACCTTCCCCGTCCTCTCAGAGTCGAGCATCGACCAGGTGTCTCTTGAAGTAGCTGGTTCCCGTGTGCCTTTAGAGGTGCTCGACTTTCTCGGAGACAAAGGAGTCCTGGCCGGTGTCATTGATGTGGCTACCGACCGCGTGGAAACGCCTGACGAGGTCGCGGCGACCATTACAACCATTGCTGCTCTGGTGGGCGATGAACGTCTCTACCCGAGCACTAACTGCGGGATGGTTCCCTTGGGTCGCCACGTCGCTGTGGCGAAGATGCAAGCGCTGGGCGCAGGCGCCGCATTGGCACGTGGATGTTGACGCCGCGGTAGTCGGCTGAGAAGACATCTCAAAGATCGAGCAGCCAAAAGCCCGGCAATACCAGCCCTATATACGGTTTGACGCCAAGGGCCACTAGTTGCCAACGCGCGACGGAAAATGCGCGTCCGGATAGATCCCCAACACCACCTAATTCTTCCGGACTCTGCACAGGCAGTGAGACAGCAGAGTGTCTTATTCGTGACTCTTCCGCTGGTGGTAGGCCGGAGAGTGATTTAACCTTTTTGTATGCGGCGATGGGTGCAGATTCTTGGGTGGACCCTTGTTTGGAGTGGCCTATTCGGGATCGGCTTTGTTGGATGGCAGGTCTTCGGAACCGATGTTGCCAACGGCCGGGTGCAAGCCGCGGCCGGAATTCAGCTAGAGCAAAGCTTCGCCCAGACGAGACAGGACCTTCCCGACGTTGAGGAAGTGTCCGTTTTCCCGGTCGAGGAGGTCTCCGTTCCGGATGCTATCCCTGAGAGCCGTCGCGAGGTTGTCGAGTATTACGCCGAGGATCAGCCGGACGAAGATACCGAGTTTGCCTACCTGTCCATCCCGAGCCTCGACCTGGAAGCGGTTGTTTTCGAAGGGGTGACCGTCGAAACGTTGAGGAAGGGTCCTGGGCATATGCCGTGGACGCCGCTGCCGGGGCAGGAGGGGAATGCTGTGATCTCTGGTCATCGGACAACCTATGGGAGACCATTTTTCAACTTGGATCAGCTGGCACCTGGGGATCGAATCGAGATAGAAACGGCGATCGGTGTCCATGTGTATGTGGTGAGGGACAGTTTCGTGGTCGAACCCACCGACGTCTGGGTCACCGAGGACAGGGAGGGGAGTTGGCTGACTATGACGACATGCAACCCGAAGTTCTCGGCCCGGGAGCGTCTCATTATCACCGCGGAACTGGTCGAGGGTCCCAACGCCGCCTACATCAGTATTCTTCTCGAAGGTCGGGTCAAAGGCGTCTCATAGCCCCCTCGTCGGCGGAGTAGGGTTCCGCGGCGCCTAGCCCAATGAAGGAGTTGATGGTTATGACTCGAAATATTCGTGTCGTGTCTCTTGTGTTTGTGTTTCTGGTTGCAGGTGCTGCGACCGCCAGCGCGGACGTCCACCTGAATAATTTCACGGCGGAGCTCAGCGGAGAGAACGCGGTTGGCGATCCCGGTGATCCCGAAGGAGTCGGCCTGGCAGTCGTCGCCATTGACTCGGACACGTCGGAGGTGTGTTTCACCATCACATCCGAGGGGATCGACCCGGTGGTGGCTGCACATATTCACGAAGGCGGCGCCGACGTCGCCGGTGGAGTCGTCGTCGACTTTGATTGGCCGAACAGTCTCGGTGACGGTTGTGTTACCGGTGACGCTGCTGTCGTGGCTGCGATTGTCGCCGACCCGGGCGGCTATTACGTAAACGTCCACACCGCTGAATTCGCCGCCGGGGCGATCCGCGGTCAACTAGTCGCAGCAGCCGCCGAAGAGGCGCCCGCTGAAGAGCTGCCAGCAACAGGTTCCAACTTCACCCTGTTCCTGCTGCTCGCCGGCGCAGCGTTCACAGCCGGTGGTGCAATCGTGTACGTAAACCGTCAAAGCCACCCAACCCAGTAACCGTCTAAACGAAGCGGGGGGAGCAAGTAAAAGGCTTCCCCCGCACAAAACCGACTCGTTACCCCAAGGCATTGGTGGGCATCAACTCTCACACCTGCACATCACGGCACTGGTGCGTAGGCGTAGATCGCCCATCGAGATCGGCCTTGAGCGTGACGGAGGTGCTGGTGGGGCGCCTTCGAATCGTGGTCAGGGGTTGACGACAACAGTGGCCGTCATGGATGGGTGAATCGAACAGAAGTAGCTAAAGGTGCCGGGAGAGTCGAAAACCTCCGAAAAACTGGCTCCGAATGCGAGGTCGCCCGAATTCCAATTACCCGCCGAGGTGGTCGTGTGATCGACGGGGTCGTTGTTGGTCCATCTAACCGCGTCCCCGACGTTGATAGAGATCGGGTTCGGATCGAACGCGAAGGCGACGATCGAACCGGCGACTGTCTTCGAGGTTTGGACCGTCGTGGTTGTTGGTTTGGTTGTGGTTGTTGGTTTGGTCGTGGTTGTCGACCCGCTGGTGGTGTTGGCGGAGGTAGAGGGGCTAGTGGGCTGGCTCGTCGATGACGGTTGGACGGTTTCGAGTGTCGATTGATCAGCAAGCGTGGACAAGCTATCCAAGTTGACGTTGGTGGTGGTTGTTGCCGAGCCAGATGGTGATCCACATGCCACAACCAGTAGCGAAAGCACCGCCGCGACAGCTAACCATCTCAGAAGCCCTGTCTCTCCGCTCATTCAAGACTCCCTTCTAGATCATGGATCACAGAAAACTCCTGGCATCTCCGGGCGAGGCCGAATTTATGGATTGTCCGGTACAACGGATGAACCTGTGCAAATAGTCCAGTTAGAAATGACAAACACACCCTCACAACCCCACCTTTCGATCGACCGCGCAAGACCGACCAGGCCGCACATAACGGCACTTATGAGCGGCTGCTCTGACCGTACATGGTGCCCTTTGTGGGCCTGTCCCCGTGGTTTCGCTTCTCGCCGAGGGGTTACCCTCCGGCACCGTGGACCCGCCGACGCGCATCGAGATGGAGGGCGGAACTCAGATGCTTCTTGTGTGGCACAACGGCACTGAGCAACGATTCAGCGCACGAGAACTGCGAGCAGCCTGCCCCTGCGCCGCGTGTCAAGAACCGGACGGTGCGCGGCGTGTTGCAGTCCTTCTCAAGGGACCGATCGAAGTGGAGATTGGCGACGCGGAGTTGGTCGGTTACGGGATCAACTTGACGTTCCGGCCCGACGGACACCGAACAGGAATCTTCTCATACGACTACCTGCGGAGTCTCAAGGACGGGGACGTCTAACGATGAGGATTAGGCGCACATAACGGCACTTATGGGCGGCTAGTCATGGCTAGCTTTGAAGGTCCTTTCTCCACCGTCCGCGGAGGTTCACCACCCACTATGGAACCGAGCCCGGGTCGGCCTCAACCGCCTGCGACCAGAAGCCGGTCTATCAGCCTGGCGGGATGGGGCGCCGGTAGGCTCGCTGCATGGCGTTCTTCGATGAGCTTCCCGGATGGCTGAACCGCCTGGTAGTGGCCGGGTTCGGTGCCGACGACTCTGGCGACGAACGGATCACCAAAGCCATGCTGGTGGTGTCAGTCGCAGTTATCGCGGCGCTGGCCACGGTGTGGTACGGACTGCTTTTCGCATTAGGTCGACCCTGGGCGGCCGCCATTCCACTCGGGTATCAACTGGTCAGCTTCACGGCGATCGCCGTCTTCGCCAAGACCCGTCGCTTTGTCGCGTTCCGGAACCTGGAGATCGGAATGATGCTCGTGCTACCGGTATTCCTGCAGTGGTCTCTGGGCGGGTTCACCAGCTCCGGCGCCATGATCTTCTGGGCGGCCACGACGGTGATCTCGGCTCGCCTCTGGGGAGCCCCGGCCCGGGGTGCTCATCTCCAGTTTCGCTGTCCTGATCGTCGCTTCGGCCATCTTGGATCCGTGGCTTGTCGAGAACGTCGAGCAACTCCCCCGCACTACCAGCCTGATGCTCTTCGTCATCAACATCGGCGGCGTCTCGATCGTCACCTTCCTGGTGATCCGCTACTTCATCGCCCAGCGGGACCGAGCGCTCGGCGAGCTCGAGAAGGAGCGTGCCCGCTCGGATCGGCTTCTGCTGAACGTCCTCCCCGAACCCATCGCCAAGCGGCTCAAAGCGGGCGAGTCCAGGATCGCCGATGCCGCCGACTCGGTCACTG
This sequence comes from uncultured Acidimicrobiia bacterium, assembly GCA_964195405.1. Taxonomy (GTDB): domain Bacteria; phylum Actinomycetota; class Acidimicrobiia; order Spongiisociales; family ZC4RG35; genus CAXMPK01. The sequence goes on from CAXMPK010000094.1 coordinate 4,788, forward strand.
TGCTGTTCGCCGACATCGTAGGTTTCACACCGCTAGCCGCAGGGATGTCACCCGACGAGACCGTTGGTGTCCTCAATGAGGTATTCACCACACTTGATGAGCTCTGTGCGCGCTACGGTCTCGAGAAGATCAAGACGATCGGCGACGAATACATGGTGGTCGGTGGCCTTCCGGCGCCCCTACCCGACCACACAGCTGCGGTGGCCTCCTTCGCTCTCGATGGCCTCGCCGCTGTGGCCGCGTTGCCCGACCGGCTCCAGATGCGCATCGGGATGGACACCGGGCCGGTGATCGCAGGTGTGATCGGATCGGTGAAGTTCTCCTACGACCTCTGGGGCGACACCGTCAACACCGCTTCAAGGATGGAATCGCATGGTGTGCCCGGCCGGATTCAGGTGACCGATCGGTGCCGGGTGGCGCTGCAGGGCTCGTTCACCTTCGAGACGAGAGGAACGGTCGAGATCAAAGGCAGAGGCCCGATGACGACCCACTTCCTCGTGGCGTAGATCTACCGATATCTGGAAGACAGCGACACGGCTCGTGGTCTGTCACGGATTTGGTGACCCGGTCGAGCGACGACGAAAGGCCGTCAAGCAGAACCCTCCGCGTCGGAAGACTGTGGGCACTTATTGAGAGACGCACCACGAGCGCAGAATGTTGTTCGGTCTGCCCGACGTCCGACAACACCTCGAAGTCTGAGATCCCAGGGATCGACTTCAAAGCGGTGTGGGATGTGGCCAAGGACGCCCAGTGGGTATTCGTCTTGACCGCATTCGTGGTGGGCCAGACGGTCTACTTTCCGCAAGCCACCGCGATGCTTGCCGCAGCCGGAGTCCCAATCCCATTGAAGCCGGCGGTCATTCTTCAGTCGTCGACCATGTTCATCTCGCTGGCGGTACCCAGCTCTGCCGGGCGGATCGCAGCCACTGTGACGTTTCTAAAGAAGTACGGCATGGACTACACGAAGGCGGTGGTTCAGGGCACAATCGACACACTCACCGGCCTTCTCGTCGAAATCACTGTTTTGGCCTTAGCGTTCTTGGTTGGCGGGCTGACTCTCGACCTCGACCCCAGCGGAGTGAGATGGGGTCTGGTAATCCTGGTATTCGCCGTACTCGGTGTAGTGGTCGTCTATTTGGTGAGACACGTCAAGAAACTCCACGACTTGGCAATGCCCATCTTGAGTTCGGCGTGGTCCGCCCTGGCGGGAGTTCTCAAGAATCCGAAACGAACTATTGCCCTTTTGGGCAGTGAAATTGGCTCAAGGGTTGTGCTCGGAATGGCCATGTGGCTCATCCTGAGAAGTCTCGACGTCCCTCTGAGTTTGGCCCAAGCTACGACAGCAACGATCGCCGCCGGGCTTTTAGGTGGTGTTGTCCCGGTTCCGGGCGGTGTTGGAGTCACCGAAGCCGTCCTGTCAGGTTTCCTGGTGATGTTCGGCGTCGACCAGACGATCGCCTTCACATCGGCCGTCATCTATCGCTTCGCGACTTTCTACATCCCGTCGGCTGGGGGATTCTTCTCAACACGATGGCTTCGGTCCAACGGCTACATCTAAGCCAGTTGAGCATGTCGACTCACAAGGAGGTGAAGGTATTGACCAACAGGTAATTGATCGTCGGGACCGACGACGGGAGAATCCCTCTGCACGACGCCAAATCAAATAAGTAGATCGGACGCCATCAGCAGGCGCGCGGCGGAGATGTCAATACTCATCTCATTGGGACCATCCCTCAAGCTAACTTCGAAACCGCCGTTTTAGCTCCACGTTGAACCACTCCATTACGCGAGGGTCAGTTGAAAACAGGTCACGACAAAGGAAGGCAAAAGCAGAAGCCGCGTCCATCGATCTTGCTACTTCTACCCGCACTAGATTCGATACCCAATGGAACTAATTGTGCCTCCATGCTGACATCGGGAACCGCTCCGCCGTCATTTCATGTCCTGGCCAAACCCACTGGACCTATATGCAATCTCGACTGTGAATACTGCTTCTTCCTGTCCAAGGAGATGCTGCCCCGGTGACCGGTTCTCGACCCGTCACCATGGCGGTCGGAGAGCACGTGCGGATGCCCCGGGTGTACCGCGGGAAGGACATCCAATGGTGGATGGACAGAAGTGGTTTGCTCGACGAGAGATACGACGAGGTCGACGACATTGTGCGTGCTCGACATGTGCCTTCCCCACAGCTGGTGGGGACACCCGATCGTTCAACTGTTGACCTCAATGCGCTCTCCTCGGCGGGCGTTCGACTGGTGGGCCGTTTGACCTCGATCGACGATGGCATCGCACACCTGTCCGGCTCGCTGCGCAACGTTTGCAATCTTGCCAACCTCAAGATGGTTCGCCTTCTGGACACGATCGACGAATGGGCGGCGGCGAATCATCTGGACGATGGTGTGAGCCCACCCGAACGTTTCATTCCGACGGCCCTGGAAGACGACTTGCCACTGAGTCTCGACCTCACCAATGGTGAGATCAGGACTGTCGTCTGGGCTACCGGATACCTTCCCGACTACTCGTGGCTCGAGGTGCCGGTACTGGACCGGAAGGGTGAGATCCGCCATGACGGAGGAGTTGTTCTTGAGTCACCGGGTCTCTACCGGATAGGGCTCAACTTCTTGCGCAGGCGAAAGTCCAGTTCATTCACGGTGCAGGAGACGATGCCCGGGATATCGTGGACCACCTGGCGTTGTACCTGGAGACCCGCGCGCCGGCAGTCTCCGTCGCCACAGAGTCGACCAGATGAAACCAAGGAGGAAATCGTGAATGAAGAGCAAGGATATGGATTCGCCACTCGGTCAGTCCATGCCGGGCAGCGACCGGATCCCGAGACTGGGGCACGGGCGATGCCGATCTACGCCACGACCTCCTACGTTTTCGAGGATGCCCAACACGCAGCCGACCTCTTCACGTTGCAAACCTTCGGCAACATCTACACCAGGATCAGCAATCCGACAACTGCCGCCTTTGAGGAACGAATTGCCTCACTGGAAGGCGGACTCGGTGCAGTAGCTACAGCTTCGGGCAAGGCGGCTCAACTCATCGCCTTCCTGGCCCTTGCCGAACAGGGGGATCACATCGTTTCTTCGAAGGCCCTCTACGGCGGCACCTACACCCAGCTAAACGTCACTCTTCGACGGATGGGTATTGATGTGACCTTCGTCGACGTCGCCAACCCTGACGATGTTGAGGCTGCCATCACCGACAAGACCAAGTTGATCTTCGGGGAGACCATCGGCAATCCGGGCTGTGACATCCTCGACATCCGACGCTATGCCGAAATGGCTCACAAGCACGGAATCCCACTTGTTGTCGACAACACCTTCGCCACGCCCTACCTGTGCAGGCCGATCGAACACGGTGCGGACATCGTGATCCATTCGGCCACCAAATTCATCGGAGGCCACGGTGTCGCCATTGGAGGCGTGATCGTGGAATCGGGGACATTCCCCTACGACAACGGAAACTTTCCGATGCTCACCGAGCCGTCCCCCGCCTATCACGACCTTCAGTTCTGGGAGAATTTCAGGGAGTACGGCTACCTGATGCGTGCCCGCGTCGAACTGCTCCGCGACGTCGGTGCGGCACCGTCGCCTTTCAACTCGTTTCTCTTCTTGTTGGGGCTGGAGACCCTGGGGCTGCGGATGAGGAAGCACGTCGATAACGCCGGAGAGGTGGCCCGATTTCTCGCAGATCACCCTGCGGTGGCCTGGGTCAGGTACCCGATCTGGGACGACAACGAATGGACAGCCCTCGCCAAGGAGTACTTGCCGGAAGGACCGGGCGCCGTCTTCACTTTTGGCTTGAGCGGTGG
>CAXMPK010000095.1:0-30328 GCA_964195405.1 uncultured Acidimicrobiia bacterium
AATGCCTCCAGGTCGTAGCCTCCCTCGAGGGCAAGCACCGTCCGGTTTGGGGGGTGAACCGAGGCCACCTGCGCTGCCATCCAGCCGTAGTCGTCAGCCACCAAGTTCATATCCGCAAGACGATCATCAACATGGGCGTCGTAGCCCGAAGAGATGAAGACCCAGTCAGGCTCGAATTGGGAGACCACGGGAATCACCAACTCCCCCCATGCCCGTCTATAGACATCACCGCCAGTCCAGGCGGGGAGAGGAATGTTCACGTTTGTGCCCTTCGCCTCGCCGGCGTCGATATCTGCCACCTGTCCGTCGAAGGGATAGAAGTGATCCTGATGTATCGATACATAGAGCGTCCCCGGATCGTCACCGAGTATCGATTGGGTCCCGTTCCCGTGGTGCACATCCCAGTCGAGGATCGCAACCCTCTCGCCTTTGGACCTGAGGAGCACGGCGGTGACGGCAATATTGTTGAAGATACAGAACCCCGTGGCTCGATCACGAAACGCGTGATGCCCGGGTGGACGTGTGATGGCAAACCCGGTGCTGTCAGATCTCTCCTGTAGCTCCTCGGTGAGAACCCTCACCGCGCCGGCAGCTGTGAGAGCGGCCTCCCAGGTTGCCTGAGACGCGATGGTGTCCATGTCAAGGGCACCGCCGCCGAGCGAGCAGTAGGCCTCGATCATCTCGATATAGGAGGGGTCGTGGGCCATCTCGAGCTCACTGGGTTGGATTTGCGGCGCTTGAATCTCAATCACCTCAAGACCAGATCCAACCACACCGCGATGTACTGCCTCGACGCGCTCGGGTCGTTCTGGATGACGCTCACCGGTGTCGTGTTTCAGCGAAGACCCGTGTGTAGCAACAAGGACTTCCATAGCCGTACTCTCCCATAGGTGTCCTATCAGGTCCGCATCGATGGAGCCTGGCCTTCACCCATCACGATCACTCGAGGATGGTCCCGGGCCCATGCTCGTCCATGGAACACCAACACCTCCGACGGATTCCTCAGACTGGAGCGCGGTAGTCAAGAGTTCCTGGCTGCCGCCACTTCCAGACTCGGCGAATATGGGTCTCAATCGGTCTACTCACCTGCTCTTTACCCAAGCTCGACCCGGGTTTGGACCAAGGTCGGATACCAAGAAGCCCATCGACTGGGAGTCATGGAACGCTCGCTCAGCCGGCCAATCGAGACTCCCCAAACTCCCCTCTCCCATACCGAGCCCGACTGGGACTCATTGTGTGCCATTGATGACGCCGCATTCGAGGGGTTCTGGAGAATGGGCCCCGACGGTCTCAAAGAGGCGCTCATGGCCACCTCCCATGCTGCGATCCTCTCTTTGGAAGCCGATTCGGGGATCGTTGGCTACGTGATCGTCGGTGCCCAGTGGGGAGTCGCATATCTGCAACGACTCGCTGTCCATCCGGAGCACCGGGGAAGAAGAATCGGTGCGGATTTGGTCCGCGGAGCCATCCAATGGGCCCGCAAAACTACGTCACAAGTGATGGTTCTCAACGTTCGCGACGAAAACATGCCGGCACAAAGGCTCTATGCAAACGAGGGATTCACAGTCACAGGGACCAAACTCAGGATCCTGCGTCATGACCTGTGAAACCAACTTGGACCTTTGACCAATGCCTGCGGCAATTCCTGATCGATTCAAACTCGAAATGCGGCTTGGCCGTGACGGCGACATCGAAGAGTGGCTTGCTACCGACACGTCACTCGATCGCCCGGTGCTGGTTCGCAGTCTTGGCCCAGATAGCGACCTTGCTCGCCGGGCAGAGTTCGTCGAGCGAGTCAGTGCTGCCGCCAAAGCGTCCCACACCCATCTAGCCCGGGTGTTCGCCGTGGCTCAGGTCGACGGTGGGGCCTACTCGGTCTCGGAATGGACCGGTGGTTCGACTGCCGAAGACCGAATCGAGGCCGGCCAGCCGATCGAGTTGCCCGACTTCTTGCCAAACGCATCCGGTCTTGCCGGGGCTCTCGCCGCCCTTCATGACCGGGTGATCACCCACGGCGGGATCAACCTGTCTGCCATCTCCTACTCGGTGTCTCACACAGCGAAACTGGGGGCATTTGGACGACCCGGCCGAACCGATGCCGCCGGGGATGTGGCAGCACTCTCGGCGGCCCTCGAGACAGCCTTGACAGGCGATGAGCCCGGTGGCCCCCCACCATCAGAATCGATCGACGGGTTCCCACGAACGATTGATCGAATCCTCAGATCCGGTCAGGCCGGTCACCTCTCTGCCCGAGACTTGGAGAAGGCACTGGTCGCAGCGCCGACACCACGAGTGCCAGGTCCCGAACCTCGTGCCACCTCGCGTCGTCTGTTGATTGCAGCGATGGTGCTGATCGTCGTTGCTTTCGGTCTGGTGGCACTCGGTCGTGCGTTCTCGGGAGGAAGCGAACCCATAATCCCGCCGACTCAGACGACGGTTCCCAGCGCGACCGGGACGACGGAGGTCGTGGCAACAACTCCTCCGAGCGGAGCTGTTGTTGTTGAGAACACCACGTCCTTCGACCCTTTTGGTGGCGGGGGCGAGAATGATGCCGAACTGGCGAATCTCAGCGATGGCGACCTGTCCACCTCGTGGAGCACCGAGCAATACGAGGAGCCGCTCCCCCAGGTCAAGGAGGGAGTCGGGGTTGCTTTCACCATTACCGGGATGCCAAGTCGGGTGCAACTGGCGGGTTTCACGGTGGGCACGCAGTTCGAGGTCTACTGGTCCGAAAGGTTCTTCGCTCAACAACAGGACTGGTCACGGGTGGCAGGTGGCCAGGCACCTCCGGGTGCCACCTTTGTCGACCTCCCACCGCGTGATGGCGGATTCTGGCTCGTATGGCTGACTGACCTCCCACAACGCACCGACGGAACATTTCAATCGTCGATTTCAGAAGTACGATTTCTGCCGTGACCGTCCCAGCCGATGACGCCCTACTCCTGGTGCGGGTGGTGGATGGAGACCACGACGCCTTCAACGAGATCATGCGTGCCCATGAGGGACGTGTCTTCTCGGTATGCCTGAGAATCCTCGGGGACAGGGAAAAGGCCCTCGATGCAACCCAGGAGACGTTCCTCACCACTTTTCGCAAAGCCCACCAATTCAAGGGCAATGCCGCAGTGGGAACTTGGATATATCGGATTGCGGTCAATACTTGCTACGACCTGCTCCGCAAACAAAAGAGGCGACCCTCCGAACCAATGCCGGAACACCTCGATCCAGCAGACCAGGGTGCTCAGGAGGCTGTGGAGGCTGCCGGCATCAGACCAGAACTACGCGAGGCGCTCGATGCCTTGCCACCCGAATTCCGTGCCGCGGTCGTCCTCTCCGATATCGAAGGGATGTCTATGCCCGATGCAGCTGAGACACTTGGCGTCCCAGTGGGCACAGTGAAGTCGCGTGTCTTCCGGGGAAGAAGGCTTCTGGCCAAACATCTAGGGAACCAAACGGCGTCATGAGAACATCAAAGGTTTGGCATGCGTAACAAAGAAGTTGAGCTGATTGCGGCTCTCGCCGAGGGCAGTCTCCAAGACGAGACAGCGGCACGCGCTTTGGTTGCATCTTCGCCAAAGCATCAAGCGGAGTACGAGGCTCAGAAAACTGCCTACCAAGCCCTCAGCTCGATCCCGCCGGCGCAACTAACCGAACATGAGACGGCGGCCCTTCATCGAGACATCTGGACGGAACTTCAAAATCAGCCGGTAGCGGGGACGGCCAAACCACCCTGGTACTACCGATGGTCGTACGCGGCCGCCGGTATTTTTGTGGTGGTGGGTCTCTTCGTCGTTCTCGACCAGGCCATCCCCGATTCTGCACCAACCGCCCTCATCGGCAGTGAAGACGCCAGCGAGGCCGCGACCAGTGATGAGGGCAGCGCCGGGTTCGGCGATAGTGGAACCACCTCGGCCGACGACACCGCGACTGATACGACTGAGGCCGCCGCTGCGACGGATGGGGAGGCCGGGGTCGACGAAGAGGGAACCAAGCAGTTCGCCACCCCCACTGTGAACAGTCTCACCGATCTGGCTTTGCTGGCCCGATCGGGCGATCTGGAGTACGACGAACCATCGCCGCCGGACGAAGCTGAGGCGTGTTTGATAGAAGCTGGACTGGCCGACTATGTGGTGCTGGGTGAAGTTGTCGAGGAGACCCGTTATCTCCTCGCCGTTCCACCTGACTCCGATCTCGAGACGGATACTCCGATCAGTTTCGTCAATGCGGACTTCTGCACCGAATCCTATGTAGACGAGTAGGCCCGTTCGGGGATCGCATCGCCTCGCAACTAACCTCGCGGTCATGCATGAGTACGCCGCCAAATTTGCCGACCTCCTAGAGCAGGTCGCCACCAAGATCAGGGAGATGACCGTCGATCGGGTGAGAACCGGGGTCACCCTCACCGGTCTGGGAATCATCGCCGCCAGCCTGGGGTTGATGACTGTGGTCTTCGTGATTTGGGCGATCTTCGGTGCTCTCGAGATCCCCCTCACAACAGCAGGAGCTTTTGGGGTCTTCGGAGTCGTCCTTCTTGGCGGAGGCGGCTACATGTGGTTCAAGAGGAACGAAGAATGACACATGAAAAACTGATAATCATCGGGTCGGGCCCAGCAGGGCTGACCGCTGCGCTCTATGCGGCAAGAGCCGATCTCAACCCACTCGTTTTCGAAGGATCCATGGCAGGGGGTCAATTGATGATCACCACCGACGTCGAGAACTACCCGGGTTTCCCTGACGGAATCATGGGCCCGGAGCTGATGGATCAATTCCGCAAGCAGACGGAACGCTTCGGAGCCCGTCTACATCAGGTTGATGTGACCGAAGTCGACTTCTCCTCGAGACCGCTCCGAGTCAAAGTGGGTGCTGACGACTACTCGGCCGACGCCGTGATCATCGCAACCGGTGCCTCTGCCACATGGCTGGGCATCCCTGGAGAAGAGAAGTTGACAGGGCGGGGTGTCTCGGCGTGTGCAACCTGTGACGGGTTTTTCTTCCGCGATCAGGAGATTGTGGTTGTCGGTGGAGGAGATACCGCCATGGAAGAGGCGCTATTCCTCACCAAGTTCGCAGCCAAGGTCACCATTGTTCATCGCCGTGACGAATTCCGAGCTTCGCGGATCATGGCGCAACGGGCGATCGACCACCCCAAGATCGAGGTGCAGTGGAATTCGATTGTGACCGAAATCCACGGCGACGACGCTGTCACCGGTGTCACGCTCGAAGACACCGTGACCGGCGAGTCGAGCCAACTCGACGCTGAAGGGGTTTTCGTCGCCATCGGTCACAAGCCGACCACCGAACTCTTCGACGACCAGCTCGATATGGACGAGGATCGCTATTTGATCGTCGATGGAAGCGGCGGAACGGCGACCTCGGTCGGTGGGGTGTTTGCAGCAGGCGATGTGGTCGACCATGTCTATCGTCAGGCCGTGACCGCTGCTGGGACCGGCTGTATGGCCGCCATCGACGTCGAACGCTGGCTGGCTCACCAGGAATGACTTCTCAGTGATCCAGGTTCACTGAACAGACCCCCAAGGAGATTGCTAAATGGCAGAGATAATCACACTCGATGACGGTGGCTTCAACGACGCCATCACCGCCGACAAGCCGATCCTCGTTGACTTCTGGGCTGAATGGTGCGGACCTTGCCGGGTGATTGCCCCGGTACTCGAAGAGATCGCTGCCGAGCATGAGGGTTTCACCATCGGCAAGCTCAACGTCGACCACAATCCCCAGACTGCGGGGGCTCACGACGTTATGAGCATTCCCACCCTGATCCTGTTCAAGGACGGTGTAGAGAAGAAACGCATCGTCGGCGCTGCTCCCAAGCACAAGCTCATGGCCGATCTCGAGGAGTACGTCACCGCCTGACGATGCACCAGGAAGTTGGGGGTTCGAGTCCTCCCCGAGCGCACATAGAGAAACTCACGGATACACCGTGGGTTTTTCGGGTCAGGGGAAGCCGTCAGCGATTAGTTGCCAAGCGAACAGGTCATACACGACTTCGTCTCAGTGCTGGTGTCGGCCGGTTTTGAGGGTCCACACGGTCATCGGCCCTTTTCCCTTGATGTCCACCGTTCCTTTTGGTTCGCAGATGAAGGCGTCTTCAACCAGGCGTTTTGTGTCGTCGGTGAGTTGGATTTCGCCGGCCGTGCCTGACGACTCCATTCGACTGGCCGTGTTGACCGAATCTCCCCATAGGTCGTAACTGAACTTCTTGGTGCCGATTATCCCGGCCACCACCTCACCAGAATTGATTCCGATCCGGAACGAGACACTCCGACCTTGGAATTCTCGGGTACTGGCGAGATCCTGTACCGCCAACGCCAGATCGCACAGAATTTGGGCATGGTCCCCGCGTGGTTTTGGCACTCCCGCAGCGACCATGTAAGCATCGCCAATGGTCTTGATCTTCTCCAGGCCGCGCTCCTCAACAAGAAGGTCGAAGGCGGTGAAAACATCATCGAGAAGAGCCACGAGTTCCGCCGCGGTCATATCAGCCGACATTGGAGTGAAATCGACGATGTCAGCGAAGAGGATCGAAGCCGCTTCGTAGTCATCGGCGATTGTCTCGTCTGATGTCTTGAGCCGATCAGCGATTTCTGCGGGAAGAATGTTCCGCAGCAGGCCCTCGGACTGAGTTAACAGAAAGGCTCTTTGACGGACGTAGAAAAGCATCATGTAGAAGACGAATACAACAACGACCAACAAATTGAAAATGGCGACGTACTCGACGTTGGCGACCTCGTAGATGGGTTCGATCTGACTTCCCCATGCCGCTGCAACGATTTGGCTGACAATGAAGATCCACAGCCAGAAGCTGGCTCGCCGATCAGCAAACACTGCCAATGCAGCGAGCACCGCAACAAACCCCCAGACAGCATTGACCGCTGAAGCAAGCAAGCCGCCGGCCATTACAACCAGTGCAGCCGAAATCATGACCGCATTGGCAACCGGTAGATGAGCGATGTTGGGATACGTAAACGGCCAGCGCCACACCACCCACAACGAACCCGCTGCCGTCACAAACACCGTACTAACCGTCAAACCAGCAACCGGCGCATCGAATACAACAGCCAACTGTGTTGCCGAGAGAACAGTTATCGGCAGGGACACCCACAACACCCCCGCCATCAGACGTTTAGTGCGGGTCGTCTCCTGATCATCATCCGATAGAACACCAATCGACAGTGCCCTCTCCACCCAGTCCGGCATCGCCAACCGAGTCTGTGTACGCCTCCAACCACAGCTCACATCAACCTCCATCGACCCGCCACCTTAAGCCCACCCACCCGAAACGAGATGGCTAGGCGAACGGCACACAACGGCACGAACGAAGTGGCTGTCTTTGGCCACTGAGCCCGTAGTTGCTGTGGTCGCCGTCGGCAGCACGCTGTGGCGATTTTGCCAGTCTTCCAAGATGGAAAGTCCGTGTTTGATGGTCCGTGTTCGCTTGATGGTGGGCTATCTGTAGGGTCGGGTGAGTGACTCGAGCCCCGTCAAAGGTGATCGCCGCCGGAGTCGCAGGGGCAGTGGTAGGTGGTCTGGGTGGTGCGGCGATCGGAGAGGCGCTCGAGGGTATCGGCTGGTGGTTAGGCGCAACCATCGGCGCACTGGTGCTCGGATCGGTCAGTGCATGGGCAGATGCCAACAGGGTCCCGGGGGAACCGCAAGGGTTGTTTGTCCGGATCGTTTCAGCTGGTTTCATTGCAGCAATCGTTGGGGCTGTCCTGGAGTGGATTCTTCCTGATTGGTCGGCCGCTGTTCCCTCGGCTCTGGTGGGGGCCGTCACCGGTCTGATCGGATTCAGATTCCTAAAGATTCTCCTCGGTCTGGTGGTGGGTTTGGCTGTCGGGTTCGGATTCGACTCACTCTGGCCGGATGTGGGCTGGGCGGTGCCGGCTGCTGTGACGGTTGTCATCTACCGAACATTGGCGGCGGCTTTGTGGCGCGGTCGGAACCAGATCCGAATCATGGGTGAACAGATTCCACCGGAGCTGGTCAGTTACGTGGTTCCTTTCAGCGAGGCTACGAAATATGTCGGTGTTGACTACCTGGAGAGATATGCCCGCACCGTCGGAGCTCGATATGCCCACAGTCCACCCGACATTGGGATCGTCGCCGACTTTGACGGGCTGGCAGGGCCCACCTTCGATCCCAGCCGTGTCCACCCAACGGTCCGTGAATTCTACGAACACACCAGCAGATTCAAGCTTTCCATTACACCCGAGTGGAAGCGTTGGATGCGTATCCCCTACGCGATATTTCGGGCCACGGTTGCTCAACCTCTTGGTCAGGCCAACGTACCATTCCATCAGGAGGAAACCCAGGAAGGAGTCGTTTCCTGGATCGACACCATCGACATCGACAACGACGGTGTCGCCGATTTCAGGGCTTGGGTCCGCGCTTACGAAAACGGCGAGCCGCTCTATGTGGGGATCTACACCACACAGCGTATCGAGGAGGCAACCTATGTGTCCGTCGGGTTTCCGCTGCCGTCGGGCAACTTCACAGCCACGCTTCTCCCCACCAACCACCGAGACGACGGACTTCTGCTCAGTTCGCACACCGATATGCAGTACGCCGGGCATTACCTCTCGGCTATCGAAGACGATGGTGCTCTAACCACTCTTCAGCTTGTCTCCTTTGGCGAAGAGATCGACGTGTTCGTCGAACATGACGAACTCAGGACTGAACATCGGTTCTCGATAGTGGGGTCGGTGTTCATGACGCTCCACTACCAAATACAGCGGAAATAGCCACAGGAACCCCCTGCATCTGGTCAGCTGCGAAACTTGCGTTACGGGGATTCATCTTGAGTGCCACATGGGGATGACCCGATGAACGCTTGTTCTCATCAAACATGACCCCCTGACGATGTGCCGGGGGTGCGGCCCGACAGGTCTATCCACACATGCACCCATAGACTCGCTTCTAGATGCGTCTCTACCGACTCGGGAGCGAAGGCCCAGCAATTCGCGATATCCAGGATCGACTGGCCGCGCTCGGCTTCGAATCCCCTGACGACGATCGAGGCAAATTCGCCGATTCCACTCTCGACGCCGTGGTCCGTTTCCAGAAGGTCAAAGGTCTCGATGCCGACGGCATCGTCGGCCCCAACACGTGGCGGTCATTGTATGAGGCCGGCTATCGACTCGGTGACCGCCTAATTCTCATGCGCCGGCCGATGGTCCGTGGCGAAGACGTCTCCGAGTTGCAGTCCCGCTTGAACGCCTTGGGGTTCGATGCAGGCAAAGTTGACGGCATCTTCGGACCGGAGGCCGAGGGTGCGGTCATCGATTTCCAAAACAACCGAAACCTGGCAGAAGATGGAAAGGTAGGTCCCGAGGTCGTGACCGAGATTCACCTTGTCACTCGAGGTGAGATGAAAGAAGGCCGTCAATCGATCCGGGAGCGGGAGTGGATGAGACGACTGCCCTCTTCCATCGCCGGCGCTCGTGTCTATCTGGATGCGGCCTGCCGTGACCCACACGAGTCAACCCAAGCGTGGAAAGCAGCCACTGCGGCGGCACTGGCGATCCAGGATGCCGGCGGAATACCCATGTTATCCCGTAGCCAGGACACCAACATTCCAGAACGTCTCAGTGCCCGCAGAGCCAATCGTATGGGTTCGGACCTGATCGTTGTCTTTCGGCTCGCAATCGCCGAGAACTCCGTTTTCTACTTCGCTTCCGAACACAGCAACTCGGCCGCCGGTGAACAGTTGGCGATGGCAATCGCCGCCAGTATCGGTTGCGACATCGAAGGCAGGGCCAGCGCGATGCTCAAGGAAACAAGAGCACCATCTGCCGTCGTGTCACAAGCCGACCTCGATGAGAAGCTTGGCTATGCGGTCGCCTACGGTCTTTCGGAGTTCTTTGCCAACGCTGCCATCGGCGGTCGGACCACTAGGAAATAATCCGGTAGATCCGTTCCAACTCTTCCAGCGAACCAAACCCGATCTCGAGCTTGCCTCTCTCATTGCGATAGCTGATCTTCACCTTTGAGTTGAGATGCTCGGCCAGACGCTTCTCCAACTCGATGATTTCGAGTGGACGAAGTTGTCTCACCCCAGATTCTGAAACCCTTGTCGGCGACTCCATCTCTCGTCGCAGCTTGACTGCGTCTTCGACTTGACGAACACTCCACCCCTCACCGACAGCTTTGTCGGCAAGGTAGAGCGCGTACTTCTCGTCATCGACCCCGAGAAGGGCACGAGCGGCCCCGGCGCTGAGCGCTCCATTGTCCACCATCACCTGAATCGGACCGGGCAGCTGAAGAAGACGGAGCGTGTTGGAGACAGCAGGTCTGGATTTACCGACCCGGTCGGCCACCTGCTCTTGGGTCATTCCATAATTTTCCAGAAGTTGTCGATAGGCGTGCGCCTCTTCCAACGGTGTCAGATCGAGACGTTGGACATTCTCGACAAGGGCCTCTACCAATGTCGAGTCACCTTGGGTGCCCCTGACCACTGCCGGAATGGTGCTCAGCCCGGCAGCCTTGGCCGCTCGCCAACGTCGCTCTCCTGTGATCAAGACAAATCCATCGTCAACTTGGGTAACAACCACAGGCTGTAACACCCCTACCTCGGTAATCGATGCCGCCAACTCTCCCAGCGAGTCGTCATCGAAACGGGAGCGGGGCTGATCTGGATTTGGAGTGATTCTGTCAACTGAGACATGAAGGAATTCGGCGTCAGCCTCGTCCTTCTCTTCGGTGGGGATGAGCACCTCGAGACCTCTTCCCAATCCAGCCTTGCGCTGTGCCATCTTCAGACCTCCTCGGCTGCTTGCTTACGTTTCAAGAACTCTCGACCCAGATGTCGATAGGCGATCGCTCCCCTACTCATCGGATCAAATGCCTCGATTGGTTCTCCATAAGACGGTGCTTCGGAGAGCCGAACCGATCTCGGAATGACGGTGCGGTAAGCGACCTCCCCGAAGTATTCCCTGACTTGGGCAGCGACATCCTTGGACAGTTTGGTGCGGGCGTCGTACATGGTCAGTACCACACCTCCAACTTTCAACTCCGGGTTGAGGTTGGCGGTGACCAATTCGACATTTTGCAGCAGTTGACTGAGTCCTTCCAGTGCGTAGTACTCACATTGGATCGGAATCAGAACTTCTCCGGCAGCTGCCAATGCGTTGACCGTGAGAAGACCCAATGAAGGTGGGCAGTCGATGAGAATCACGTCGAACTCCTGCTCACACTCCTCAATTGCGCTGCGAAGTCTGGTTTCACGTGAAAACAAAGAAACCAACTCGATTTCGGCACCTGCTAGATCGATTGTTGCCGGTATCACATAGAGATTGCGTACCGATGTCGGTTCGATTGCGTCCTCGAGTGCTGATTCCTTGAGAATCACATCGTAAACCGACACCTCTATGTCCCCACGCTCGATCCCTAGCCCACTTGAGGCGTTTCCCTGGGGATCGAGATCGATCAGAAGAACACGTTGATCTTGGAACGCCAGCGAGGCGGCAAGATTGATCGCAGTTGTCGATTTGCCGACACCACCCTTTTGGTTGGCAAGGGCGACCACTGTTTTATTTATCATCGGCGATGCATGATAAGAAGCCATACCGGTTGGTCAAGGACCTCGCTACCGACATCCACCGTCTCCCAATCTCGATAATGGGGTTCCTTGATCCAGGAACCACCAAGAACAGCGACACCGGTTGTGGTTAGCAACGGCTCAACCAGGCGAAATGCCCTTTTCGGTGGAAGTGTCGCTCTCGACACTATCAATCCGACACGATCTTTGAGTTGTTCGATATCGATCTGAAGCACATTAACGTTTGCCAGGCCCAAAACTCTGACCACCCGTTTGAGCAGATCAACCTTTCGTTGTGATCGATCGATCAAATGGAAACGAGTTTCCGGTCGCAGGATCGCCAGGGGAATCCCGGGCAGACCGACACCGGACCCCAAATCCCAGACCTCAGGTGTGTCGGAGGAGATAAAATGGGCGAACAATAATGAGTCGACGATGTGTCTCTCGTCGAGTTTCCCGTGTTCGTGTTTACCAAGACCACCGGCGGGAATCGCTTCGGTTGCCAACCAGTCACGATATTGGATGAGCAATTCAAATTGAGTGTCGTCAATAGACCAACCGAGTTTTTTGACGAGATCACGCCATTTGGTTTGTTCCACATGAAACAAAGTAGCCCCCGAAGCGCTATCCGGGGGCTACATGTCATCAAAACACCGGGAACTCGGCGCTATTCCTCTTCGGTACCACCGACACGGGACAACACCACAAACCGACGTGGTGGTTCGCCTTCGGAGTAGGACTCAATCCCATCATGCTCACCGGCCACATCGTGAATGACCTTGCGATCGGCCGGACTCATTGGCTCCAGCATGATCTCGCCGCCTTCTTCGTTTAGCTGCTTGATCAACTGTTCGGCATATATCGAAAGCGCCTCACGACGACGTTCCGCATAACCGGCAATATCGAGACGGAATCGAGCTGTGTCCTGACCATGCTTCTGTAAGACAGTACGGGTCAATTCATGAATTGCCGACCGTACCGATCCTCTGACGCCAACCAGGGCTTCGGTCTGATCGCCACTGACATCAGCGATGATCACGTCATCTTCTACTGTTGCGGTAACCGTGCCTTCAAGGCCATACACATCGACTAAACCCTCGAGGAACTCTTGGGCAATCTTGGCTTGCTCCTCTACGGGCAACACCGGGCGATCGTCGCTCACCTTCTTCTCTTTCTTTGGTTGATCTTTGGCCAGTGGTCGGGAAGAACCACCTTTGCCATTGTTGCGTTGGCTCCCATTCTTAGCTGACTTGGAGCCACTTCGCTGCCGATTCTTCGAGGAGTTCTCCTCCTTGGGACGTTGCCCCTGCTGATTACCACCTTTTCCACGGTTGTTGCGCCGTCTTCGGTTGGAACGTTTCTTGACACGGACCACCGCATCCTGACCACCCATGCCAAGAAAACCCTTGACTGGTTCGGTGATCACCTCAACGTTCAACTGTTCACGATCATCAATGCCAAGCTCTTGCATGGCGGCTTCAACTGCGAGGTCCACGGTTCTTGCCTTGACCTCAATCTCAACGTAACTCACGTCACCTCCTCCTGCGCCGACGGCGCTTGTCTGTGGCGCCCTGCTGTGGCTTGTTCGGCGTTGCCGACCCGTTCTGATCGGGATCGGCATCGGGAGACGACTCTATTGCCGTCACCGTGCCTGGCGTGGTCGGGCGACCATCGATCTTGAAAATGAGAACTTGCTGTCCGAGACGGAACATGTTTGAAGTGGCCCAGTAAAGAACCAAACCGGCTGGGAAGTTCCAGCTGATAAATCCAATAAACAAAGGCATTATCTTGGTGATTGCCTGTTGGGCACCAGCACCCTTTTGGTCGGGGCGGTCCTGGCCATATGTCGAATGCCACTGCTGTATGTACTGAGTGGCCACCATGATGGCGATCATTATCAGATAGGGGAGCGCGTAGACAATCCCGTTCTCCATCGCCATGTTCGGAGACTCACCGAGCATCATCCCAAGAAAGGTGCTGCCCCCGGCGGCGATGGATGCCGCCATGTCTGAGCCCTCGGGGAGGTGCTCCAACGGTGCCCTGAGCAATCGAAACAGGGCAAA
Source organism: uncultured Acidimicrobiia bacterium (assembly GCA_964195405.1). Lineage (GTDB taxonomy): Bacteria > Actinomycetota > Acidimicrobiia > Spongiisociales > ZC4RG35 > CAXMPK01. The sequence goes on from CAXMPK010000095.1 coordinate 13,615, forward strand.
CCAGATTGGCATCTGTACCAGGAGAGGAAGCAGACACCCACCTGGTGTGGCACCGGCTTCCTTCTGGGTCGCCATCAGCTGGCGTTGTAATTCCTGGGGATCGTCTTTGTATTCCGCCTGGATCTTCTTGATCTTGGGCTGGATCTCGGTAAACGCCCTTGTTGCTCTGGTTTGCTTGAGGGTGAGAGGGAACACCACAATATTGATGGCAATGGTGAGCAAGATGATCGCAAGCCCGTATCCCCAACCCGTGCTGAACGGAGGGACCAACAAATCATAGAAGAAACTGAGAACGGTTCCCAGAAAGTCGATCAGTGTGTTGAACCAGGCGAACATTTACTGAGTTCTCCAATTGTCGGGGACGGGGTCATAACCCCCGGGACGAAGTGGGTGACACCTGCCTATCCGCTTGATGCCAAGCCACCCACCTCGAAAAACGCCAAATCTCTCGATGGCCTCGGCGGCATACCAAGAGCACGTCGGTTGATACCGGCAGTTTGGTGAAATGTTGGCACTTACCACTTTTTGGTAGATGTGTATGAAGCCGAGGACCAGTCTCCGAGGACGCAACCATTCAAACATCGGAAAGCTCCTCATGGGCGCGAGCCAACCAGCCCTCTATCCGGGCGAATGAAACCTCGGCCACCTGGCTATTGGCGATGATCACGTAATCCATTCCTGGTTGTAGACCCAGCACGCCGACCGCATGACGCAGCCGTCTCTTGATCCGGTTGCGAGTCACTGCATTCCCGCTGCTCTTGGAGACAACGAGCCCGAACCGAGGCGGTCCCGGCCGGCCTGGCGACCTGACCAAGACGATGGCGCCCTGGCGTCGTCTTTCTCCTTTGGACAAGACTCTACGAAAGTCTTGCGAGTTCTGTAAGGATTCGAGATCAGGCAGCGAGACGCTTTCGGCCCTTCTGACGACGCGACTTGAGGGTGGCGCGGCCAGCGCGGGTGTGCATTCGATGGCGAAAACCATGACGGCGTTTTCTACGACGAACTTTCGGTTGGTAAGTCCTCTTCATAACAAATTCAGGTAGGAGGTAGCGGAACGTCCACGAAGGGTGAAACCACAGAATACGGACGCCGAGAAAGCTATGTCAAAGCCCGAATCCGTCAAAACGGGTCGATGTCGGGATTGGCTCGCGAAGAATTCGTACAGGTCGCGAAAAGAACTCGTCACGGTTTCGGTCGATCTCAACCGGTGCCATCGTCATCCACGATCTGGAAAAACAAGCTGCCACCTGGGTTTTTGTTGTGGAAAGAGGATCTCCAAGTCTTCCACATCGATGATTCTCGCGGTCTTGACCTTCTATTCCGGTCCCTTGATACTCGCCTGACTCAGAACCTGGAGCGTGCCGACTTTCCCTGTCCTTGCTGGACGCCAACGCCGCACCTCGTTACAAATAGAGATTTGATCGGGAAGAGATGTACACAGTCGTTTCCACAGATGTGGATCGATCTGTGGACAACTTGGCCGTGGAGAGGAATGGCCTTTGACTCAGGCACAAAACACAACTGATAGCTGGAGCGAATTCAGGGAGACGCTGCGATCCAGTGTCTCCAAGAGCAACTGGGACACCTGGCTCTCTCGTCTCGAACCAGATTTCGAAGGTGGCATCCCGGTGCTTATCGCACCAACGGAGTTCCACCTCCGCTGGGTGCGTGACAAACACGGTGACCTGGTTCAGACGGCTTACCGGTCCGCATACGACACCGAGGAACTCCCCGTGTACCGGGTGAGCGAGACGGCGCCGGCCGAACAACCACTCCGGTTAGGCGAACCGCAAAGTGAAGAACCCTCGCCGACGACCACTGAAGCAATCCCGTCCGGCGCACCCAGCAAAGCAACCAACCTCATATCGCGTTACCGCTTCGAGAGCTTCATGGTCGGTCAATCCAACCGCTTCGCCTGGGCGGCTGCCATGGCCGTGGCTGAACAGCCAGGTGCCCACTACAACCCGCTGTTCATCTACGGCGGGGCGGGTCTTGGCAAGACTCACCTTCTCAACGCGGTTGGTCATCAGGCACTCGAGATGTATCCGACTCTGGTGGTTCGCTATCTCTCATCTGAGAATTTTTTAAACGACTTCATCGACTCGATCAGACGAAAAAGACCAGACGACTTCAAAGCCCGGTATCGAAGCGTCGACATCCTCTTGCTCGACGACGTTCAATTCTTCGAAGGCAAGGAACAAATCCTCGAAGAGTTCTTTCACACCTTCAATTCGCTCTACGAGTCGGGTAAGCAGATGGTGATCAGCTCGGATCGTCACCCTCGCAATCTATCCACCCTCGAAGACCGGCTTCGCAGCAGGTTTGAATGGGGTCTCCTGACCGACATTCAGCCTCCTGATGTGGAAACACGTTTGGCCATTCTCAAGAGGAACGCCGAATTCGCCCCTAGACCCGTGCCGATCGAGGTACTCGAATACATTGCCGGTCTCGTCTCGGACAACATTCGAGAATTGGAGGGTGCTCTGACTCGGGTGACAGCCTGGTCAGCCCTCAACCGCCGTGACATCGATCTGGACACTGCTGAACGTGTTCTTCAAGACATCGTCACTACCGATGAGCCGGTGCCGCTTGGACCGGAGAACATCATTCGGACCACGGCGCAAGCCTTTGGGTTCTCGGTCGAAGATGTTCTTTCTTCGAGTCGACGTCAGCCCCTGGTTCTCTGTCGCCAAATCGGGATGTATCTTTGTCGTGAACTAACTGACCTGTCCCTTCCCAAGATCGGGGAACACTTCAATCGAGATCACACGACCGTGCTTCATTCCGTAGAAAAGGTAAAGCGGATTCTGCGCTCCGACCGCGCAGTGTTCGACCGTGTCAACCAACTCACACAGGAGCTGAGGAAAGGTGGTGGTGTTTCCACAGCCTCTTGAGTTATCCAACGGTCACGTCGAGTTATCCATGGGTAATCCACACCGTCATCCCCAAGAAAAGGCCCAAGAGGCAACAGGCGAAACCCCGGTATTCCACACTTCCACAACCCCCTACTACAACTATTACTTCTTAAATGAGACCTCATAACAACAGAAGAAGGGACAACAACCTGTGAGAATCAGAGCTCAGCGAGACGATCTCGCCGATGTGCTCGCCAGAGCCAATCGAGCCGTAGGGACCCGAACCGCCCTACCCGTGCTTCAGGGTCTGTTGTGTGAGGTGTCAGGGACCACTCTGAGAGTTACCGGAACCGATCTCGACGTCACGGTACGCACCCAGGCCGAAGTCGAGGTCATTGAAGAGGGTCGTGCGGTCATACCGGGCCGTCTTCTCTCCGAGGCTGTCCGAAAGATGCCTGCCGGTCAGGTCACCATCGGTGTCAGCGAAAGCGACATTGAGATCCAGGGCAACGGTCCTCGGTTCACCCTGCGACCCCTCACGGTGGATGATTTCCCCGTGCAGGAGGACATGGTCTCCGACGGTGTCGAGGTCGACGGTGAAGCTCTCGCCGAGGCGATAAACCAAGTGACGATTGCCGCCTCCAGTGACGGGGCACGTCCGATTCTCACAGGTGTTCTCTTCGAGACATCAGACGACGGTCTCCGCATGGTGGCGACAGATTCCTACCGGCTTGCAAAGAGAGACCTTGCTGGAGTGGGGCTCGAGGGAACAGGTCTGGTCCCGGCTCGAGGTCTTCGAGAACTTGCACGAACTATCGGCGCTCCCAAAGTGACAGCACAACTCAGGGAGCGGGAAGCAGTCTTCAGTTCTGATCGGGGGACCCTGAGACTGCGACTCATCGATGGGAACTTTCCCAAGTACCAGTCGTTGCTCCCCGACACGTATCCCAACCAAGTCATCCTCAACCGGGAGGAGCTGCTCGACGCCCTCGGGCGAGTGACGCTTGTGGCCGAGGACCACATCCCTGTGAAGTTGAAGCTCATGGACGGTGGCGTTGAAGTGTCGGTCAGTCGACAGGATGTCGGCGGAGAGACAGAACACCTCGCCGGGGAGTTCACTGGATCGGATGAAGAGGTTTCGATTGCCTTCAACCCGCGATACCTCCAGGACGGGGTGATGGCGATGCCGGGGGACAAGATTCGAATCCAGGTAATCGACTCCCATAAGCCCAGTGTGATCGACACCGGCACCGCAGGGGATTTCCTATATCTGTTGATGCCTGTCCGGGTCTGAATTGCGAGTCGACTGGCTCTCGCTAATCGATTTCCGGTCGTACCACTCACTGGAATGGAGACCGGATCCTGGTGTCAATTTGTTGATCGGTCCCAATGGTGCCGGCAAGACCAACCTCCTCGAGGCCACCGGGTATCTGGCCACATTGAAGTCGTTTCGCTCGGTGTCGGACTCGGCGTTGATCGCCGACGAAACGCCGGCAGCGTTTGTTCGCGCGGGCATCACCAGTGAAGAGCGAGAACGGCTGATCGAGATTGAGATCCCGGCACAAGGCCAGCGTCGCACCCAGGTCGACAAGACCAGGCTGAAGCGAACTTCAGACCTGCTTGGTGTGGTGAGGGTGATCGCGTTTCTTCCCGAGGACCTCGATCTGGTGAAACGTGGCCCTGCCTACCGACGTGATCTTCTCGATGACATTGCTGTCCAGCTCTGGCCCGCTGCCCATCTCGATCAGAGCGAGTACGAACGCTCGTTGCGACAACGTAATGCGTTTCTCAAGACCGGCGAACGGGATGACGCCACCTTGTCGGTATGGGACTCCCGTCTTGCCCAAACCGGTGGGAGAGTCTTGGCCCGACGTTCTCGGGTCAGTGAGATTGTGTCTCCATTGCTCGACTCGGCGTATCAAGAAATCGCAGGGGAGGAGTCTCGCGCGGTAATCACCTATCGGCCCTCCTGGGCAGATACATTCGAGGTGCGTAGTGCCGGGGAATATGCCGACCGCATCTCCGAGGCCCTTGAAAAGGTTCGTCGAGCCGATTACGACAGAAGGATGACAACCGTCGGTCCCCATCGCGACGAGCCCGGATTCTCGATAGATGACCATGACACCCGAACTCACGGGAGCCAAGGTGAGCAGCGGACCACAGCTCTGGCGGTGAAGTTGGCGGCACATCGTGCGGTGAGAGATGCTGTTGGTGAACCACCAGTGCTTCTTCTCGACGATGTCTTTTCCGAACTCGATCCCCAGAGGTCCGCGGCCCTGGCCGGGGCCCTTCCCGCAGACACCCAGACTCTGATCACATCGGCACGACCCGAGGATCTTCCGGTGACAGGGACAACGTGGCGGGTTGGGGGTCGGGATGGAGTAACAGTGGGGGAGGGGGTGGTGAGATGAGCAGAGACAGTGATCTGGAGCCTTTCAGTAGTTCGATCGATGACGTCTTCGCCAAACTGGGGTTGCCCGACCCGGTGCTCATGTCCAAGATCACTGAGAACTGGGACTCGCTTGCCGGCAAACCTTGGGTTGGTCGTTCCAGACCCCTCTACGTGCGTGGCCGGACGCTGTTCGTCGAAGCTTCGGCTCCATCTATGGTCGCCATCCTCAAATATGGCATGTCGAACCTCACTGAGACCTTGAAAAGCCGTTTTGGCGCCGAAGTGATTTCGGATGTCGAGGTGGTACCGCCTGGAGCGGGATGACCTGCTTTTTTTGTCAGCGATGAATTCGTTTTTGTCACAGGTTCTCGGTAAAATGACACACATGGAGTTTGCCGGGAATTTCGGCAGGTTTTCCATCCGGAGAGCTGTGGACAAGGGGCCATGTGCCAAGCGAATCGACGCTGTGGCTTTCCAGTTCGGCCACCGGGATTCTGACCTATTAGGAGGCACGTGACGGCCGCACGCGATAGCTACAAAGCAAAAGACATCACCGTTCTCGAAGGCTTGGACGCGGTGCGACGCAGACCCGGGATGTACATAGGGACAACGGGGCCGCGAGGCTTGCACCACCTCATATGGGAGGTCGTCGACAACTCGGTCGACGAGGCAATGGCCGGCTTCTGCACGAAGATCACGATCACGCTTCGGGCCGACGGAGGTGTTGAGGTTGTTGATGACGGTCGTGGTATCCCCATCGACCGACACGCTAAGACCAAGCGGTCGGCGCTTACCACTGTTCTCACAACTCTTCATTCCGGGGGTAAGTTCGAACAGGGCGCCTACACCGTCTCCGGCGGGCTCCATGGTGTTGGTGTGTCTGTGGTGAACGCTCTGTCGTCGAGACTGGAAGCCGAAGTGCGTCGCGACGGTCAGCTTTACATGCAGGAGTTCAGAGACGGCGATCCCAAGACCAAAGAACCCAAGAAAATTCGTGCATCCAAGAAGAGCGGCACCACGATCCGCTTTTGGCCGAGTGAAGAGACATTCACCGAAACCACTTACTTTGAGTACGACGTGGTCGCATCACGACTCCGCGAGACGGCGTTCCTGAACCGCGGTCTTGCCATCACCCTTGTCGATGAGCGGCCCGAGGAGCCACGCTCCGACTTTTTTCAATATAAAGGCGGTCTGGTCGACTTCGTCAACCACCTCAACGCGAAGCGCGACCCCCTTCACGCCCACATCATCGATATCTCCGACGTGTCGGATGACGCTGAGATCGAGGTGGCGCTTCAGTGGACCACGTCTTACACCGAGTCGATTCTGTCCTTCGCCAACAACATCAACACCCATGAGGGTGGGACCCACGAAGAGGGGTTTCGCAAGGCCTTGACGAAGTCGATCAATGAGTTCGCCCGGTCCAAGAACCTCCTGAAGGAGAACGACACCAACTTGACAGGCGAGGACGTCCGTGAAGGTCTTACCGCGGTCCTTTCTGTTCGGGTAAAGGAGCCACAGTTCGAAGGTCAGACCAAGACCAAGCTCGGGAACACGGAGATCCGGTCGTACGTCGAAAAATCTCTGAATCGTCGTCTCCCAGAGTGGTTGGAGCGGCACTCACCCGAAGCTCGGCGGATCGTGGAGAAGTGTGTCAACGCTGCCAAAGCTCGTGAGGCAGCTCGCAATGCCCGCGAGCTCACCCGCCGCAAGTCGGGCCTTGAATCGGGTGGTCTTCCCGACAAGCTCGCCGACTGCTCGAGCCGCGACCCCGCTGAGTCAGAACTTTTCATCGTGGAGGGAAAATCGGCTGCCGGCCCGGCGAAATCAGCTCGTAACTCCGAGACCCAGGCGATCCTGCCGATTCGGGGAAAGATCCTCAATGTCGAGAAGGCCCGTCTGGCCAAGGCCCTGGCAAACGCCGAAGTTCAGGACATCATCACTGCGACCGGCACCGGGGTAGGTGAAGAGTTCGATATCACCAAGGCTCGTTACCACAAGATCGTCCTGCTGGCTGATGCCGACGTTGACGGTGCCCATATCCGCACCCTTCTCTTGACATTGCTTTTCCGCCACTTGCGCCCCCTGATCGAGTTCGGTTATGTGTACATCGCCCAACCTCCTCTCTATCGAGTGAAAGTGGGTTCCAAGGTCCATTACCTCAAAGACGAGGCCGAGCTCGCCGTCTTCCTGGAGGACCACCCGAAGGTCAAGCCAACCCGGTTCAAGGGTTTGGGTGAGATGAACGCCAGCGAACTGTGGGACACCACGATGAACCCGGAGACTCGCACCCTGCTGCGGGTGGAAATGGAAGACGCAGCTCGCGCCGAGGAGATCTTCGAGACCCTGATGGGTGACGACGTCTCTTCGCGCAAATTGTTTATCCAGCAGAACGCCGACGACGTTCGATTCCTAGATATCTAGAAACGAAGAGAGCTCATGACAGACGAACAGCGAGCAATGGGGAACGCTCCCGAGATCGAAATCACTGTCGAGATGGAGGCGAGCTTCATCGACTACGCGATGTCGGTGATTGTCTCCCGTGCCCTTCCCGACGTGAGAGATGGGCTCAAGCCGGTGCAACGACGGATCATCTATTCGATGTTCGAGAACAACATCAGCCCGACGTCGGCGCATCGAAAGTGCTCCAAGGTCGTGGGTGACGTGATGGGTAATTATCACCCGCACGGGGACACCGCGATATACGACGCCCTGGTCCGTATGGGGCAGGACTTCTCGATGCGTCACCTGCTGATCGACCCACAAGGAAACTTCGGAACGGTTGATGATCCTCCTGGCGCCGCTCGATACACGGAGTGTCGTCTCACCAAGCTCTCCACCCATCTTCTGGAGAGCATCAACGAAAACACAGTCGACTTCGTCGACAACTATTCGGGAGAGCTGCAACAGCCTTCGGTTCTTCCCTCGAGATATCCGAATCTCTTGGTCAACGGGTCACAAGGAATTGCCGTGGGGATGGCTACCAATATCCCGCCTCACAACCTCGGTGAAGTAATAGACGCGGCTCTACATATGATCGAGAACCCTGATGCCACCTCCGAGGAGCTACTCCAATTCGTCAAGGGGCCCGACTTCCCGACAGGGGGATTTCTCGTCGGCACCGGTGGCGCTCGGGAAGCTCTGATATCCGGGCGGGGCTCGGTAAAGATCAGGGCCGTATGTGACATTCAGGAAGTGCGCAAAGGGCGCACTGCGATCGTCGTCACCGAACTTCCCTACCAAGTCTCCATCGAACGCATCGTCGCAAAGATCAAAGATCTGGTTGATGCCAAGAAGATGACCGGTATCTCAGAGGTCCGAAACGAGTCTTCCGATCGGGTTGGCACTCGTCTTGTCATTGAGTTGAAACGCGATGCGATACCACAGGTGGTTCTCAACCAGCTCTACAAGAGCACTCCGCTCCAAGACAGTTTTGGATACAACATGGTGTCGCTTGTCGACGGTGTTCCACGCACTCTCGGTATTGCCGAGATGCTTGGCTACTACCTCGATCATCAGATGGAGGTAGTCGAGCGGAGGACACAGTTCCGCCTCGACGCAGCCAACGCAAGGGCCCACATCCTCGAGGGCCTCATCATCGCTGTCGACGCCATCGATGAAGTCATCCGGATCATCCGTGGTTCGGCGGATACGGCTGAGGCGCGAGCCAACTTGATCGAAAACTTCGACTTGAGCGAGATCCAGGCCAACGCCATTCTCGACATGCCCTTGAGGCGCCTCACAGCCCTCGAAGTCGACAAGCTGCGCACCGAGCTAGCCCTACTCCAGGACACGATCGCCGAGCTGGAAGGGATCCTCGCCGACCCCAAGATTCGATGGTCGATGATCAAAGAAGAAATGAGTGCAGTCCGTGAGCAGTTCGCCGACGAGCGCCGGAGCCGGATAGTCCCTGACGAGGGCGACCTCAGTCTCGAAGATCTCATAGCCGACGATGAGTTGATCATCACTGTGTCTCAGGCTGGATACGTCAAGTCGGTGCCAGCTTCCACGTATCGGACCCAATCTCGTGGTGGTCGTGGCGTGAAGGCAGCCGAGGTCAAGGGTGACGACGTGATCAACCATCTCGTCCACACCACGGCCCATGCCTACCTCCTTTTCTTCACCAACAAGGGTGTTGTCCACCGGGTGAAAGCCCACGCCATTCCTCGCCAGTCGCGGACTGCGAAGGGTGTCATGGCCCAGTCGGTGCTGCCTATGGGCCCCGACGAGAGAGTCCAGGCGATCATCGACACCAGGGACTACGAGACGGGTCGGTATCTGGTCATGGTCACCAAACGTGGCCAGGCCAAGAAGACAGAATTCAAGGAGTATGAGTCACGGAACCAGACTCTCGTTGCCATCAAACTCTCCGACGATGACGAGCTGGTATCGGTTAGGACCACCAATGGTCAAAACGACTTCTTGATCTTCACTCGGAACGGGATGGGTATTCGGTTTGCCGAGGAAGATCTCCGCGGTATGGGGCGTGGCACCCAAGGTGTCCGTGGCATCAAGCTTCGGGAGGGCGATCAGGTGGTCGCAGCCGTTTCGAATGTCGATGGCGACGAGGTGCTTCTACTCACCGCCGGTGGGTATGGGAAACGAACCAGTATGGGTGAGTTCCGTCGTCAGACACGCGGTGGCATAGGGGTCAAGGCCTTCAAGATCACCCGAGTTCGGGGGAATCTGGTGGCGGCACGAGCCGTCGAAAAGGACGACGAAGTCTTCCTGATCTCTTCGGCTGGTGTCGGAATCCGCACACCTGTTTCAAAGATCAGTCGACAGAAGAGAGACACCACAGGTGTCAAGGTGATCGATGTCGGTGATGGCAACGAGCTTTCCGCGGTGACCATCGTCTCGGATGAAGACGTCGTCTGAGTAGCAGACGATTATTGTTTGCGAACCAATCGACGTGGTCTGAGGAACCCGCCCGGTCTATTCGGCGTTGGATCGGTGACACGCCACTAGGCGGGTTGTCTCGTAGACTTTCCCAATAACCAGGAGCCCACTCATGGCAACTGTTCGTCGTGTCAGACGCATAATTCGAAAAATTGACCCGTGGACCGCCCTCAAAGTCTCAGCGGTGACTTGGGCTGTGCTCGGCCTCGGGCTGACACTAGGCATGGTCATTTTCTGGTCCGTGCTCGAGCGGGCCGGCATCCCTGAGCGAATCGTTGAGTTCATGGTCGAGATCACCCTGATCGAGCAAGGCTCCGACCCCTTTGCCAACACCGAACAGTTCCTCCGGTTCCTGATCTTCTCGTCGGTGGTGTGGTGGGTGTTGATGACCGGGTTGACGGTGGCCGGCGCCATCGTTTACAACCTGGTTTCAGACGTGGTCGGTGGTGTCGAGATCGTCGTGCTCGAGGAGACCCTCGACCCAACCCCCGTGCAGGCGGCGGTTCCGGTGCTTCACCCCCCCGCCGACTACCGCAACGGCAATGGTGCAACTGGTGATGGGTTGAGCGGGGTGAGTGGTGCGGTGACCCCGCCCGAGGATCACGCCGACATCCCCACCGAGCAGACCCCCCCGGTCGTTGTTTCCGATTCAGCCGAAGCCTGAATCGCAAACACGCGAACCTCAGCTACTAGGCACCGGATACGGGGCGTATCGGCTCAGGTTCGCGCTTTCAGTCCTCGGCCATCACCAAACCCATAGTTGTCGCGGCACGTAGATAGGGGAGCGCATCATCCCAAACCGCCTTGGGAGTGTCGTTGGCGATGTCGACGGCGGCCGCCAGCGCAATCCCCGACATGAAAGCGCCGTGATCAACAACAGTCACCCGCCGGTCGGCACCAATCGCCAGGGCGGCGGCGAACTCGTTCGGAGATGCAGCCGCGGCGAGCCGCATTCCTCCATATGTCCCGTCGACGACTTCGAGCTGTCCGATTGGTTCGGGGAACCTCGCTCGATGATCAGAGCCCTCTTCGAGTTCGGGGTGGGCAACGGCGACCAGTCGAGGATCGGTCTCCCGCGACGCAAGGGCGAGAGTCAGCCCCTGAGGACTGCCGCCCCAGACGGCAACCCCAGGTACCTGTTTTTCACCATCCCATATGAGCGGTACCCCAAGGTCACGGGCCCTGGTGATGGCTTTTGGACCGGTTCCTATCAAGAAGTCGCATCCATCGGCGGAATCAAGGACCCGAAAGCTCTTGCTGCGGGCCGGCCCGATCACGACCACTTCGTCGATACCCGAATGGGCGTTGAGCGAATGGGCGGCCCTCACCGCTATGTCCCCGGTGACGAGGACCCCGATTCTCACGAGGGATCGACCGGTTTCCAGCTATCAGTCGGAGGGGTTTCGCTTCCTCCACGCCAGAGCATCGCTGCGACAGCTGCTGCGGCCGCAAGAATCAGGATTGGCGAGAAGCGTTTCACGACCAGGAGTCTACGGCCATCGGTGGCATGCCAGGATGCTGTGATGAGTCTTGTTCCTGACCATCTCGTGGTCTGTGTGTTCGACCTCGAAGAAGCAGGCGAGGAGTTGGCGAGCCGATACGGTCTCGATTCGGTTCCGGGGGGTCGTCACTCCGGTCACGGCACGGCGAACAGGATCGTCCCCCTGGGCGACACGTACATCGAACTCGTGGCAGTTGTTGATGTTTCAGAATCTGCCAACAGCCCATTTGGGTCATGGGTAGCAACTCATGCATCAGGCCTCCTCCGAGTCGATGCCCTTTGTCTTCGGACCGACGACATCGGGTCGTTGACGATTGACCGCGATATCGAGTCGGTGGCGATGAGTCGTGACCGACCTGATGGTTCGACGCTCTCTTGGCGGGTTGCCGGCATTGAGCGGACGATCACCGACGGCTGGCCGTTTTTCATCGAGTGGGGCGTGTCTGAGAGCGAGTTGCCGGGCCGCACACCCGTTGACCACCCTGCCGGAGCGGCACGGCTCGAAAGTGTTGAGGTCGTGGGGGACAAGGACTTGGCGGTTTGGGTTTCCGGGGCGTCTGACCTCACCGTTTCAGTCGGGTCACCGGCGACCACGGTGTCGATCACCACTTCTACCGGGGTTATCAGCCTTTAAGTCTGCTGACTCTTCATCACCTCTGTGAGGCGTAGGGCTTCGACCATCGCCGCATGTCGTTCGATCTCCTGCGGTGCGATTCCGATGCCGGTTCCTTCGGCGATCCGATTCATCATCTCGAAGTTGCCGTAGACGGTTGCGGTGTCGAAGAAGGACTCGGGCCCCAACTCGTCGATGACGGCTCTGCGGGCTGGTTGCTGTTGTGACTCGTCGCCAGTGAAGAAGGCATCGACCAACGCGATCAACTCGTTTCCGCCTTTGATACCGAGTTCGACATCCTCACCACCGATGGCAGCGATATTGATTTCGTATCCAAGGGCTGCGCCGCTCCAACTGAGCCGCCGTGCGTGACTGAATATTCAGTAGAAACACCGATTGAGCAGCGAGATTCGCGCTGCCACAGTCTCCAATTGCGGAGTGTTGAGACCGGGCTCACGTCGGAAGTGGGGGTCACCCATCTCTTGTTCAGTCATGTACATCGGACCAAACATGGCCCGGAGAGCGTTTCCTTCAGCAGGGACCAGGTCGAGTGTGGTGGGGATCGGGCCGGGAGGTTTGGGGAGAAACCCAAGGCGCCTCTTCAGGCCTGGGGCGATATCGCCGGTTGGGGGACCGGGCAACGGATCGGGTAGTGGCTCGGGCTCGACATCAAGAACGCTGTGAATCCGATCGACGGAAGATAGACGCGAAACTATTCCGACAGCCTCGACGGTGGCGGGATCTCCAAACACGTCGGCCGCTGCTCTGACATGTTTTTCGTGAACGGTGGATGGCTCGAAGTAGAGGTGGTGGGCCAGGGTTTCAAGTTCGTCGGAGGTCTGGCCGTTTCTGGCGGCCTCGGCGAGAGCCACTCGCTGTTCTCCGCTGAGCACCGCACCGGGCGAGGCGAGCGCCACAAACTGTTGGGCTTCAGCTGCCAAAACATCGTCGCGAGGCTTGGTCGCAGCTTGCAGGAGGTTCGACATCTCTCCCAACGGTAATGATTCCGGGGGGTGCCATCATGAGGTCGGTGCCAACTGTTCTCTTTCTCTGTGTCCACAACGCCGGTCGATCGCAGATGGCTGCCGGCTTCGCTCGAGCACTATCCGGCGGAAGGGTGAATGTCCGCTCCGGGGGCTCAGAACCCGGCGACAGGGTGAATCCGGTGGCGGTTGTCGCCATGACCGAGGTTGGGGTCGACATCGGCGGTGAGACGCCAATCCGATGGACGGATGCTGCCGTCGAAGACGCCGACATCGTGGTGACGATGGGGTGCGGTGATGTTTGTCCCGTGTTTTCGGGCCCGCGTTATGTGGACTGGGAACTCGGTGACCCGGCGGGGCTGCCCATTGAGGATGTGCGACCTATCCGTGATGAGATCGAGACGCGGGTGCGAGATCTCCTGAACGAGATGGGCGCCATCTAGCGGCCTCACCTCTCATGTATCGGCCCCAAATTTATACGGGTGAACCTTGAAATGGGGCCCACAAGATGCGCGCAGGTGGCTGCACTTATAATTGCCGTTGTCCGCCCGCTTAGAGATTCAAAGCTGTCCGACTGACACCATCGTGGAAGTCTCTAGCGCCTTTCCGAACAGTACGACCTGGGCATTTTGGACAACCTGTTAGTGAAGCCTCCCGCCGGGGAGGCGGGAGGCTTCAACTGTCCGGGGGTGTTTTTGGGGGTTAGGGAGGTGACGCGTAGGCGGTGGTGTCTGCCCGGACACCGGTCCTAGGTGGTTGTGGTTTTTCCCCCATGAACCGTCAAGGCGTAAATCACCAAGACCGCCAAAACGAACCCCAAGAGACCCCAATCCCGGTAGATCGGTGTCACCAGCTGGGCGTCGAGTGCACTGAGGACGGCGATGACTATTCCAGTGATGCGAGCCCAACTCTGGCCCGACATCACTCCCCAGCCGACAAACAGTTGGATCACTCCAACTATGAGCATCGCCCAACCCCACTGGGAAAAGTCGAGCAGCCACGCCGAATTAGGAGCGAACACAACCCATTCTGAGTTCACAATTATCGCCAACCCGAAGATGACATTGACTCCCCCAAGGAGAGCGAACATGATCCCGGCGAAACTGACCCACCCGTTGTCCGAATATTCCTCACTGGCCATAACGATCTTCCCTTTCAATCAGAAGAGCATCCGAAGCTAGTTCAAGACAATGGACGGCGTCGCCTGGCTGCCCACTTCACCAGCCTGAAATGACCCTCCGGTGTCGCCCCAACCGTTATCGAACCGAGTTCGATACCAGCCTCATCTACCGCTACCACCGTGTCGTTCCGCTTGTCTGCATCCGTTCCGGCCGAAGATAGAGGCGCACCTAGTTGCGGTCTCTCCGCGGTCTGATCCAAATCCGGGTTTCCAGCCGGATCGAAACGCCTCGCATAGCGCCTGGTTGCAGGGCTGATCAGGGCACAGAGATGGCCCAACACGCCCAGTTCAGTGTCGACACCGATATCGACGTCTACTTCTGCGATCCCAAGAGCTCGTGGCAGCGAGGGTCGGACGAAAACACCAACGGACTCCTCCGTCAATACTTTCCCAAAGGGACCGACATGGCCGCCCTCACCCAAGAAGCCCTCGACTTCGCCGCCCACCAACTCAATGGCCGGCCTAGACAAACCCTCGGCTGGAAGACACCATCAGGCAAACTCGCCGAAAGATTGCAATGACCCCCTGAGACCGCTGCCGCCTCAAGGCGTGAACGCAACATTTCGGTGAGAGTTGGTTGGTGAGAGCCGGTAGCGAATCCGTGTTGGACGACTATTTGGCCGCAATGGCCTAAGCGGGTGGCTTTACTCGGTGGGATGCCCGACTTTCCTGATTATGTCGTCCACAACCAAGTCCACTGGAACAAGCACGCCGGCGACTGGGTCGAGGGCGGCGAAAGGGGCTGGACCGATGAACCCGATTGGGGGATGTGGCATATTCCTGAGTCGGACCTCGGCCTGCTCCCGGATGACATGACCGGGATGGACGCAATCGAGCTGGGTTGTGGCACCGGCTATGTGTCAGCGTGGATGTCGAGGCGAGGAGCTCGGGTAGTCGGGGTCGATGTTTCGGAGGAGCAACTCGCCACCGCTCGGAGACTCGCAGACCAGCATGACGTTGAGCTGGAGCTGGTCCATGGGAACGCCGAGTCGGTGCCATACCCGGATGAGTCGTTCGATTTCGCAATCTCCGAATATGGGGCAGCGATTTGGGCTGACCCTTACAAGTGGATTCCCGAGGCGAGGAGACTGCTGAGACCGGGTGGCCAACTCGTATTCCTCGGCCACCATCCCTTTGTGATCTTGGCCGACGACATGAGCGACGACGCCCCCGCAGGGTGGGAACTGGTCAACCCCTATTTCGGGATGCACCGGCTCGATTGGGAATATGGCGAGGACCGCGGGACCGAATTCAGTCTTCCGATCTCTGAGTGGTTCAGATTGTTCCGGGAGGTGGGCTTCGGGGTGCTCGACTACCTGGAGCTTCAGGCGCCCGAGTCCAGTGACGAGGTTCGCTTCTTCGTCAGGGCCGATTGGGCCCACGACTACCCATCGGAGCAGATCTGGAAGCTGAGAAGAGAATAGTCAATACGCCACCCCTCCCCGGATTCGCACCCAACATGCGTTCTGGCACGCGCCCATAACCAGTGTGATTTCAGGGGGTCGTTGCATCACCTTCGACGAGAGTTGGAGTGTCTCTATGTGGAGGTGTGTGGTGCGTCGGTTCTCGGAGTTGGAGAAGTCTGAGGTTTGGGATCGGTTCGAGGCGGGTGAGTCGCAGCGGTCGATAAGCCGCCGGTTGGGGAGGTCACCGTCAACGATCCGGACTCTGCTGGTGGGTTCGGGGTTTCGTAGACCGGTGCCCGGCCCCGAGTGGTCGGCCCTTCGGTTGTCGTTGACCGAACGGGAGGAGATTTCTCGGGGGTTGGCGGCTGGCGAATCGTTGAGATGTGTCGCAACACGGTTGGGTCGGGCACCATCAACGGTCTCGAGGGAGGTAGCTGCCAACGGCGGACGGCACCGGTATCGAGCCACGTCTGCTCATCGGATGTCTCGGCATCGAGCTCGACGACCTAAACCGGCCAAACTGGCTTCTAACCACCAGCTCAGAGGGGTGGTGGAGGAGAAGCTTGAGGACTGGTGGTCGCCTCGTCAGATATCGGAGTGGCTGATCGAGGCATACCCTTCAGATGAGGAGATGGGTGTGAGCCACGAGACCGTCTATCAGTCGTTGTTTATCCAAGGCCGAGGCGCTTTACGCAAGGAGTTGTGGCGTTGTTTGGGTAGTGGGCGAGCCACACGACGTGCCCCAGGACGTCCCGCCTCGACCAAAGGCCAGATCCGGGACATGGTGATGATCAGCGAACGTCCCGCCGAGGTGGAGGATCGTGCGGTGCCTGGCCATTGGGAAGGTGATCTGATCATCGGCAAGAACCAGACGGCTATCGGCAC
>CAXMPK010000096.1:0-12352 GCA_964195405.1 uncultured Acidimicrobiia bacterium
ACCTTCGTCGAGACCAAGAACACAACGATGAAGGAAGGTGCCAAGGCTCCACACCTGACCTATCTTGGTGATGCGACCGTCGGCGCCCGTTCCAACATCGGTGCCGGAACGGTGACGGTCAACTATGACGGTGTCGATAAACACCCGACTGAGATCGGGGAGGATGCCTTTATCGGGTCCGACACGATGCTGGTCGCGCCAGTCAAGATCGGTGACAGGGCAAGTACCGGTGCCGGGTCGGTAATCACCAAGGACGTGCCCGACGACGCCTTGGCGATCGAGCGATCTGGCCAGAAGGAAATCCCCGGCTATTCTGAACGTCGCCAAGAACGCAAGGCCAAAAGGGCTGAGGACTGACGTGGATATCGTCTCCCGCAACCGAATGATGGTCTTCACCGGGGGTGCCAACGTGCCCCTCGCCGAAGAAGTCGCCGAAGTCCTAGGTATCCAGCTTGGGAGCCTCAGCAGATCCAGATTCGCCAACGGCGAGATCTACGTTCGGCCCAACGAAAGCGTTCGAGGAGCCGACTGTTTCGTGATGCAGAGTCACTCAGTTCCGATCAACGACAACATCATGGAGCAGTTGATCACCATCGATGCCCTGAAACGAGCTTCGGCCGGCAGCATCACAGCTGTCATGCCTTTCTTTGGCTACTCGCGACAGGACAAGAAGGTGCTGCCACGTGAGCCGATAACTGCTCGTCTGGTCAGCGACCTGCTGATGAAAGCGGGTGCCGATCGTTTGGTGTCGGTCGATCTCCACACTGGCCAGCTTCAGGGATTCATATCCAAGCCATTCGACTCCTTGACCGCTATGCCAATCATCACCGACTACTTGTCCGACAAACTCGAAGGCAAGACCACGGTCCTTTCGCCTGATGCCGGCGGTGTGAAGCGCGCCGAGAGATACGCACGTCATCTCGATGCCTCGGTAGCTTTCATCTACAAACGACGCGACCCCAGTGAACACAACGAGTCGGTAGCCCTTTCGATGGCTGGGAAGGTGACCGATCGCAACGTGGTGATCGTTGACGACATGATCGATACTGCTGGCACCGTCTGTAGCGCCGCCGAGATGATGCGTGACTACGGAGCTGTCAGCGTTCGAGTGGCAGCAACCCATGGAATCTTTTCGGATCCCGCGCTCGACAGGATCAAGAACGCACCGATCGATGAGGTCATCGTCACAAACACGCTTCCGGTCAGCAGCGATATTGCAGCCCTGGATAATGTTGAGGTTCTCTCCATCGCCCCGATTCTGGCTGAGACGCTCCACGCAATTTTCATGGACTCTTCGGTATCGGAGATTTTCTTAGGGGAGAACGCGCAGTAGTCGGTGGGCTTCTGTTGGTAGCGGACCCTTTCTACACTCCCGCTGAGTGAGCGCCCGCCATCGTGACAACCCCACACCCGCCCAGGGGCGTCTCCGGGTCCTGGTAGTGGCAATGATGGCGATTCTGATTATCGGCGTTGTCTTCTTTCGTGGATCGGCATCGGATTCAGAAGGGTCGGGAGACGAGACTCCGGCCGCTGGTGCCACCACGACCACCTCGGTCGAAGGAGGTACCGGAACTACGCTCGAAAACGGCGACACCACCTCTTCGACCACACCCGGCAGTGGCACCACCGATCCGAATCTGCCAGAAATGAAGTCGCTCCGACTCGAGCTGGTATTCGACGGGTTCCGTCAGCCCACGGTTCTCACCGCGCCGGCAGACGATGACCGGATATTCGTGGCTCAACGTGTTGGGGTGATTCGGATCCTGGATGAGAGCAGGGAGATTCTCGAACCAGCATTTCTCGACATCACCGACCAAGTGCTTGCCGGCGGCATCGAGCAGGGTTTGCTCGGGCTCGCATTCCACCCGGACTATGCCACCAACAACAAGTTCTACGTCTACTACACCGTCAAGAACGGCAATCGCCGTTTGGCGGAATACACAGCAACCGTTTCCGATCCGGACCGTGCCAACTCCGACTCGGAGCGGATCCTTTGGGAAATGGAGCAACCTCCAGATGCCACCGATATCCGTCACTATGCGGGCCAGGTGACCTTCGGCCCCGACGGTTACCTTTGGTTCAGCAGCGGCGACGGTGCTGACTCCAGGGATCAGGGCCAGGATCCAAACACGATGTTCGGCGCGGTCATGCGAATCGACGTCGACAGCGGCGATCCATACGGAATTCCTCCGGATAATCCGTTTGTGAACGGGGGAGGAGCGGAGGAAATCTTTGCCTATGGACTGCGAAACCCCTGGCGGTTCAGCATCGATCCTGTCGATCGTCTTCTCTACGTCGGCGATGTGGGTCATGCCGAACAGGAAGAGGTCAACGTCGTTTCAATCGACGAGGGTGGGTACAACTTTGGTTGGTCGGACATGGAAGGCACCCGCTGCTTCCACAAACAGGACTGCGATCCCGCCGACTACACCTCGCCTGTCATCACCTACAGCCACGAGGTTGGGCTTTCGGTCACGGGTGGCTACGTCTATCGAGGTTCCGACATCCCCGAGCTCAACGGCGCCTATTTCTACAGCGATTGGGTCAGTTCTTGGATTCGGTCCTTCAAGTTCGCCGACGGCGGGGTCACTGACGAGAACGATTGGACAGAAGAACTCGGCGGTTCGGTCGGTCAGCCCAACACGTACGGTCTCGACGGCCATGGTGAGATGTATCTCTTGACCCATGGTGGTCAGGTCTACAAATTCACTGCGGTTCGCTAGTCGCCGGGCTGGGGCAGCACCACAATCTCTCCCGGATAGATGAGATCGGGATCGCCCGAGCGCAATGCCGAGAGATTGAGGTCGATCACCTTTCGCCAATACGGCGCAATTGGGGTGGCCGACTTGGCATCGACGAGATGTCGGGCCGAGATCCTCCAGAGATGATCGCCAGCTTCGACCGTCACTCGCTGAGAAGAGGGTGCTTCGTTGAACGCCATCGGCAAACGAGTTGGTTGATCAGGCGTTTCTGCCCACGCCACATCGCCGATGACAAAGATGACCACAAGAACCGTGATGGTGAGAGGTCGCCGCACATGACGAACGTAAGCCAGCCAGGCCAGCGTTGGAAGAGGGTTACGATGCGTGTATGAAAGTTCGCATTGGAATCTCACAATCCGACAAGCTGGTCGACCTCGAAATCGATGACGCCAAGGCGTTCAAGAAGGAGATCGAGCGTGCCGTCGCCGAAGGCGGGCTTGGTTGGTTCACCGACACCAAAGGGAGGTCGATCGGCATCTCGTCGAAGAATCTTGCCTTCATCGAGATGGATGATCCTGACGAGCAGCCCCAGGTCGGTTTCGCACCAGCTGTCTGACCTAGTTGGCGAGCCCTACAATAGAAGACGGCGCCCCAAATAAAAGTGGCGCCCGATGGGCGCCACTGCCAGGTTGGGATTTGTTGCAGCTATGCGGAGCGTCGACGACGTTCGGCTAGCCAACGCTTGCGTAGACGGCGTCGATCATCCTCTGCGTATCCGCCCCACACTCCCGACTCCTGGTTGGTTTCCAGGGCGTACTGAAGACAGTCCTCCTGAACCAGACAGGTTGAGCAGATCGCGATAGCTGCGTCGATCTGATCGACCGCCGGACCGGTGGTGCCGACAGGGAAGAACAGTGTGGGCTCGGAGTCGCGGCATGAGGCCAGATCTCGCCAATCGGTTGTGATTGTTGTTGTGAGCACGACTTGGTTGTTTCCTTACTTTGTGATCTTTTGCACAAGGACACTCTCACATTGAGGAGGGTGTCCGAGGGGGGGGGATTCCGACGGCAACGGTACAGTCGCCGACTCGTGTTGTAAATAGATTTCTTTGGGATTTCTCGATGACAAAACCGTCAGTGACAGTCGGCCACAGGGGGTGGCCAGTCCGTTTTCCGGACAACACCCTCGTCGGGTTCCTCGCCGCCTCCTCCGTCGTGGATGAGGTTGAGCTCGATGTACGTCGTTCTGGTGATGGGAAACTGGTGCTTTCCCACGCCCCGAAACTCGCCGGATTGGCTGTGCATGAGAACCCATGGTCCATCTTGGCCGAACTCGACCTCGGTGATGGTCATCATCCAGCACTTCTCGATGAGGTGCTGGCGGCGTTGCCCGACACGCGCGTCCAACTAGAAATCAAGAACGATTCAAGTGAGCCCGGGTTCGAACCTGATCACCGTCGCGGTCTTGAAGCCGCCGAGCGATCTCGACCAGGAGACATGGTGACTTCCTTCAACCCGGCAACGCTCGAGGCGGTGCGCCGGATATTTCCGAATGTGTCGACCGGCCTTTTGGTCACTGGCGCTGGCGTCCTCGATGATTTTGTCAAGTACTGCTTAGACGCCGGACACCGAAGTCTGGTTCCCGACCATCGCATGATCCATGGTCCGGTGAGCGCAGACGCCGGTGTGGCAATCGGAACCTGGACCGTCGATGATCCGATCCGGGCCGCAGAGTTGGTGGAGTGGGGCGTGTCCAGCATCATTACCAACGACCCTGGTCTCATCTCTCAACACTTAGAGGACTCAGCATGACAATCCAGACCCAGCTTGCCGACGAGCTCAAGGATGCGATGAAGACACAAGACAAGCCGCGGCGAGATGTGATTCGACAGGTCCAGACCGAGATCTCGACAGCAAAGAGTCAGCCGGACTTCGACCGTGAAGTTGATGACGCCTTCTATCAGCAGGTGATTGGCTCGTATGTGAAGAAGATGGACAAGTCGCGTTCCGAATACTCGGACCTGGGTGAACGTGGTGCTGAGATGGCCGCCAAGCTGGCGTTTGAAGTCGAGTATCTCTCTAAGTGGCTGCCTAAGAAGTTGGGCGAAGAGGAGACGCGATCACTTGTCTCCACAGCGATC
Organism: uncultured Acidimicrobiia bacterium; assembly: GCA_964195405.1. Taxonomy (GTDB): domain Bacteria; phylum Actinomycetota; class Acidimicrobiia; order Spongiisociales; family ZC4RG35; genus CAXMPK01. The sequence continues at coordinate 4,843 of CAXMPK010000096.1, forward strand.
GCGAATTTGGGGGTTGACGGTGATGAGAAGGCCACCGGTCGTGTCATTGGCGAATTGATGAAGACTCACAGCAAGGACCTCGATGGTGGTTTGGTCAACCGATTGGTCCGCGAGGAGCTCTCTGCCGGTTGAGGCCTCTGGTTCGACTCCCCGATTTCGAACCGATGTTGGCTACTCGGTGGCCAGCGGCCTTCGATGACGAAAAGTGGTGGTTCGAGGTCAAATGGGATGGATACCGGGCTGTGGTCGGGGCTGCCAACGGGAAAGTTCGAGCCAGGTCACGTCGTGGTCTCGATCTGATCGGTCCGTTTCCTGAGTTGGCCGGTCTGGAGATTCCCGATGGGGTTGTTGTCGACGGGGAGGTGACGGCGTTCGATGAGGAAGGCATCCCCTCGTTTTCACTTCTCCAGCGAAGGACCGGGTTTGGCGGGGCAGGTACCGGAGCTCGTGTAGGTGTCAACCTTGTCGTGTTTGACCTGTTGTTTCGTGGTGAGGAGGTGACATCTCGCCCCTACGAGGACCGTCGCGAGATGCTGGGCGAACTCGATCTGGAATCACCGATCATCGTGCCCGATCCAAACCCAACGACCGGGACGAGCTTGTTTGAGGCAGTGAAGGCCAAGGGAATCGAAGGCATCGTCGCCAAGAAACTCGGCTCGGTCTATCAGCCCGGTCGTCGCTCGAGTGATTGGAGGAAGATCGCGGTCAAACATCGGGTGCGGGCTGTCGTCGGCGGATATCTCGCCGGTGAGGGCGGTCGGGCAACGACCTTTGGCTCCGTGTTGGTTGGTTTGCACAGTCCGGAAGGTTTGCGCTGGATTGCCGCGGTGGGCTCAGGTTTCAATGAGCAGTCATTGTCCGCTTTTGCTGATGCCCTCCACCAGATGGAACGTCCCAACAGCCCATTTGTCAATGAGGTCATCGCGCCGGGGCAACCGACCTGGGTCGAGCCGGGGATTGTGGTCAATGTGGAGTTCAAGGAGTGGACCCTCGACAACCACCTCCGGGCTCCGGTCTACAAGGGGATCGAGATCGCCGATCCCGAGACGGTGACCTGGGCCGAGGAGGGCCCAGGTTGAGCGGACATCCTTTACCCGGCTTTGGCTTGTTTCACCTTGGTTGCTTCCACTGAAGCCTTCAAGGCCTCGAGCAGATCGACCACTTTTGTTGGCTCTGGTGATGCTGGTGCCACAATTTCCTCGCCGGCGATCTTCTTTTCGGCGAGGTCTTCGATTGCTCCACGGGTCGAGTCGACGTAGTCACCGCCTTCGAATGGACGGGTCAGGTTATCGATGATCGTCGCTGCCATCTCGACCTCCTCCGGTCTGATCTCGACCTCGGTTTCCATCTCTTCGAACTCGGCATCTCGAAGCTCGTCGGGCCAGAACATCGTCTCCATGACGATCATCCCGTCTTTGGCACGGAGTGTCGCCAGCTGCTGCTTTTCACGGATTGAGACCTTGGCGATGGCGACGCGCCCCTTTGCTTGGAGGGCTTCTTTGAGGATGCGGTATGCCTTGATCCCGGTCTTCTCCGGCGCCAGGTAATACGACGACTTGTACATCATCGGGTCGATTTCGGACTCGTCGACAAACTGAACGACATCGACCAATTTGTTGCCGGCGGGGTGGGCTGACGCCAGCTCCTCGTCGGTGAACACGACGTAGCGGTCCTTCTCGAACTCGTAGCCCTTGACGATGTCGTCCCAAACGACTTCTTCGCCGTCGGTTTCCGCTACCCGCTTGTACTTGATGGGGGAGTGGTCGGTCTTTCGCAGCTGCTTGAACTTCGGGGTCTTGTTGTCGGTGGCGGTGTACAGACCGACCGGGATCGTGACGAGACCGAAGTTGATTGCACCTTTCCAAATGGCTCTGGGCATGTGATGAGTCTATGCGAGATGAGTGACTGGTTCTATCGACGCTCGTTGCCACGTTTGTAGTTGCCGGTGACCCGCGCCATCAACTGCTGTGAGTCAGTTGAATCGATGTCGACGAGGAACCTGCTCGCCTTGGATCCTCGGAGTGTCGTGGCGTGGCGCCCATTGTGCATGATCTCGACTTCCCCGCTTTTTCGGGCCCGGTACGAAAAGCCACTTGGTGCGGCCATTTACGTCAGCTTCTGATCGGTAGGTCGTATTCGCGTCGAATGCTGGTTCCCAGAACCGATATGTCCGCGCCGTAGACGTGGATTGAGATTGTGGTCCGGTTGTCAGTGTTGGTGACGCGGTGAATATCCCCGGGCGGTGAGAGCCACACGACCTGACCCTCGGGGTTGGTGCCGGTTCCTTCCAGCTTCAGATGTTTGTCGCCGTTGCTTTCGACCACAGCGAAGCGCTCCTCGGATTCTTCACCCTCATGCACACCAACGACACACCAGGAGACGTGATCGTGGATTGGGGTCTCCTGACCTGGAATCCAAACAAGACTTACGATCGAAAAGGAGCTGTCAGGTTCGACGTGGAGGATGTGCTGTTTGTACCGATTCGGATCGCCGACGCGATTCTCCGGATTGAGGAGTGTCTTCTGTCCAACGTAGGTGGAGACAATTGCCGCAACGCCCGATCCGGTTTCGGCTTCGGTGAGATCGGCTGAAACGATCTCTCGAATTTCGTCGGTCATGGTGGCCATAGCCGGGACCATTCTTGTCATTGACACACGTGACGCTTTCGATTCGAACACTCGACTCTAGGGGCGAATCATTGATGGCGCCCTTCGACCGTCCACTATGGAGGCGACTACAGAACGATGACTTCGCATCGGTCATCGTCAAATCAGCCGCGAGGCGCTCTACTCGGAATCGAGTGACTCCCTGGCTTCGGCATAGCTGTGAACCAGATCTGATGAGATATGGCGATCCTCTAATCCACGTGCCAACTTGATTCGCATGAAACCGTTTGTCGTGTAGCGAGAGACTTTGATGTAGTAATTGGACTCAACCAATCGAACAAGGTCGAGGTATTCGTCAGCAACCTCCGGGTCGACCCAGAAGCCGTCGTAGTTGACGATCGACACCACCTTCTTGCCTAGGGGCTCCAACGTGCCTATGACCGCCTCCCTTATTCGGTCGATATCTTGGTGGCTGTCTACTCGCATGCCGGAGAAGTCGAGAAAGAGTGTGTTGGTCTCGGGCGTGTAGCTGATCCGATCTTCGATGCCGATGTCTGACAGACGTTGTCTGAGGCCCAAGGATTCCTCATGGAACAGTGCCTTGTCCATGGGCCGCGGATCGACTACTCGCGGGTCGAATGGCAAAAGATCGAGAATTTCCTTTTTGATATCGATGCCGGGGGCGAACTCGATCAGTTCAAGCCCATCTTCTCGGAGCGCGAAAACACAGCGCTCGGTCACGTAAACGATGCTTCGCCCTTCTCGACCGGCTCTGCTCCCGGCGAACGTGACCTGACCAACAGTCTCTACGAATTTGGCGTACCTGCCCTCTTCCAGAATTCGGAGTTGTCCATCGACCATGTCGGTCTTCAGCCCGCCAGATGTGAAGGTGCCCACGAAAACCACTTTCTTGCTGTTCTGTGAGATGTTGATGAATCCGCCACATCCAGGAAAGCGGTTGGCGAATCGACTGGCGTTTACGTTGCCTGCCCCATCGCATTCAGCGAAACCGAGAACTGCGATGTCGAGGCCGCCGCCATCAATGAAGTCGAACTGTGTCGCATGATCGATCGATGCCACATAGTTCAACGACGCACCAAACCCGTCCCCCGAAAGTGGCACGCCTCCGAAGACTCCCGGATCGACGGTGAGCATTATTCGATCGGAGATTTTTTCCTCATTGGCGACGTTGCCGACTTCTGACGCCATGCCGACACCGAGGTTGACGATCGCCCCCGGGGTCAGTTCCATCGCGGCACGCCGAAGTACAACCTTCTTCTCGTTGAGCGGAAGCGGCGCCACTGTTTCAAGAGGAATGCGGATCTCTCCAGATAGAGCAGGGTTGTATTGGGTATCGAAATTCTGCATGTGGAACTCGGGCTCGGATACCACGATGCAGTCCACCATCATTCCCGGGATTCGAACATGTCGAGCGTCGATTGAATTCAGTTGGGCGATACGCTCCACTTGGCAGATCACAACTCCTCCTGAGTTGCGGGCTGCGAGCGCCAACGAGAGGTTTTCGAGGTTGAGCGACTCCTTTTCCAGGCTGATGTTGCCTTCTGGATCGGCTGTTGTGCCGCGGATTAGAGCAACATTGATCGGGTTTCCTTTGAAATAAAGGATCTCCTCGTCGTTGAGGTGAAGAAGCTCCACAAGATCCTCCACAGCAGCTTCATTGACTTTTGCGCCCTCGAGCCGGGGATCGACGAATGTTTCAAGTCCCACGTGGGACAGAGCACCTAAAGTGCCGCCTGCGATGTTGCGGTAGAGGTGAGTGATGACCCCTTCCGGAAAGTTGTACGCCTCGATCAGATTCTCTTGGGCAAGCTTCTCGATTTTGGGAATCAGGCCGTAATGACCCCCGATCGTTCGCTTCAGAAGTCCTTCGTGACCAAGCCGGTTGAGTCCGCCTTCTTTGCTGTCACCGATCCCAGACGCGAACATCAACGTGAGATCGCGTGGGTCACCGGATTCGCGAAAGCGGCTCTCCAGCCCTGCCAGCAGCTTTTCCGGTATTCCGTTGGTGCCGTACCCGGACACAGCTACGACATCCCGATCTGCGATCAGTGCGACGGCATCTTCTACCGGGATGATCTTGTTCACTTCGGCCCCTCCCCGATGGTGATATCACGACAACAAATGGAGGTAGCTGTCGATGGTTTTCCGTTTTTCAGACGATCACGGACCATGTCGATCTCCTCCACACCGCTCCCAAAAGAAAAGCGCGGTGAGTGGAACCCTACATAGCGACAGTCCCTGTTGAGGCCGGACCAACCAGTAGGCGCCCCCGGCAGGACTCGAACCTGCGCTCCCGGTTCCGGAGACCGGTGCCCTATCCCCTGAGCTACGGGGGCGGGCCGGTTGCCTGGCCAGTTCGCTGGTCAGCTAGCTAGTCGTTCCATGCGCGGGTAGCGATTCTGCAACCGATCTGCAACCGCAGCGGCCTCTTCGCTCCAAACGAAGGAGAGAAGACATGTCACGAGTACGTGTACCAGGATCGGTCTATCGGAGGTCGAATGGCAGGTGGACGGCTCTCACACCGCGTGTGTTCGAGGGCAGCAGCGTTGTCCGTCGAAGGTTGAGCCTCGGTGCTTTCGACACTGAATCGGCGGCGACTGAGGCGTTGAAGGCTTTCCACGTTGAGCGGTCATCGTCGTCAAATTTGAACTTCGGTCGAATGAGTGTCGCCGACTACCTATCGGATTGGCTGGGCCTGGTCCGGTCCCAATTCGAGGCTGGTCATCTCGCCCGTCGAACCATGAGTGGATACGAGGAGGCAGTTCGCATTCACATCTCACCAGGCCTGGGTCATATCCGGGTCGCCGATCTGAACCATCTTGTCGTGCATGGTTGGTTGATCAGTTTGAGGGAGGCGAAGGGTCTGTCGGATCGGTCGGTGGTGAAGCTGTACAGGGTTTTCCATCGGGCTATGGCGGACGCCCAACTACCAGTGACCCGGCTGTTGTACCGAAGCATTTGAGGCCAGTGGTGCGGTCTAAACGTGAGATTGTCCGTCCCACACCTGACCAGATCAGACGGTTCCTCGACCATGTGCAGGACTGTGATCGTTCCGAATATCTGTTCCCGTTGTGGAGGTTGGCAGCGGTCAGCGGGATGCGTCGAGGCGAGTTGGCCGGGGTGACGTGGTCCGACGTTGACCTCGACAGTGGCAGCCTCCAGGTGGAACGATCACTCGGCATTGATGGGGGTGTGGTGTTCGCTAAGACCCCAAAGAGTGCTGCTGGTCGTCGCCTCATCGGCCTCGACGCTGACACAGTGGCTGCTCTCAGATCGCATAGGACAAGACTGGCGGCAGACCGGCTGGCAGCCGGGGAGAAGTACGAGGTTGAACCTTTGGGGCTGGACCTCATCTTCCGTGCAGTGCCGAGCGGGTCGCTCCTCCGTCCTGACTATGTCTCCAGGTACTTCGTTGGTGAGTGGAAACATGCTGGCCTGGAACCTGGTGTCACCCTCCACTCTCTCCGCCACACCATGGCCTCCATCCTGGTGGCGGAGGGGTACACCATCGTGGAGGTAGCAGCTCACATGGGCCATACCCCTGAGGTCCTCCAACGTGTCTACGCCCGTGACCTTGACCCTGAGGTGAGGGAGGCGAGAGTGGCCGAAACCATCGCAGCTCATTTCTGAGGGTGGCTGGGCCGGTATGCAGAAATTCCAAGAATCGAATCGTCCTGCGGGGTTGTAGGGGAGGTTCGCTTCTCACCAAGAAAAAGAGGTGCCGCTGAGCGACTAGCGTGTCCGTGATGTCCGGTATCTGGGCGATAAATGTCTACTAGTAGTTCCCACCTACGGTCCTAGGGACATCCAACAATCAACTTTGTTGAGAGACGGCGGACAGGCCGTGGACACCCACTCCCTTGAGTGAAGAAACTGGCCGGGTGGTCACCAAAACAAGAAGACGAATAAGTGGTTGCCAGACCGCACATAATGCCGATTGTGGGCGGGTGATTGGGCCTAGGAGCCGAGGGCATCCAGTTGTTGAAGGATCGACCCGGGTGTCGGGTCGGTCGCGAACAGTCGTGGATGAGATGGTGTGCGAGCAGCGAGAAACGGGCGGTGCCATTCATCCAGGTCTCCATCGTCGAACCTGGCTCCATGATCTGAGAAGAGCACGATTAAAGCATCCGGATGCTCCGCCAGAATCTCATCGACCATGTTGAGAACGATGATGTTCAAGCGCTCGATGCTTCCAACTAGCCCATCGGTGTACTCGCTCATCGTCATTTGAAGACGTTCGGGGCTTATGTCCGTGATGTTGCAGTCCGGCCAACACGATGGGATCTCCGCTGGGGAACTATTTTCGGCGAAAAGAAAGGGCGTGTGCGGAGCAAGGAGGTGGGCAAATACACGCCGCTCGGCCGTCGTGGCCACAATCTCGACCGAGCGTTCTAGTTGCCTCCTCAATCCATTCATGACAAAGTCGCCAGCAGCAGGAAAGTAGGCAAAGGCCGAGTCTCTGATGAACTCGGCCTCCATCAAGGTAAGACCACCAGGGTTGAGAATCCGAGAACCAGGGATGATGAGGAGGTCAGCCGGTGAGGCCACCGCGACATAATCTTCAGGTAGCCGCCACGAGTTCCGCAGTTCCGCCCTGAGAGAATCCTCACCCCACTCGTCTGGTCCGTCATAGCCATCCGTAAGCATCTTCGTGAGGGTCAAGTACGTCCACCTGAACTCACTCTGTGCATGCGGGTAGTGGTCAAAGCCGCGTTTCACCAGTCCTGAAACGAATTCAGAGTTATCGAATCCCAAGTCCGCCAAGGTGTCGAACCGCGGGTATCCATCCAAGAGAACCAGATAGACGGGCGGCCCGGCAGGTATGGCTGCCTGGGGATAGTCCGGTTGTTCAAGCAATTCTGGAACGAACCTGATTAAGCCCG
>CAXMPK010000097.1:0-1987 GCA_964195405.1 uncultured Acidimicrobiia bacterium
TGTACTCGGCCGGGACGTTGGTGACAGTTTGACGTAGGTGAAGACCTCCGAGTGGAGTGGTGATTGCTGTCAACACCCATCGGAGGTCTTCATGGGTCACCGTAATGCTCGGCTCACCGTTTATGGGCGTCGTCTGATCGTTGAACGGGTCCGCTTCGAGGGGATGCCGGTTGCCCATGTCGCCAAAGCGATGGGGATATCTCGCCAGTGTGCCCATCGTTGGCTGGCCCGTTGGGATGCTGAGGGGGAGCCGGGCCTGGTGGATCGGTCGTCACGGCCGCATCGTTCCCCGAACCGCACCGCTGCTGTCGTGGAGCAGCGAGTGGTGGAGGCCCGTCGGGAGCGTCGGGTGGGCCCGGATCGGCTCGCTGATGAACTGGGGGTGCCGGCGCGCACCGTCAGCCGGATCTTGCGCCGCTATGAGGTTCCGTATCTGCGGGAGTGTGATCCGCTGACCGGGGAGGTGATCCGAGCCTCCAAGGTCACCACCACTCGCTATGAGCGGGACCGGCCCGGGGAGCTCATCCATGTCGATGTGAAGAAGATCGGGAGGATCCCACCCGGTGGTGGCTGGCGAGTGTGGGGACGCCAGATGGGATCAACCGCAGCCAAGAAGAAGGCCCGGATCGGCTACGACTACGTGCATTCAGCCGTTGATGACCACAGCCGTCTCGCCTACTCCGAGATCCTCCCAGATGAGCAAGGCGCCACCGCAGCCGGATTCTTGGCCAGAGCCGCCCAGTTCTTTGCGTCCCATGGCATCAACCACATCGAGGCGGTGATGACCGACAACCACTGGAGCTACACCAAAAGCAGCGCCGTCGCCGACGTCCTCGCCACCCTCGACGCCACACACGTGACGATCCGCCCCCACTGCCCCTGGCAGAACGGCAAAGTGGAACGATTCAACCGGACCCTGCAAACCGAATGGGCCTACCGGCAGGTCTTCACCAGCAATAGCGAACGCGCTCAAGCCCTGCAACCATGGCTCGACTACTACAACCACCGACGGAGTCACAGCTCCCTCGGACGGCGCCCACCCATCAGCCGACTGTCACCAACCTGATGGCCGGGTACATCTAGACCCACCCATATCGGCACATATGCGCTACCTCACGGGTGCTCGTCGGGCGATCCAATTCCCGAGTGGCGCGTCTAGTGGGGTAAGGCTGGTTACCGGCCATCAATCCCATTAGGTGCTCAACACGCGGCCCGGTCGCTGTTTGAATGCTCAGCCGGAGCGTTCTTCGATGAGTGACAGTCGGTCCCTACTGCCTACGGAAGCTCGCAGTTCACCTCGGAGTCTTGACCCTGGCCGCCGGCGTCACAGAAGTCACCCTGCGGGTTGTTCTGGGAATTGGGGCCACCGTCGATCGTATCGTTGCCAGTCCCACCTAGCAGGGTGTCGTCACCTGGCCCTCCATTGATGGTGTCGTTACCTGGGCCACCGTCCATGGTGTCAAGCCCGGACTCACCGCTTTCGTCGAGGGTGTCGTTGCCAGCATCCCCGTTGAGCTCGTCTGCTCCAGACTGCCCGTTCAACAAATCATTGCCCGGGCCACCGTTTAGCTCATCGGTGCCCGTGCCACCCCGCAGCGAGTCACGACCGGGACCACCGAACAGCGTGTCGCTCCCTTGGTTTCCCAACAGCGTGTCGTCGCCGGAGCCTCCGCAGATGACATCTGCCCCTCGTAGACCACTGATCTCATCGTCACCCCCAAGACCAACAATGACATCGGCACCATTGGTACCAACGATGTCGTCGTCGCCTTGAGTTCCGATGATCGTGGCTTCGAGGCCATTGCAGGTACGCGGGTTGGCTCCGCTTGCCGTTCCGACAGTGAATACCAAAAAACCGGTCACTGCCACGGCTACTGCCACAAGCAGCGATGGTCGCCTCAAGCTCCTGATCGTGCTCACCATGTTGCCTTCCCCCTCCGCTATTGGTTCCCCCAGCGGGCGAATCGCCGAGCCTAATCTCACTTTC
>CAXMPK010000098.1:0-2286 GCA_964195405.1 uncultured Acidimicrobiia bacterium
TTCAGATAGTGTCAGCGCAAGTGTTCTGACGGTCGAGGAAGGCAAGATAGTGAGCAACGAGAATCAATCAGCCTCCACCTCTGGGGGGGAAATGGAAGCGCTGCGTTCGGAGAACGAGGCGCTGCGTGTCCAGCTCGACGAGCGACGGGCCCGGGGCCCGCTTTGGCGCAGGATCCTCGCCGGTGTGCTGGCCGTTTTGGCCATCATCGCGGTAGTTGCCGCTGTGGATGCCGTGTGGTTAAAGACCCCTCTTCAAGACGAGGACCAGTTCGTCGCGACCTTCCAAACGCTGCCCCAGGACGACGCAATCGCCACTGTCCTCTCGATACGCGTAGCCGACAGTGTCATCGAAGCGGCTGGTGTAGAAGTTTTCGTGACAGACGTCCTGCCTGATGAACTGAGTTTCCTGGCCTCCCCGCTGACGTCGACAATCGAGGACCTGGTCGCCGGGGTCGCCAACGAGGTTATCCAATCGGATGCTGTGACGTCGGCATGGACGGCGACGCTTCGTGTCACCCATAAGGGCGTCAGTGCGATACTCAGCGGAAACGACGGGGCGCTGATAGCCGAAGAGGGCAAGGTCGCCATCGACCTCGACCAGATCGGCGCAGTCATCGTCGACCGGGTGGAAGCGGCCGGTCTCGACCTCCCTGATCTCGACGTCAGCCTTGGCCAGATCGTTCTATATGAGAACGAGGATCTGGCGGCAGCCCAGGCGGTAGCTCGATGGCTGGAAATAATGGGATGGTTCCTTCCCCTTCTGGCACTCGTCCTAATCGCTGGAGCAGTCTGGGCCTCGCCGAACCACCGTCGAATGACCCAGTTCCTCGGCTTCGGAACCGCCCTGGCCCTGTTGCTAAGCCTGGTGGCTCTCCGCATCGGTCGCAACGCGACCATCAACGGGATCGACGATGAGATAGTAAGAGAGGGAGCGGGCGCGGTATGGGACACCGTCCTTGCCCGATTGACACAGGCGACATGGGCGATTCTGCTGCTCGCCCTCATCGTTGGCTTCGTCGCTTGGGCGACTGGCCCCTCCGAGCGAGCTGATCTCTTCAGGGATTGGACATCTCGAACACTCGACTCCTGGCGTCGCCCAGACGAGGAGCAACCCAGCGGATTCACAGCATTCCTGGCCGAATGGAAACGCACCATCCAAGTGGTGGTAGTGGTCATCGGACTCCTCTTCGTGCTCCTTGGGCCTGCACCAAGCGGACTACTCGTGATCATCACAGCTGCCCTAGCCCTAGGAATCGTCGTACTCATCGAGTTGCTCGCAGGTCCAGAGAAGGCACCAAAAGACCAACTCGACAGCGCAGACCTTTAGGTCGTGACCACCCACAATGTCGCACCCTTACTGACCGTTACGGCTCCTGCGGGAGCCCAGTTGGGAGCCATTGGCCCCCGGCCGACACCACTCCCCGCTACTCCCGACTCAACGGATAGTTGCGGACCGGTGCGGGCACAGCTTGTAGATCCACGGATCAGAGAGTCTTGCCCGGCTCGGTCGAGCGACTTGCCCTTTACGGTGCAATGGTGGTCACTGGAGCGGGAGTCGAAACCTCGGTGTCCGATGTTGGCGAGTCGTCACCTGACAGGTTCACCAGCACGACGATCAGCACGACGACGGCCACGATGGCCAGGATTGCCGCAATGACGGTGCCGACTCCCGACCCCCTCTTCTGCGTGACCTGAACCGTTGGCGCGACGTCAGCCTGAGGTGGGCTCGCCGCTTCCGAACCCGGCGCCGGTGGAGTGGTGGCGGCTGACGGATCCATGACCTTGGGGTCGTTAAGGGTGGTACCGCTGCTGCTCACCTGATTAGTCCACTGTGTTCCGTTCCAGTAGCGGTACATGTACTCGCTGGTTGGGTCGGTATACCAGCCCTTTGTTGGCTGCGTCATATGATCTCCTTTGCGTATTTGCTCTCCGTTTCAATCCTAGAGGCAGCGAAACGATCGCGAGTATCTCCATCAGTTCGGTCACCGCCGGCGACAATTGGGTGGTCGCCGAGACAGAACTGAACAGCACATGGTTCCGGCAACGGGCGCCCCGTCCGGTCTGTCAAAGGATGTCGGAGTCGTCCTAAATATCTTCGTATCCCATGGTGATGTCACGGCCGTGGACTGTGAGCGCCCAGACCGTAAACACCGAGACTGTGATGATGAGGATCGCCCACACCGGGTAGTAGGGCAGCCAAGCGAAAGCGACCAGCCCCGAGATGACAGCAAGGATCACACCCACAGCCCGGGCCCAGACCGCCCCAATGAACAAGCCGCCACTGGC